>JAJZQO010000015.1 GCA_021847575.1 Bacillota bacterium | reverse complement strand
GGGTGTGGTGCACATTTGTGGTGGTGCGCTAACCCAGTCTAGGCAGCATCTTGGACATCCCGCCTAATGAGGGCAACGCGAGGTGCTTTGCGGAGCGGACGGTGATCGAAGAAGTTGCGCCAACGATCATGGGAGGAGAGGTAGAAGCAGCGCAGATTGAGCACGGCCTGCGCGCCCATGCGGCTCCAGCGCATGCCGGCGCCCTTGGTTCGTTGGCACACCACCGAGCGGCAGGTAGCCTCTACGATGCCGGATGCGATCGGCAGTTTCATGGCCATGTACTGCGGATAGCGCATGTGTTCGAGGTGGTCGCTGAAGTAGCCCGTGGCTTTGCGAAGTTCGTTCTTTTGGTCCTTGGTGCGCGGCGGCAGTGCGTTGAGGGCCTGCATCAGGGACTCTGGGCCGTGGTCTAGGAGGTTTTCGAGCACTGGCCGGACCCAGGCGTGCGCATCGAGCGACTGTGGACCGAAGAAGGCATCCGCCACGCGCCAAACGTGTTCGGTGACGTGGAAGTAGTCCAGGATGTCAATCCGCTCGACACCCTCTTGATCAAGCTGCGAGGCGCGGTTCCAGATCCAGGGCCCTCCGTCATTGATGAACACCACCCGGCGCAGCGCCGGGTGACCGAAGCCCGCCTGCCGCGCGATCCACAGGAAGCGGGGCATGAATGCGTCTGCCTCCGTGTTGGCAGCGGCGCAGTACATCGGGTTCTTCATCACAAACAGTTCTCGCTCGGTGTTCGGGTCGCGCTGCGTCTCAGGCCCGAGCGTTCCCACTACGCCCACCTTGACCTCGTGCCACGCTCCCGCAATATGGCTCGTCGTGCCGTCCATACCCGCGACCAGGGTGTCCCCATCCGGTGCCGGAGGCGGTGCGGCAGGCGTCGCCATCGCGGTCTGGATCTCTGTCTCGGCTACCGCCCCAAGGCTTTCGACGGCGCGGTACACGTCTGCCTCGGCAAACGCTGCTCCAAGCGTTTCGGAGAGCTTGCGTGCCGCTCGCTGGAACGGGACGTCTACAGCCTGCGCTGCCGCCACGCGACTGAGGGCAGGGGTGTAGCTGAGGGCACCCACGCCGAACCTCTCGTCATCCGGTGCCAGGCCGTCGCCGCAGGTAGTACGGCAATGGAAGTAGGGCCGGCTGTACGTGAAATCTCCTACCAAACCGTGCATCTTCCGCTCGCGACGCCGGTCTACGAGGCGCATGGGACGGCTGCAGTGCGCGCAGTTCGGTGGCGGTCCCACATGACGCAACACGCTCACCTCGACCAGCGTCGCCATCACCGCCCCGCCGACGAGGCGCAACAGGCGCTGCACCGCCTGCTCCATAGCATCCATGTCCTGATCGACGAGCTCCGTGATCAGATCCGCCGTCAAGGACTCAAAGAGGATGTTCCGTACTTCATCCAAGATGCGCTGTGTGATCGTGTTGTTGTCTTCGCGCGCGAGTTGGGATACGTTCAATCGGGCTCCTCTTTTCGGCCTACGCGGAGTAATGCATGGGTAGGCTGTAAGAGGAGTTCTTTGTCTTTGCATCCATATCCTTGCTCATATTTTGGGACTTATGTTAACTTGACCCTTAACCCACATTATCCCTCCACAATCGTGCACCGCACCCGTCAGGACACGTCTCGGCGCAGGATCATGCGCGTGCCGCAGCTGACCGCGTAGACTGCGGCGTCCCGACGCCAGAAGCGCACGAACGTCTCGTCGCCGCGCTCGCGGAGCACGAAGGCGTCGTCGCCGACGGGCTCGAGCCTGAGCGCCTTCGTTCCGTCGTCGAGCCAAAGTTCACCTGCCCGCTGTTCGGTTCGATAGGTCTCGCCCTCGCCTGACGGGTAGGCGCCCAGGTAGTCGGACAGGCGCCCTGCCGGCAAAGCGAACGCCGGGTAGTCGCAGTTGAACGGCTGTGCCTGGTGGCCCATGGCGAAGGCAAGCCCGCCCTGCACCGCCTGGCGCGCGGCGGGACCCATCAGGTTCGCCAGGGCTGCCCCGGCCAGCCCGACTTCCGGGATGAAGCCAACGTCCGCGCCGACACCCTTCAGGCCGCCTGAATGGCCGATCATGTCGCGGCCGTGGAAGTCGCGGATGACAGAGAATCCGTATGCGTAGAAGCGGCCGGGCGACGTTTCCACGCGGGGCTCGAGCATCTTCGCGATGCCCTGGGCGGAGAGCAGCCGCGCGTCGCCCAGCTGGCCGCGGCCCAGGTACATGCCGAGGTAGCGCAGGAGGTCCGGGACCGTCGAGCGCAGCCAGCCGGCGGCGATCATAGCAGGTGCGTCGCTCCAGCCCGGGGAGGGATAGATCTCCTCGGTGCCATCGGCCAGATTACGCATGTCATAGAGTTCGGTGGCCTGCGCGAGGCCATCCGCCCCAGGGTTGCGGAATGTGCTGGACGACATGCCGAGCGGGCCCAGGATGCGCTCCGTCACATAGTGGCTGTACGGCTGGCCCGAGGTCGCTTCGACGACAGCCCCGAGCAGGCCGTAACCCTCATTCGAGTAGCTGAAGAAGGTTCCGGGCGGACCGAGGAGAGGCCTGTCCACGTCGGCCAGGTAGTCCATCAACTGACCGTAGTCCCCGATGGTGGGCGGTGATCCGTCTGGCGGGTGCTCGAGGCACAACTCAAGCGCCGGCAGCGGCGGGAGGCCCGACGTGTGGGTGAGGAGATGGCGCAACCGGACGTCTTGCCCCTTGCGTTGGCCCGGCAGACGGAAGTTCTGCAGGTGTCGCGCGACGGGGTCCTCGGTCGAGAGCAGGCCATCCTCCTCCAGCTGGAGGATCGCCAGGGCCGTGAACGACTTGGTGATCGAACCGATGCCGAAGAGGGTGTCCGTCCGCGTCGGCTCGCCGCTGGGGCTGATCCGGCCGTAGGCGGCCAGGTGCTCGGGGAGGCCGCCGCGCGTGAAGCCGGCGGCCATGCCAGGGACGCCGAAAGCGGCCATGCGCTGACGGGCGTACGCGTCGAATTCGTTCCAGTCGGGCAACGGAAAAACTCCCTTCTTGCCCTGAGGGATCGTCGGTGGGCGGGTCCCTGCCGCACCCGGGGAACGCGCCGCCCTGCGAGGCAGGGTTCGCCGCACTAGTAGACCGGCCGGCCGCCCGTCCCGAGCAGAGTGCGCTGCCAAGGCGCCACAGGCGGGACGAGTTCGTGCTCCGCCGGCACCGCGACGTCGATGAACAGAGGCTTTCCCTCCGCCTGTGCGCCCTGCAGCGCGAAGCTCAGCTCGTCGAGCGTCTCGACGTGCATTGAGGTGAGGCCGAACCCCCTCGCCACCAGATCCGCCTGCACAGGGGCGAAATCCACGCCGAGGTAATGCCGGTCCTGGTAGAGGTGTTGCAGCATCTTGATCCAGCCGAAACTGCGGTTCGAGAGGTGAACGATCGTGATCGGCAGCGCCAGCCGCTGCACGGTCTCCAATTCGCCGCAGGACAGCGCGAAGCTGCCGTCGGTGGTGAGGCAGAGCACGGGCCTGCCGGGCTGGGCGATCGCGGCACCGACAGCGGCGGGGATGGCGAAGCCCATCGCTCCGTGACCGCGCGGGATCAGCAAGCTGCGTCCGGCGGTGCGACATTGCCAGACGGCGGAGAGCCATGGCGTCGGCGTGCCCGCGTCGGCCGTCACGACCGTGTCGGGCCTGGCCGCGGCCTGAAGCCGTGTCACGATCCCGGCGGGGTGCAGGTGGCCCGCTCCGGGGGACGACGTCGCCAGGGCAGGCGAGGGGCGTGCGGGTCCGAGTGGCATCTGCCTTCGGCCGAACGATGCGAGAGCCGTCCGGAGTTGACGCAGAACCGCCTTTGCGTCGCCGGGCAGTGCCACTGCGTCGGGATAGTTGAGCCCCGCGCGCCGGGGATCGATATCGATCTGGGCCACGAACGCGGAGCCGCGCGGCGGCGCCGTGAACCCGTCCGTATCGGTGGCGTTGGCTCGCGTGCCGACGAGCAGGACGGCATCGGCCTCTGCCAACGGCCTCATGTCCTCGATGCTCGCGCCGTTCGCGCCGAGTGTGCCGAGGGACAGTGGATGATCCTCGGGGAACGCACCCTTGCCATGGATCGTGGTCGCGACGGCGATGCCGTTCTCCTCGGCCAGGCTCCGCAGCTCGTCCCAGGCGGCCGACAGGTGGACGCCCGAGCCGGCAAGGATGGCGGGACGGCGGGCATGACGGAAGGCCTCGGCGGCCTCGGTGACCAATTTGGGCGGCGCCTGCGGACGCGCGGGGGGAAGCTCGGCCCGTGGCGGCGAGGCGGCACCCGGCGCTTCCTCCGCGAGGACATCCTCGGGCAGCACGAGCGAGACCGGACCGGGTCGGCCGCTCAGCGCGGCTGCGATCGCCTCCGGAAGGATGCGCGGGAGGGCAGCAGCCGAGTCCACAGTGCGCCGGTACTTCGTCACGGCGCTGAAAAGGGCGCCTTGATCGATTTCGGTGATGGCGCCGGTTCCGCGGCTTTGCCGGTGGATGTCGCTCGTGATCACGAGCAGGGGCACCGACGCCGCGAAGGGCTCGCCCAGCCCTCCGACCAGATAGGTGGCGCCCCCGCCGGACGACGCCTCGACGACGCCGAGCCGATTCGTGACGCGGGCATAGGCGTCGGCCATGGCGGCGGCGGAGCGCTCGTCGCGCGCCAGGACGTGGCGGATGCGGTCGCGGCGCTGGTAGAGAGCCTCGTAGAAGGCTATGCCGGTATCGCCCGGGACGCCGAAGACGACGTCGACGCCGGCACCGATCAGCCCTTCGACGAGGACGTCGGCACCGGTGGCGTGGTGGCTCATGGGTATCCCTCCAAATCGGCAGGACGGGGTGGAGGCGTCGGGCACGGCGGTGAATGCCGGCCGTGCCCCGATGCGGGGTCTAGTGCGAGATTGTCACGTAGTTCATCGGGGTGAAACCGGCGACCGGGTTGAAGTGTTCATCCCGCGCACGTAGAAGGCGGTCTCGTTGACGCCGTACGGCTCGGGCATCCAGAGCACCGGCAGGTCACGGGCGGTCGCCGGGGTGTACTGGTACATGCGGTGCTGGACCTGGCTCGTGGTGCCGGGCAGGTACGAGCCAATCGATTGTGTCGTGGCTCGAAGCCATGGCGACTGGGGAGTGCATCATGTACTCCGCGACGATGTTATCAAGGGGGCCGAGTTGACGAGAGGGGTGAAACTGCCGATGGTCGTCTGGGGCGCGAGTGCCACGACAACCCCGTTGGCTTTCTGGAACGGCGCCTGGGCGGCCGGGGTGGAGCCGCAGGCGGCGGCCAGCAGGGCACTGGATGCTGCGAGCGCAACCAGGGGGACGCGTCGCCAACTGTACAAACAAGACTCTCCTTCGCCACGAGCGCGGGAGACGCGCGGACGTCGTCGCGGACTCAGTCCGTCTAGGCATCAACTCCTTTCCCGAGGCGCCAAGCCAGCGCGGGAAGGGTGTCCTTACCCGGCTGGTCCTGGTGGTCCTCCCTGTGCACCCAGAGGATCATCGTCGCGGTGGGCGCGATCGCACGCCAGCGATGGGGCGTAAGGCTGAGGAACGCGAGCGAGTCGCCGGGCTCGAGCAGGTATCGCGTGTCGCCCAGCCAGATCTCGAGTCGGCCAGAAAGGAGGTAAAGGAACTCCTCGCCCGGGTGCGCATGCGACTCCTCCGCGCCGCCGCCGGGCGCGACGGTCAGGAGGGTTGGCTGCAGACCCACCGGGCCCTGGGCCAAACCTTCGATCGTGACGTCCTCGTCGGGGAGGGCCAACTGCGGCCTCTCCTGCGCGGGCATGAATTGCGCCTGCGGCGCGACATCGCCCTTGACGAGATCGATCAGGGCGACGCCGTACAAGGTGGCGAGGCGCTGCAAGGTGGCGACCGATCCCGTTGCGCGCCCGCCCTCGAGCAGCACGAGTTCGACGCCCGACACGCCTATGGCCTGGCTCAGCTCCTGCACGCTGAGCCCCGCCTCCGTCCGCAGCAGCCGCAGAATACCGGGCAGCCTGGACGGCGCCGTGCCGACTTCCGCCGGCGTCGGCGGCAAGGCGTGGCGAATGGCAACGAGGCTCATGCCCTGGAGGGTCATCCGCTTGATCAAGGCGAGACGCTGGATCTCGCGCGAGGTGAAGTAACGGTAGCCGTTGGCGCCGCGCGGCGGCCGGACGAGCTGCTGGCGTTCCCACTTGCGAATGGTGCCTGGCGACACACCGACGACCCGGGCCACCTCGGCGATGCGCATATTCAACCCAGCACCTCCCCGAAGGGGTAGGAGAAACCTTGTGCCTGCGGGTGACAAGGTTACCTCCCAGGAGTGGACGTTGGTTCGGCCAAGCCATGCGAACTCCTGCTTCGCGGGCGACAGTCTTTGACAGTTGCGGACGCGCTATCGCCGCACGGCCTCGACGGCCAGACCACCGCGCGGAGCGGGATGCGGGCGCCTTTGTCCGCGGGCGCGCTGCACGCCGCGCAGGCGGGGCCCGACTAGCCGCGCCCAGGCAGCCGGCGGGCGCTGCCTGCCCCGAGCACGGTGCAGACAAGCCCGAGCAGCACCTCGCCGAGCGCCAGAGCTGCCGCCAGGGCGAGGTCGCCTGCCCTGAGCAGCGTGGCCAGCTGCACCATCAGCGTCCCGAACGTGGTGAAGCCGCCGAGAATGCCGGTGGTGAGCAGAAGGCGCCAAGGCGGCGGCGTATGCAGGCGTTCGATCAGGAGCGTCGCGAGAAAGCCGATCAGGTAGGCGCCGAGCACGTTGATGGCCGCCACGGCCCAGATGGCGGACGGCAGCCCCTTCGCCGCGCTCTCCGCCACGTAGCGCAGCAGGGTGCCGACGGCCCCGCCGAACCCTACGGCGAGCAGGTCGTAGAGGGCGCTCATGCGAGGCTCAATCCCAGCAGCGCCAGCAGGGCGCCGCCTACGACGCTCAGCGCAAGATTGGCGATGGCGGGCAGGAGTTCTCCGGACTGCACCAGCTCGGCCGTTTCGTAGGTGAAGGTCGAGAAGGTCGTGAATCCGCCGAGCAGCCCTGCCACGATCGGCGTCAGCAAGGCCCCCGGGATGCGCTGGGACACGGCGCCGCCGAGGAGGCCGACGAGCCACGAGCCTGTCCAGTTGACGAGCAGGGTGCCATATGGCAGGTCTGGCGCGAAGCGCGCCATGAGACGGCTCACGAGGTAGCGCAGGATGCTGCCGATGCCGCCCATGGCCGCGACGAGGAGATACATCGTGGCATCCTTTCGTCAGGCAGGAGATGGCTTCCCCTTGTGGCAATACTGCTGTGAGAGTTGGTGATGGGTATGGAGGGCAAGCTGCCTCGCATCAGCGGTCCGGCAGAGCGTCTCAGGGTCTACATCGGCGAGTCGGACCGCCACCACGGCCACGGCCTGTGGCACGCGATCATCATGGCGGCGCGGCGCGAGGGCCTGGCCGGAGCCACGGTGCACCGCGCGATCGAGGGTTTCGGCGCGTCGAGCCGCATCCACACGGCTGGGCTCCTCGACCTGTCGTCCGATCTGCCCATCGTGATCGAGATCGTCGACTCCACCGAGTATATCGAACGTTTCCTGCCCACGCTCCTGGAACTTGTGGGCGACGGCATGATCACGCGCGACAAGGTGACCGTCGTCCACTACTCCGGCACGGGGCGGGGGCGGGCCACATCCGGGACCGACCCGGCCGCGGGGCCAGGCTAGTATCCGGGTGGGACGGCCGCTTCCCTGCGCACCGTCCGCGGCGGGAAGCGGTCGTAGACCGCCAGCACGGCCAGGCCGACGATGAAGACGGCGATCATGACCAGGAACAGCACTTGGGTCGGGAAGCGGTCGTAGAGCAGGCCGCCGAAGAGTGGACCCGCGGCCCTGCCCGTCGACGCGGCCCCGCTGACGAGGCCCTGGTACAGTCCGCGCCTGCCCTCGGGAGCCAACCGGTCGGCCGCCGCCGGCACGCCAGGCCAGACGAACATCTCGCCGAGCGTTGTGAGCGCCATGCCGCCGAGGAAGGCGCTGTACGCCCTGGCCCGGAGCAGCAGGACGAAGGACAGGATGAAAAGCACGTTGCCGAGCAGCATCTGCAGCTTCACGGCGGGCACCTGTCGCGTGAACCAGGCCACGAGCGGCTGCCCGGCCAGGATCAGGACGCCGTTCACCGTCCAGAGCAGGCTGTAGCGCGAGAGCGCAAAGCCGAGCACCTCCATGTGCACCGCGACGGTGGTCTGCCACTGGACGTAGGCCGTCCAGTCGAGGAACAGGCCGAGCGCGAGCAGCCATGGCGCGAGGCGCCAGAGTTCTGCCGGGCCGCGGGGCGCGGCCGGGCCGCCGGGGAGGACCTGGTGCGGCGTCGCGCGGGCTGGGCCGAACGCCGGCGCGCGCATGCCCACCAGCACGACGCAGGCGTAGACCAGCATCACAATGCCAGTGACCGTGAACGAGAGCGAGAACCGGATCTCGGCCAGGAGCCCGCCCGCCATCGAGCCCACGGCGACGCCGACGTTCGACGCGACGTAAACGGCGTTGAAGGCGGCCCTTTGCCCGTCGGGCCAGACCTGCGCCGCGAAGGCGTTGATCGAGGGGTAGATCAGGCCTGTGCCGAAGCCGAGCACTACGGTCATGGCGAGGTAGGGGTAGAGTCCGTGCGTCAGGGCCATGCCGAAGGCCGCGAGCGACGCCGAGCAGGCCCCGACGAGCACGGTGCGGCGACCGCCCCAGGTATCGAAGAGCGGCCCGCCAACCAGGTTGCCGCCGAGGTTCGCGGCCGACTGGACGAGCAGGACGACGCCTGCCCAGCTCATGGGCAGCCCGAGGCGCGAATGGACGTAGAGCGTCACGAGCGGCCACATCATGGAGAATCCCGACACCATCAGGACGGTGGACAGAACAAGAACCAAAAGCGCCGGCGGATAGCCGGAGTTGCGTTGGGACATGCAAGCATCTTAGCGCACCGCGGCCCCCGTGGCATCGGCGGCATTGACAGATTTCCGCGTGCCCCTTCAGACTTGGGGCCGTACTTGGCACGGCACGCGGCAGTCCGCAGGGACCTGACGGAGGGATGAAAGGCAGCATGGACGGCCTGAAGGTGGCAGGGCTCGGCAAGCGCTACGGCGACGTCGCCGCCGTTGCGGACCTCAGCTTCGAGGTGCGGCCCGGCGAGATCGTCGGCCTCCTCGGCCCGAACGGGGCGGGCAAGACGACGACGCTGCACGCCCTCGCGGGGCTCGTCCACCCGACGTCGGGCCACGCCTGGCTCGCTGGGCAGCCGATCGAGCAGCAGAAGGCCCTCGTCGGTTTCGTGCCCGAGCAGCCGGAAGTGTTCCCGCTGCTCACCGTGGAGGAGCACCTCGGCTTCATCGCGCGGGCCTACCGTCTGGACAGCGGCTGGCCTGAGCAGGCGCGGGACATCCTGCGGCGCCTGCACCTCGACGAAGTCGGCGACAGGGTGGGTGGCGCCCTGTCCAAGGGCATGAAGCAGAAGCTCCTGATCGCCTGCGCGCTCCTGCATCGCCCGCTGCTGCTCCTGGTCGACGAGCCGATGGTCGGGCTGGACCCGGCGGGCCAGCGCGAACTGGTTGACACCCTGCGCGCCGTGCGGGCGGGGGGCGCGGCGGTGCTCCTCTCGACGCACATCCTGAGCAGCGCCGAGGAGATCTGCGACCGCTTCGTCATCCTGCACCGCGGCCGTCTGCTGGCGCAAGGCACGCTCGAGGAGATCACGGCTCCCGCGCAGAGCCTCAACGAGGCCTTCCTCGGCCTCACGGAGGAATGAGCGGCTTCGGCGCGCTCCTCTACCTCGAGGGGCGGACCCTGCGCGCCCAACTGCGCCTGCTCGCCCAGGCCCGCGGCCGGCTTGCCGTCTATCTGCTGGTGGCCGTGTACATCGTCTTCATCCTGACGCGGAGCAGGCGCGGCATGCCACACTTCGGCCATGCGGCGACCATCTACGCGCTCGCGCTGTGGCTCCTCGGGCTGGGGCTTGCGGCTATCGGCGGCCAACGCCGCCTTCTGGCGCGGCCCGCGGACCTGGCGCTCGTCGTGCCGAGCGCCATCCCGCCCGATCGCATCGTCGTCTGGACCCTGGTGCGCCAGGCGGTGACCCAGCTGCGTTTCCTCATCGTGGTCGCCGTCTTCTGGGTGCCGCAGATGGCGGCTTCCGGCGACGTCGGCTGGGGCAGCCTGCTCTACCTGGTCGGACTGACGCTGATCGCCGCCATGGCGATCCGCTACATCCTGCTCGGCCTTGGCAGGTGGGGCGATTACATCCGCTACGCCCTGCTCGCGGCCTTCGCCCTGCTGGCCCTGCGCGCGGGTCTCGGCCTGGGCCAGGGGGGCCTCGCCGGGCTTGCCGCGGTGTGCGATCCGATCTGGCCGCTCGCACTGACCGCCCTGGCCCTGCACGGCAACGCCCTGGCGCTCGCGGCGCTCGGCGTCGCTGCCCTGCTGGTCCTTGGCGCGATGATCGCTCTCGCCCCCAGCACCGTGCGCCTCGGCGTCGACTGGGGCGCCTTGCCGGTGCTCGCAGGGCGGCGCGGCATCGGCTGGCGCGCTGCGCTGGTCTCGTCCAGGGGTCCTGGGGCGGCGGCCGGGCGGCGGCGCTTCCGGCGGCGCGACTGGCCTGGCCAGGGAGGCATGGCGCTCCTCGGTGTCGAGTTCGCGCGCCTCTACCGCACCATGCTGCCCCTGTGGCTGCCGCTCATCGCGCTCGGCTGGGTCGTGGCGGGCATCGCGGGGCACCTGGCGGTTGGCCGGGGCATGCCCTGGCAGGTGCTGCCGGGCCTGCTGGCATACATGATGGTCCTGACCGGCGCTGCGGCCCTGTCGGTCACCTTCGGCCAAGTCCTCTCGTCGCCGCTTTGGGCGCAGACTCCCGGTCTCCTCGGCACGAAGCTCATGGCCTGGTTCCTGCCCGCGGCGCTGGTTTCCGGCCTGGGCTGGGGCGGCGTCGCGACCGGCTGGCTGATCGGCGCGGGCCAGGCGGCGATTGCGGTTTGGAGCCTGCCTTTGGCGCTTTCGCTGATGCTGCTCAGCCGCGCGGTCGCGCTGCTCGCATGGGCCGTCATGCCGAACGCGATCGACCAGCGCACGGTGGCGGTCTGGTTGCGCCTGCTCTTCACGGTGCTGACCGCCGCGATCGCGGCTGCGTTCTTCGCCGGCGCCTACGCGCTCCTTGGCCTTGCCGCGGGCGCGATCGCCGGCTGCCTGGCCGCCACCGGCGAGGCGTACCTCTGCCTGCAGCTGAGCGAGATGCGCATCGCCGCCATGGACTTCGTCCGGCCGAGCGCCGGCAGGGCCTGACCGCATCCGTCCTGCGAGAAGTCAGCGCAAGCCGGGATCACCGCACAACGGCATCCCCGGCGACTTCAGGGCTGAAGCCAGGGGCTTTACGGCGCCTTCGGGTAATGTACGCTAGGGACAGCCTGCCAAAGGAAAGGGAGACCTGAGGCCATGGAGGACATCGCGGCAACACTCCGTCCCGAATTGCTGGACGAGATCGTGCGCCTGCCGGTGCTGCAGCCGAGCGAGATCGAGGGGGTCGGCCGTCTGATCGCCGAGGCGACGACCGCCAAGGTGAATCTGGTGCCGTCCGTGATGCGTCTCGGCCAGGAGGGGGACATCTATCTTCTTGGGGCCAGCCTCGAGGACGGCCAGGTGACGGTGCGGCTCGACGTTCCGGCCCTGGCCGTCGTGCGGTCGTTCGACGTGGCAGGGGGGCTCCACCTGATCGAGGGGGCCCTGCGCGAACTGCCCTACGCCGAAATCCAGGGCGGCGACAGGCCGTTCGTCGTGTCGGTCCGCCTCGCGCCGGCCCTCATGCCCTTGCGCGCGCGCTGGCTGGAGACCGCGCGGGCCCTGGTCGAGGGAGTCGCGCAGCAGCCCGGGAACTGAGGCCCGGCCGAACGTCCCGAGGGAGGGTTTTGCGATGCGCATCCTGGTGGTGGAAGACGATCGCGATCTCGCCCGCTATCTCGAGCTCGCCCTGACACACGAGGGCTACCAGGTGACGCTTGCCCACGACGGCGAGGAAGGACTGCGCCTCGCCGGCTCGGACCACGAACTCGTGCTGCTCGACGTGATGCTGCCGGGTCTGGGCGGCATGCAGGTGCTGCAGGCCTTGCGGCGGCGCTCGGGTGTCCCGGTAATCCTGCTCACGGCGCGCGACCGCACCGAAGACAAGGTGCAGGGTCTGGACCTCGGCGCGGACGACTACCTGACGAAGCCGTTCAAGCTCGAGGAGCTGCTCGCGCGCATCCGCTCGGTGGCGAGGCGCCAGCAGGGGCCTGTCCAGGATGTTCTCGAGGTGGGGGATCTGCGACTCGACCGGCTCGAACGCAGCGTGCAGCGCGCCGGACGGCCAGTCGAGCTCACGAAGCGCGAGTTCGCCCTGCTCGAGTTCCTGATGCGTCACGCCGGGCACCCGCAGTCCCGCGAGGCGATCCTCGAACACGTCTGGGGCTACGACTTCTACGGCACCACCAATGTGGTGGACGTCTATGTCTACCAGCTGCGCAGCAAGCTCGACGAGCCTTTCGACACACCTCTCCTGCACACGGTGCGGGGCGTCGGCTACGTGCTGCGCGAGGAGGGCGCGGGTGCGTAGCCTGAGCACCCGCCTCACGGTGTTCATCGCCGCCGCGATGGCGCTTGTGCTGCTTGTGCTCGGTGCGACGATCTTCACCGTCTTGCGCAACGAGGTGGAGCAGGAGGCCATCCGCACGGCGGAGGCCACCGCGCAGGCCACCGCGCAGACCTTCCTCTCGCGCGGCGGCGACCTGGACGGGGTGCAGGCGAACAGCAGCGCCTACCTCTTCGGCGCGCGTCCGGACGAGATCGTGGTGCAGATCGTGAGCCCGCTCGGCACGGTGGTGCAGGCATCGCAGAAGCCATATCTGCCCATCCCGGTCCCGCTCACGCAGCACGTGCAGACGACGGTCACCTGGAAGGGCCAGCCCGCGAGCTACGTGAGCCTGCCCATCGTGTTTCACGGACTGCCGCTGGCGTCCGTCCAGGTGGCAGTCAGTTTGGCCGCGAGCTATGGCGCTCTGCAGCTCCTGCGCGTCCTGCTGGTCGAGGGGGGCATCGCAGGGCTGGCGCTCGTGGCCCTCGTGGGCTACCTCTTCGCGCGCCGCGCCATGCTACCGGTCGAGCGGCTCACGTCCCTGGCGACGCGCATCTCCGATTCGGACCTCTCCCGCCGGCTCGAGGGGGCCCACCCGCGGGACGAGGTGGGCCGGCTCGCCCAGGCCTTCAACCGCATGCTGGACCGCCTGGAGGCCGCCTTCGCGCGCCAGGCCCGCTTTGTCTCGGACGCGTCGCATGAGCTCAAGACCCCGCTCGCCGTGATCTCCGGCTATGCCGAACTGCTGCAGCGCTGGGCCGCCCAGGACCCGCAGGTGCGCGATGAGGCGGTGACCACGATCAGCCGCGAGGCCGCGCGCATGCAGCGCCTTGTGCAGGATCTCCTGTTCCTGGCCCGCGGCGCCCAGGGTCTCAGGCTGCGCATGCAGGGCATGGACCTCGGCGAACTGGTCGCCGAGACGGTGTCCGAGGCGCAGGCCCTGCCGCACGCGCCACGCGTCGTCGCCGAGACGCGGGACGTGGTGCAGGCCCACGCCGACTGGGACCTTTTGAAGCAGCTCCTGTGGATTCTCGTGGACAACGCGATCAAGTACGGTGGCGAGACAGGCACCGTCCACGTCCTGGCGCGCAAGGTGGGCCCTCGTCCCGCCCTGGAGGTGCGGGACGAGGGCCCGGGCATGTCGCAGGAGGTGCGAGAGCACGCTTTCGAGCGCTTCTACCGCGCGGATCCGGCCCGCGCCGCCGGCGGCGGTGCGGGGCTCGGGCTCGCGATCGCGCGGGAGATCGCGGAGGCGCACCATGCCACCCTGGAGATCGCGTCCGAACCGGGCGAGGGCACGACCGTGCGCTGCCTCCTGCCGGCCGCGCCCGCGACGGATCCGGCCGCTCAGGCGGGCGGCGCGAAGAGCGGCGTCGACAGGTAGCGCTCGCCCGTGTCCGGCAGCACGACGACGATGCGCTTGCCGCGCATCCCGGTGCGCCGCGCGACAAAGCGGGCGGCGGCCGCCGCGGCTCCCGAGGAGATGCCTGCGGAGATGCCCTCCTCGCGCATCAGGGCGTGCGCCTCGCGGAACGCGTCAGCCTCCGAGACCTTGACGATCTCGTCGATCAGCGCACGGTCGAGCACGGCGGGCACGAAGCCGGCGCCGATGCCCTGGATCTTGTGCGGATGGTGCTGCTCGCCCGAGAGCACGGCGGAGAGCTCCGGCTCGACCGCAACGACATGCGTCAGGCCGCGGGCCTTGAGCAATTGGCCGACCCCCGTCAGCGTGCCGCCGGTGCCGACGCCGGCCACGAAAACGTCCACCTTCCCGTCCGTGTCGCGCCAGATCTCCTCGGCCGTGGTGCGGCGGTGGATCTCAGGGTTGGCCGGGTTCTCGAACTGTTGCGGGATGAAGCCTCCCGCAGTTGCGGCGATCTCCTCGGCCCGGGCGATCGCCCCCTTCATGCCCTGGGCGGCGGGCGTGAGCACGACCTCTGCGCCGTAGCCGGCGATCAGCTGGCGCCGCTCGACGGAGGCCGACTCCGGCATGGTGACGACCAGCCGGTAGCCGGACGCCGCGGCGACCATCGCCAGGCCGACGCCGGTGTTGCCGGAGGTGGGCTCGACGATGGTGCCGCCGGGACGCAGGTCGCCGCTCGCCTCGGCCGCACGCACCATCGCGAGCGCGATGCGGTCCTTGACGCTGCCCCCGGGGTTGCGGCTCTCGAGCTTGGCGCAGACGTCGGCACCGGTTTCGGACGAGATGCCGCGCAGGCGAACGAGCGGCGTCTGGCCGACGAGGTCGAGGACAGAATCGGCGATCGGCATGGCGAGACCTCCTTGAGGCGGTTTCGCAAAGTATAGCATGCAGATCGGAATAATACGTTATCTCGTGTCCCGGGACGGCTTGCGGGGACGCGCCGACTGGCCGCCCAGGGGTCGCACAGCGTCAGCGCCGAACCGCCGCCGCACCTCCGTGACGGCCTGCCACAGCTGGTCGCGGCGCTGCGCCGCGTCGTCGGGAAAGAGCTCGGGCGGCCGGGCGTCCACCCGCACGAGCCGGTGCGCGGCGATGCCGAGCAGCCGGCAGGGGAACGCCGTCGCCGGCATGCGCCGCAAGAGCGCCTGCGCCTCGCTGCGCAGGTCCTCGGCGCGCGCGCTCGGAGCGGGCAGCCGGCCCTGCCGGCTGTAGTCCCGAAAATCCGAGTTTCGCAGGCGGAGGCCAAGCCCACCCGCGACGTATCCCTCCCCGCGCAGGCGCTCGGCGACGCGGTCGCAGATGGCCACGAGGTGGGGATGGAGCGCCTCGGGCGCCAAGATATCGCGGGCGAACGTCTCCTCGCTCGAGATGGAGACAGGAGGACCGTCCTCAGGCAGGCCTTCCCGGTCGGTGCCCAGGGCGAGATCGCGCATCCGCCTGCCGTAGGCGCCAAACCCGGAGAAGGCCGCAGGGTCCGCGTGGGCGATGTCGCCGATCGTGCGGATGCCCAGTTGCCGCAGCTTCGCGGCCGTCTTCGGGCCGATGCCGTGGAACGCCTCGACGCCGAGTGGCCAGACGAACTCCGGAATGTCCCGCGCGAGCAGCAACAGGACGCCATCGGGGCGCTTTTTCGCGAGATCCGCGGCCATCTTGGCGAGCCACGGCCCCTCGGCCAGCCCGATCGAGACCTGGAGGCCCGTCCGCTCCGCGACTGTCCTGCGGATCACGGACGCGAGCTGCAGCGGGCCCGCGGCGAGGCCGGGACAGCCGGCGAGGTCCAGGTAGGCCTCGTCGATCGAGACGGGGCGCACCACCGGCGTGAAGTCCCGCAGCACGTCGAAAAGCTGCCGGCTGTACCGCTCGTAGAGGGCACGGTCCGGCGGCACGATGCGTACGTGCGGGCAGAGGCGCAGGGCTTCGCGCACCGGCATCGCGGTGTGCACGCCGAAGCTCCTGGCCTCGTAGCTCGCCGTGAGGACGATGCTGCGCCGGTCGCCGGGGTCGCCCGCCACGACGAGCGGCAGGCCCCTGAGGCTCGGGTCCTCGGCGGCCGCGCAACTGGCGAACATCGCGTTCACGTCGACGAGGGCGAACAGATCGGATCACTCCTTGAAGCTCGGGCGCAGGCTCTCGAACATCTGTAGGTGGTCCGGGAAACAGGTCGGCAGGGAAACGTACTGCCTTGACCCATTGCGTCCGGTCCAGCCAAGACCGCAACGCGGACGTCGTGCGCCGCCAGGGCTGCGACCACGTGGGCGAAGCCGAGACGCGCCGGGCGGTCCTTGAATTCTACCAGCACCACGTCGATCCCGTCCGACGCGGCCACCACGCCGAGACGATCTGCCAGTTGCCCAGTAGAGAGCATCTGTTCGTGGTGCATGTTTCCAGTTTGGCGGTCCACGTCAGACTGCGTCAAGCAATGCCCGCGACTTTCCCTGCACGCCCCCAGGCCGCCGGGCGCATGCCTGCGGCGTGGGGGCGCAGGCTAAGGGGCGTCCCACAGTCTCGGGCCGCATGGGCGGCCCTCGGGGAGGAATGATGGATGCCGAAGCCCGACGACCGGTCCGACAACGTCGAGCACCTGCAGGAACACATCGAGAACACGTACGCGAACCTCGACGACGCCGAGGACTTCCTCGCGGCGCATGGCCATGACATGCGCGACGCCCAGGCGGACGCCATGCGGGACAAGAACCGGCGGCGCCGGGAGGCCATCGAGGGGTTCCGCGACGAGATCGGCGACGAGGCGCAGCGCGGCGAGTGACGGCGGACCAGGGGGGCGCTAGTCTGCGCCCCCTGCTGCGGCCGCCCTGATGGCTTCGGGGCTTCGTGCCGGACGGTACGGCGCCTTGACGGGACCGCGCCGCATGAAGGCATCGAGCTGCAGCACATAGGCGAACCACTGCGGCAGTCCCATCAACTGCGAGAACCAGGGCAGGGCGAAGGGATCCTGGTCGGCCTGGGCGAGAGCCTCGATCGCCGGGCGGTTTAGGAAGCCCGCGAGCGGCGAGCGGGAATCGTGCAGCACCCCGAGCGCACCCTCTCGCACCGCCTGCAGGAAGCGCGGATCGGGCGTCGACGGGTAGGGGCTCTTCGGCCGGTCCACAACGTCGTCCGGCAGTTCGCCGCGCAGGGCCTCGCGCAGGATGCCCTTGCGCTGCCCGTTGAGCATTTTCAGCGACCACGGGATGTTGAAGACGTACTCGACCAGGCGGTGGTCGCAGAAGGGAACCCGCACCTCGAGGCCGGTCGCCATGCTCATGCGATCCTTGCGGTCGAGCAGGGTCGGCAGGAAGCGCGTGATGTTGAGGTGCAGGATCTCGCGCATGCGCGCCTCCGCTGGCGCCTCGCCGGGCAGTCTGGGCACCTCGCCGAGCGCCTGGTGGTAGCGGTCCTGGACGTAGCGCTCGGCGTCGAGGTAACGGACCAGGTCGGGATCGAGCAGTGCGAGCCGGTCCTTCTGGCGCAAAGCCCAGGGGAACGTGTCGGCGGCGAGGGCGTCCGGCCGCACGAACCACGGGTAGCCGCCGAACACCTCGTCGGCCGACTCGCCCGAGAGCGCGACGGTGGACTCCTCCTTGATCCGCCGGCAGAACAGCAAAAGGGAGCTGTCGACATCGGCCATCCCGGGCAGGTCCCGCGCCAGCATGGCGGCCTCGAGGCTGCCGGCCACCTCTGTCGGCCCGAGCGTGACGGTGCGGTGGTCGGTGCCGAGGTAGGCCGCCACCTTCGCGGCCCACGGACCGTCCAAGGAGGTCTGAAAGTCCGTCGGCCGGAAGTGCGTCGCCATCTCGGCGAACTCGACGGCCCAGGTGCGCAGGGCGGGCCTGCCCTCGCGCTTCAGCGCGGCGCTGGCGAAGGCCGTCACGGCGCTCGAGTCGAGGCCGCCCGAAAGCAGCGATGAGATGCCAACGTCGGAGACCAGCTGGCGCTCGACGGTGTCCTGCAGGAGGTCGTGCACGGTGCGTGCCGTCGTCGCGACGTCGTCCGTATGCTCACGCGCCTCGAGCCGCCAGTACGTGAAGGAGCTGAGGCCCGCCCGTCGCCAGTGCAAGGCCCGGCCCGGCCTCAGCTCCTCGACGCCGCGGAAGACGCCGTGGCCGGGTGTGCGCGAGGGCGCCATCAGGAAGATCTCCGCGAGCCCGTCGCGGTCCAGTTCCGGCGGCACGAGGGGGTGCGCCAGCAGAGCCTTGAGCTCCGAGGCGAAGAGGAAGGCGTCCGGACGTTCGGCGTAGAACAGAGGCTTCACGCCAAGCCGGTCGCGGGCGAGGAAGAGATCCTCCCTGAGGCTGTCCCAGATCGCGAAGGCGAAGATGCCGTTGAGGCCCTGCAGGCACGCGTCGCCCCATTCGGCGTAGGCGGAGAGCAGGACTTCGGTGTCGGAGTGGCCGTGGAAGCGGTAGCCCTTCGCGAGGAGCGGGCGCCGGATCTCCTCCGTGTTGTAGAGTTCGCCGTTGTAGACGATGGTGAGCTCGCGGCGGCCGAAGCGCCGCGTCATCGGCTGAGCGCCGCCCTCGGGGTCCACGACGATCAGCCTGCGGTGACCCAGGGCCGCGTGCCGCTCGAGCTTCAGTCCGGCGTCATCCGGGCCGCGCGGCGTCAAGGCCGCGACCATGCGCTCAAGCAATGCCGCCTCCTGCCTCAGATCCTCGTGCCAGTCGATCCAGCCGGCGATTCCACACACACCGCTTCGCCCCTCTTGGCTCAGGTCTGCAGCCTGGCCCCTGGGGCGATGCCCCGGGCCCGACTGCCTTCCGTACCGTATTCCGCGTGGCGCGAATGGTTCGCGAACGCGCTTGGCCAGGAGGGGGAGCCCTTGCCGCTGAACGAGCAGATCCTCGAACCAACCTATGTCGGAGTGGTGTATCCCTGGGACACGGACCATATGGGTCATGCCAACATCGCGCGGTACGCGCAGATCTTCGACTCGGCGAACTGGGGCTTCTTCTCGCGGCTGGGGCTCGGACGCCCGTACTTCGATGTGAGCGGCAGCGGCATGGCCGCCTTGACCCAGGAGGCCACCTACCACAAGGAACTGTTCCCCGGCGACACCGTGGCGGTCTACACGGACCTGCTCGAGGTGCGGGAGAAGACGATCCGCTACCGCCACTATCTGCGCATGACGCGTGACGGCCAGCTTGTGGCGACGAGCGAATTCATCGCCGCCCACCTCGATCGCGGCGTGCGCCGCGCGACGCCGTTTCCGCCCGGGATCGCCGCCGAACTGCGCGCGCGCGTGGTGGCGCATCCCGACTAGCCGGGCGGGGCGACGCCTCGGGGTCGTGCAGCAGGCGGGGAGGGCTAGACGTGCAGGTCTTGGTCGCGGGGCTCGGCCTCATCGGTACCTCTCTGGCCATGGACCTGACGGCGCTGGGACACGAGGTCCTCGGCTACGACCTGTCCTCGGAGCACTGCGAGCAGGCCCTGGCGCTCGGCGCGATCCGTCGCACAGTGAGCGAGCCGCGGGGCAGTTTCGACTGCATCGTGCTGGCGACCCCGCCCGAGGCGGCGATCGCGCTGCTGGACGCGCCCTGGCGGGCGCCGCTCTGGCTTGACACGGGATCGGTCAAGCACGCGATCTGCGACAGGGCAAAGGAGCGCGGCCTGCCGTTCGTCGGTGGGCACCCCCTGGCGGGGAACGCGGGATCGGGTCCGGCAGCGGCCCAGGCGGGGCTCTTCGCCGGCCAGGGTTTCGCGCTCTGCGCGGCGGGTGGCCCGGCAGATCGGGCAGAAGAACTCGTTCGTTCGCTCGGCGCCGTGCCCTACTGGCTCGACGCTGCCGAGCACGATCGCATCGTGGCTCTGAGTTCGCACCTTTGCTATGCCTTCAGCTGCTCGCTCGCCCTGCTGCTCGAGGACGTACCCGGGCAGCTCGTGGGCCCCGCGGCGCGTGAGATGCTGCGCGTCGCGACGAGTCCGACGGGCCTCTGGCAGGAGATCCTGACGCTCAACGCGCCGCAGGTGGCGCAGGCTGGGCAGGAGCTCGCCGCGGCGCTCGAGGCCGCCGCCCGCGGCGACCCTGGTACCCTGGAGAGGGCAAGGGCGGCAGCGAACACGATCAGACAAGGTCAGGTGGGACATGGCGGTTAGTGCGGTGCGCGGCGCCACGGTGGCGCGGGAGAACAGCCCCGAGGCGATCTGGGACGCGACGGCGGAACTGGTACAGGCGCTCGTCGAGCGCAACGCGATCGTGGTGGACGAAGTGGTCGCGGCGTTCTTCACCATGACGCCGGACCTCGACGCGGCCTTCCCGGCCTACGCTGCGCGCAGGCTCGGCTGGAACGAGGTTCCGCTGCTCGGCGCTGCCGAGACGCCTGTGCCGGGCATGCCAGAGCGCATGATCCGCGTCCTCGTCGAGGTGGAGCGGCCCGAGCGCCAGCGGCTCACGCCCGTTTACCTGCACGGCACGATCTCCCTCAGGCCGGACCTCGCGACGGAGCGCTGAATCCCTCTCACCGCCATCTGCTATCATGCGAGCAGGGAGCGGAGGCGAACATGCCGGCCCTTCCGCGACCAGGAGAGGGACGGGAAGATCGTTGCAGGTCGTGGCTCTCGTAGGACCGAGCGGCACCGGCAAGAGCCATCGGGCCTCGCTCGTCGCCATCCAGCGCGGCGCGGAGGCCATCATAGACGACGGGCTGCTCGTCCGGGAGGGCAAGATCCTCGCGGGCCTGTCCGCCAAGCGCGCCCCGTCGAAGCTGGCAGCCGTGCGGCGAGCGATCTTCGCCGATCCCGACGACGCCCAGGCCATGCGGCGGAGCCTGGGTGAACTCGCTCCGCACCGCGTGCTGGTGCTCGGCACCTCGCTCGGCATGGTGCGGCGGATCTGCCAGGTGCTCGGCCTGCCGCAGCCCGCGGAAGTCGTGCACATCGAGGACATCGCGAGCCCGGAGGAGATCCTGCATGCGCAGCAGATCCGGCGCGAGCAGGGCAAGCACGTCATCCCGGCGCCGATCGTCGAGGTCAAACGCACCTTCTCCGGCTACCTCGTGGACCCTTTGCGCTTCATCCTGCGCGGCAGCGGTGGCGCGCGCCGAGCCATGGTCATCGAGAAGTCCGTGGTGCGTCCCACCTGGAGCTATCTCGGGCGTTTCACGATCGACGACATGGCGGTCTCCGCCATCGCAGCCCATGCCGCCGAAGAGGTGGAGGGCATCGCGAAGGTGCGCCGCGTCACGATGGAAACCTGGGCGGAGGGCCTCGTGCTGCATCTCGACGTCACCGTGGTGTTCGGGCACCACCTGCCGACAGCCCTCAGCCTGGCACGCGACCGTGTGCGCACGATGGTCGAGCAGATGACGGCGCAGAACGTCCTGAGCGCGAACATCACGGCCCGGCGCGTCGAGATGCCGCAGGAGGAAGAGGCGCATCCCGGCGCCGAGAGCGCAACGAGAACTTAACCTGTGTCTGCCATGATCCCGCTCGAGAGCGGGTTGGCGGGGAGGGACCAGGGTGGCCCGGCAGGGCAGCGTGCTGATCGTCGAGGACGAGGAAGCGATCCGCGATCTCGTGGCCTTCCATTTGGAGGCGGCAGGCTTCCAGGTGCGTCAGGCGTCGGACGGCGTCGATGGACTGCGCCTGGCGCTCGAGGAGCCGCCTGACCTTTTGCTGCTCGATCTGATGCTGCCCGGCCTGGACGGTGTCGCCCTCCTGCGCGCCTTGCGCCGCGAGAGCCGTGTGCCCGTCATCATGCTGACGGCGCGTACCGAGGAGGCCGACCGCGTGCGCGGACTCGAGCTGGGCGCCGACGACTACGTCGGCAAGCCCTTCTCACCGCGGGAGCTCGTGGCGCGCGTCAAGGCGGTGCTGCGCCGGACCGACCCGCCGGGCGAGCGGCTCGCGGCTGGCGGCGTCGAGATCGACCTGAGCGCCCACCGCTGCTTCGTCGACGGCGTCGAACGCGAACTGACCCTGACCGAGTTCGGCATCCTCAGGACGCTGATGGAGCGTCCTGGCCAGGTGCTGACGCGCGAGTTGCTGCTCGAGAAGGTCTGGGGCTTCGACTATTACGGTGACGCCCGCACCGTGGATGTGCACATGCGTCACCTGCGCGAGAAGGTGGAGGCGGAGCCGTCGCGGCCGCGCCTGATCGAGACGGTGCGCGGCGTCGGCTACCGCTTCCGCACGTGACGGCCATCGCCTGGCTGATCGGAGCGGCCGTGGGCGTCTTGGCGGGGCTGGGCATCGCGGCGGTCTTTCGCCGCCGCGCCCTGCGGGACTTCGACCATGCCCTCGAAGCGCTCGCCGCGCTCGCCGCGGGTCGGACGCCGGAGCGCTTCTACGCGCCGTACGGCGGCCTCGCCGAACGCGAGCAGGCGTTCAACCAGGCCCTGCAGGAGATCGCGGACCGTCTGGCGGCACTCGAACTGGACCGTGTGCGGTTCCTCGCGATCGTCGGCAATCTGCGCTCGGGCGTCGTGCTGCTCGACAGCCGCCGCCGGGTCCAGGTGATCAATCCGGCCGCCGAACGGATCTTCGGGGTCTGGGCGCCCGAGGTGGAGCAGACCTACCACCTGGCCATGACGCACACGTACGCGCTCGAATCGGCGCTAGACCGGGTGGAGCGCGGAGAGGTCGTGCAGGCCGAACGGCGCGAAGGTGGCCGCGTGCTGCAGATCGACCTGGCGCCGGTGCCCGGCACCGGCGGCACCCTGCTCGTCGTGCACGACGTGAGCGAGGAGCGTCGGCTGCTCGAGGTGCGCAGCCAGTTCGTGGCCAATGTGTCGCACGAACTCAGGACCCCCCTCACGGTGCTGGGCGGCTTCGCGGAGACGCTGCTCGAGGAGGACGTCGACGAGGGGCACCGCAGGCGCTTTTTGCGGCACATTGCCGAGGAGACCAGGCGCCTCTCGCTGCTTGTGGACGATCTGCTGCGCCTTGCGGCGATCGAGAGCGGGAGGGAGAGGCCCGAGCGCCAGGAACTCGACCTGCTCGAGATCGCGCGGGCCGTCGCGGAGCGCTACGGAGCCGAGGCCGCGTCGCGCGGGGTCGCCCTCGGCGTCGAGGGCGGGGCGGCGCGAACCGTCTCGGACCGCGACCGTATCGAGGCCATCCTTATCTCGCTGATCGACAACGCCGTCAAGTACACGCAGGTGGGAGGCCACGTGACCGTCCTGGTGGGGAGGTCGGGCCCCGCCGCGGAGCTCACGGTGCAGGACGACGGGCCGGGCATACCCGCCGCCGACCTGCCGCACATCTTCGAGCGCTTCTACAGGGTCGACCGCTCGCGCCAGCGCGCCACCGGCGGCTCGGGCCTCGGCCTCGCCATCGCCCGGCACCTCGCCCTGTCGATCGGTGCGGAGCTCCACGTCGAAAGCGAGGTGGGGCAGGGCAGCCGGTTCCGCCTCCGCTTGCCGGGCATGGACGCATCCGCCGATGCATAGGCCCGACTACGGGGGGCTCGGCGTGGAGCGCTTTCTCGGCCGCTGGCGGATCGTGCTGGCCCTCTCGGCCCTCTTGGTGGCGGGCGCGGCCGGCCTGCCGGGCCCGGCCCTGCGCGTCGCGGGCGCCACGTCCCTGCTGCCTCTGGCGGAAGCGGCGCGGCCAGGGCTCGCGGTCCTGGCGGGAGGCCAAGTCGCCATTTCCGCTCTGGGCTCCGCCTACGGCCTTGCGGCACTCATGCGGCACAGCGCGGACCTCGCGCTCGTCGACGTGCCCTACGGCCGTCCAGGCATCGCCATGCGCACAGTCGCGCAGGCGACGCTTGCGGTGATCGCCGCGCCCGGTCTGCCGCGCCGCCTGACGCTTGCAGAGCTCAGGGACATCCTGCGCGGGCGCGTGCGCAACTGGCGGTCGCTCGGCGGGCCTGCGCGACCTGTCGAGCTGGTGCTGCGCGCCCACGGCTCCGGCCTGCGCCAGAGGCTTGCACGCCTGGCCGGCGGACCGCTGCGGACGGGTGCGCTGACGGCCCTCGCCAGCGGACAGGTCGCCGATTTCGTGCGGGCCCTGCCTGGCGGCGTCGGCGTCGTGGAAGTCGCGTTCGCGCCGCGGCAGCTGGTGGTCGCCGTGGATGGCCGCCTGCCTTGGCAGCCGGACTACGGCCTGCGCTATCCCGCGTACGCGCTGTGGCGGCAGGGCGACGTGAAGGCGCAGCTCGCGGCGGATCTCGTGGCTGCCGTGGCGGCAAAGAGAGGCGAAGGACGATGAGGATCGCGCGCTTTGTCCTGCTGCTCGCGCTCTTGCCACTGCTGCTGGTTGTCATCTGGGGCCTCTCCGGCCTGCCTCGCCTGGATTTCGCGTCGGGCCTGTGGCGACCGCCCGGCGGGTTCGGCCCGCTCGGCATCGCGGCGGGCAGCGCTCTTGTCGCGGGCATCGGCGGCCTCACCGCAGGGGCCCTCGGCGAGGGGATCGGGCTGCAGATCGGGCTCGGTGGCCGCAGCGCGTTCGCCGTCTCTCTGCTGGCTGGCACGCCCGGCGTGCTGATCGCGTTCGCGCTCCTCGCGGGCGGTCTCGGCCTCCTGCGCACGGTCGGCCTCGGTCCGGGCGGCCTGCTGGCGGGGCTCGGCCTGGGCGTCGCGACGATGCCCCTGGTGGCAGAAGGCGTGGCCGCGGAGGCGCGCTCCTGGCAGGCGACCTACCGCGCGGCCCTGGCGCTCGGCCTGCCGCCCGATCCGGCCGCCCGGGCGGTCGGCGGGGCCGTGCGGCGGGCCACCGTCCGCCTCTCGCTGGTGGCCGCGGCCCGCATCGCCGGGGAGGCGGCGCTCGTCTCCGTCCTGGTTGGCGGCGCCAATGCCTGGCCGCACCTTCTGCGGCCATCCGGCACGCTTGCCGGCACGCTGCTCGGCGAACTGCCGCAGGCGCCGCCCGACGGCACGTGGGTCGCCGCGCTCGGCGGCGTGGCGCTCCTGCTCGGCTTGGTCGGCGGTGTCACAGGCTGGCTCGGGAGGGGCACGGCGCATGGCCTATAGGCAAGGCATGCGACGCTATCGCCTGGCGCAGATCATTGTGCTGGGGGTCTGGCTGGGGGTGCTGCGCGGCGTGGCAGCGCCGACGGGCCCGCCCGATTTCGGGGCGCTCGCGGCGAGCGTCGTCGGGGCGGTCGGGGCCGTTGCCCTCAGCGCTGCCCTGGGTGTCGCGGCGGGCGGCGCGCTCGCCTTCGCGCCGCAGGGCTGGCGCTGGCGCATGCCGCTCAGCATGTCGGCGGCCCTGCCGAGCGTCGTCGTGGGCGCGGTGCTTCTGCGCTGGCTCGGCGACGCCCTCGGCTTCGCCCCCGGCATTGCGCTGGTTGCGCTCGGACTGGCCCTGCTCTGCTTGCCACAGGCCGTACTGCTCGCGCAGGACAGCTTCGCCCGCTGCAGCGCGACGGGCGAAGCCGCCCAGGCCTTGGGGGCCCAGCCGGCGCAGGCCGCCGCGGCGGTCTACGGCTTCGTGCGGCGGGAGATCGCCGGCATCCTGCTCGGTGTGGCCGGTCGGGCGCTCGGCGAGGCGGCGCTCGTCGCCCTGCTGGCGCAGGGTTTGCTTGACCGCGGGCGGCTGGCGCTGCGGGCGGGCGCAACACTCGCGTCGGCGCTATGGTATCTTGAGATAACGGGCAGGGTCCGCGACGGGCGGACCTTCTGGCCAGCCGTGCTGCTCCTCATCCTGTCCGTGTTGGCGGCGGGGACGGCGGCGGTTCTGGCGGCAGAGCGACGGGAGGGTCGGCCCCTTTGAGTCAGGCGAAGATCAAGGTCGAGAACCTCAGCCTGTGGTACGGGGCGGCACAGGGGCTGAAGGATGTCAGTGTCGAGATCGGCGAACACGCGGTGACGGCCATCATCGGACCGAGCGGCTGCGGCAAGTCTTCGTTCCTGCGCACACTGAACCGCATGAACGACCATGTGCCGGGAACTCGCCTGACCGGCAGGGTGCTCCTGGACGGGGAGGACATCTATGCGCGGGGGCAGGACCCGGCACGCCTGCGCAAGCGGGTGGGCATGGTGTTCCAGCGGCCGAACCCGTTCCCGATGACCATCTACCAGAACATCGCCTACGGACCCCGCGTCCACGGCCAGCGCGGCGAGGCGCGCCTGCGCGAGATCGTCGAGCAGAGCCTGAGGCGCGCGGCGCTTTGGGACGAGGTTCGCGACAAGCTGCAGAAGAGCGCGTTCGAGCTCTCGGGCGGACAGCAGCAGCGCCTGTGCATCGCCCGCGCTCTCGCGGTGGAGCCTGAGGTCCTGCTGATGGACGAGCCTGCCTCGGCGCTCGATCCCGTCGCCACGTCGAAGATCGAGGAACTGATCGTCAATCTCAAAGAAAGCTACACACTGATCGTAGTTACGCACAATATGCAGCAGGCAGGGCGCATCTCGGACCGTACGGCGTTCTTCCTCAGTGGCGAACTGATCGAGTTCGGCCCGACGCGCGACATTTTCACAAGACCGCGGGACCGGCGGACCGAGGACTACGTCACCGGACGCTTCGGCTAGAAAGGGGGACTTGCGATGCGCAGCACGTTTCTTCAGGAACTCGAGGAGTTGCAGCAGGACATCCTGCGCATGGGGACGCTCGTCGAGGAGCGGATCGCGCAGTCGGTGCGCTCTCTCGCGGAAGGAGACCGCGAGCTGGCCCGCCAGATCATCGAAGGCGATGACGACATCGACAGGATGCAGCTCGACATCGAAACGCGCTGCCTCGAGATCATCGCCCTGCAGCAGCCGATCGCGACCGACCTGAGGATCGTCGGCACGGCGATCAAGATCGTGGGCGACCTGGAGCGTATGGCCGACCATGCGGTGGACATCGCGCGCGTCACCGATCGCATCGGCGACGAGCCTCTGATGAAGCCGCTCATCGACATTCCGCGCATGGCGGAGCTGGCTCTGCGCATGACGCGCGACGCCCTGCGCGCCTACGTCCGCCGCGACCCCCTGGCAGCCGAGGAACTGCTCAAGACGGACGACGAGGTGGACCACCTCTACAGCCAGGTCATGCGCGAACTGCTCGTCTACATGATGGAGGATCCGCGCACCATCCATCAGGGCACGCATCTCCTGTTCGTCGCGCAGCACCTCGAGCGGGTGGCCGACCACGCCACGAACCTGGGTGAGGCGGTCATCTACATGGTTTCCGGCGAGCGTCAGGACCTGAATCGCTGAAGCGGAACGGCCGGCGGGCCCCGAGGCCAGGCGCCTCGGGGCCCGCCGCGCGTAACGGTGTCTAGACGTGTTCGCCCAGCACGCGGTTGCCGCGGCGCAGTCCGGCACCCTTCGGCACCACCGACAGGGTGCCGTCCACCTCGAGCACGGCCAGATCCACGCTCTCGACCGTCTCGACGCCGTGGTCGCGCAAAGCCGGCAGGCAGTCGTCCGGTGTCAGGCCCTCCTGCGCGAGGGCCCGGCGCAGCCAGTGGCCGCCCCGCGCAATGACGGTGGGGCGGCCCTCGATGATGTCGCGCAGCACGCGGCTGCGAACCGTGAGAAAGTTGACGATGCGGTTGAGCAAAAAGAGCGTCACGGTGATGACGATACCGCCCGTGAGCGACGTGTCGGGCCCGGTGATGGCTGGCTGCACGGCGTTGCCGACAAGCAGGACGAGCGCCAGGTCGAAGAGCGTGAACTGCCCTACCTCGCGCTTGCCGAAGAGCCGCATGCCGATGAGGATCGCGACGTAGATCAGGATGCTGCGGAATACCAGCTCCAGCATCGGGACCTTGAGCTGCCACATCTCCCCCAAGGGGCACCACCTGCCTTGCGCTAGTGTGCGCAGGCGGCGGCAAGCTTCTCGCCAGGGACGGAGAGACGCTCTCGCGGCAGGATCTTCAGGCCCCGCCGGTACGCCAGTAGACGCCTTCGTGGCGCTGCATCAGCCCTGTCGCGATGAACTCGCGGCGCAGGGTGGCGACATCGGGGTGATGGCGCCGCAGCACCTCGTTGACTTCCCTCTCGGTATAACGGCGGTCCTGCTCGAAGCGGGACGCGAGCCAGCTCAGCACAACGAGGCGCTTCTTGCGCGAGGCGGGGATCTCCCTCAGTTCCTCGCCCGAGAAGAAGTCCCGCAGCACCTTGTGCTGCCACGCCTCCTCGACGTCCTGCGCGGCGAGACTCGCCACCTTTTCCGGTGCGAGGAGCTGCCGGCCCAGCGACTGCAGACGGCTCAGGTCGAGGGTATAGAGGTGCGTCGTGCCCTCCGGACGCATCCCGACGAGACCTAGGCGCCGCAGCGTCTGCAGGTGGTGGGAGACAGTCGGGGTGCGCAGGCCGAGGCTCGCGGCGAGCTCTTCGACGCTGCAGGGCCGGTCCGCCAGAAGGCCCAGGATGCGCAGGCGGCTTTTGTCCGCCAGCGCCTTGAAGAACGCCAGCGCAGCGGCCAACTCTTCCTCGCCCATGGTTGTCGCTCCTCTACGTAGATGGGCGTCTATATAGATAGTGCACAGACCTACTTTGGGTGTCAAGGCGGCTGTCGCAGCGCCCAAGTGGGATCGATGTGAAGTTTGCGCGAAAAACCTCACAAAAGATTGACCAATTCCGTGGGAGGCACCTAGTATATCTGACAGAGAGGAGGTGCACCGATGGCAGACCGGGCGATGGGGATCGGCGCCGTGAGCCGGCGCACCGGGCTGAGCGAGCGGCAGATCCGCTACTACGAACAGCTTGGCATGCTCTCCCCGCGGCGCACCTCCGGTGGGCAACGCTACTACAGCGAGAACGACGTGGCACGCCTCCTGGAGATCCGCCGCATCCTGGCGTCAGGCCAGACGCTGTCCGCGGCGCGGCGGGTCGTCGGGGCGCAGACGCCCGCGGAGCCCGAGAGCGATGTGCGCAGCCGGCTGATGGCCGGTCACGCCCTGCGCTCGCTGTACCCGGTGTCGAACCGCGCAGAGCTCGAGCGCGTCCTGAGCGAGCATCAGCCACAGGTGGAGGAGGATGACGATGACTAGGGACGAGATCCTTTCCATGCTGCAGAGCGGCGCGGTCGAGTTCGTGGATCTGAAGCTGATCGACCTGCCAGGCACTTGGCACCACATCACGCTGCCGGCCGAGGAGCTCAAGGCGGAGAACTTCACCGAGGGGGTGCCGTTCGACGGCAGCTCGCTGCGGGGATTCCGGGAGATCGAGGAGAGCGACATGATCATGCTCCCCGACCCCGCTACGGCCTTTTTGGACCCATTCCACGAGCGACCGACCCTCTCCATCCTCTGCGACGTCTACGACCCGGCCATGCAGCGTTTCGCCCGCGACCCGCGCCGCATAGCGCAGGCGGCCGAGGCCCATCTCGCGGCGAGCGGCGTTGGCGATACGGCCTATTTCGGACCGGAACTCGAATTCTTCGTGTTCGACGACGTCCGCTACCAGGTCAACCCCGAAGAGTCGTTCTTCGCGATCGGCTCCGACGAGTCGAGCTGGGGGACGGGCGATGTCGGAGGGCCGAACCTGCAGCACCGCATCCGGCCGAAGTCCGGCTACGCGCCGGTGGCCCCCACCGATCAGCTCTCCGACCTGCGCGGCGAGATGGTGCGGACGATGAAGGCGTGCGGCATCGAGGTCGAGCGCCACCACCACGAGGTGGCGACCGCCGGCCAGAGCGAGATCGGCATCCGCTTCGACCGCCTGACCACGTCGGCCGACAACGTCATGCTCTACAAGTACGTGGTGAAGAACGTGGCGAGGCGCTCCGGCCGCATCGCGACCTTCATGCCGAAGCCGCTTTACGGCGACAACGGCTCGGGCATGCACACGCACCAGTCGATCTTCCAGGGCGGCCGGCCGCTGTTCTACGACCAGGAGGGCTACGGCCACCTCTCGCAACTGGCGCTGCACTACATCGCGGGTATCCTGAGCCACGCACCGGCTCTCGTGGGCCTGACGAACGCCACCACGAACTCGTACCGGCGCCTCGTGCCCGGCTTCGAGGCCCCCGTGAACCTGGTGTTCGCGAAGGGGAACCGCTCCGCGGCGATCCGCGTGCCGATCACCTCGCAGAACCCGAAGGCGGTTCGCATCGAGTTCCGCACGCCGGACGCGACGGGCAACCCCTACATTTCATTCGCTGCGATGCTGATGGCCGGCCTGGACGGCATCAGGCGCAAGCTCGACCCGACCGCGCTCGGCTTCGGCCCGCTGGACAAGAACATCTACCACCTGTCGCCGGAGGACGCGGCCAAGGTGCAGGCGGTGCCGGGCAGCCTCGGCGAAGCCCTGGCCGCGCTCGAGCAGGACCACGCCTTCCTGACGGCGGGCGGCGTGTTCAGCGAGGACCTGATCCAGGCCTGGATCGACTACAAGCGCCGCGAGGAACTTCACCCGGTAAACCTGCGTCCCGTGCCGATGGAGTTCCAGCTCTACCTCGACATCTGACCACAGGACCAAAAGGAACCGGCGGCATGTCCGCCGGTCCCTTTTCGACTGGCGGGTCATGGCATGTGCCCAAGTGGCATCTTGGCGAGACCATTCGCTATAATGGGGGCGGTCTCTGTCCATATTGGCACAAGAAGGAAGTGTCTTCAGCTTGCTGCGCGTAGGCATCTCCGGATTCGGCGCCGTCGGACGTCGCGCGCTGAGAATTGCCGAGGGACGTTCGGATGTACAGGTGGTGGCCATCAATGGCCCTGGCCCGAGCGCAACCATGGCGCATCTCTTCAAGTACGACTCCAACTACGGCGTGTTCCCGGGTGAAGTCAGGAGCGAAGACGATCATCTGTACGTCGGCGGGCGGAGCATTCGCGCATTCCACGAGCGCGAGCCCGCCCGCATCGATTGGCGCGCCGAGGGTGTCGATCTCGTCATCGAGGCGTCGGGGAAGTTCAACGACCCTGAACTCGCGAAGGCGCACCTCTCGGGCGGTGCGCGGTATGTGGTGCTCGCCGCTCCGGCGAAGGTCCACCCCGCACCCACGTTCGTGCTCGGCGTCAACGAGGAGGAGTTCGACCCCCTGGGCCACCAGGTGGTGTCGATGGGGTCCTGCACCACGAACTGCCTTTTGCCCGTGATGAAGGTGCTCGACCGCACCTTTGGCGTGGCGGAGGGCATGATGACGACGGTGCACAGCTACACGAGCGACCAGAACCTGCTCGACAAGTCGCACAAGGATCTCCGGCGGGCGCGCGCGGCGGCGATGAACATCATCCCGACGTCCACGGGCGCCGCCAAGGCGGTCGGGGCGGTCTGGCCCGAGGTGGGCAGGAACTTCCACGGCCTTTCCCTGCGCGTGCCGACGCCGGTCGTCTCGGTGATCGACCTCGTCGTCCACCTGCGCCGGGCCGCCTCCGCCGCCGACATCAACCAGGCCCTGCGTTCCGCCGCCGAAGGCCCGATGCAGGGCATCCTGGCCTACACGGAGGATCCGGTCGTGTCCAGCGACCTGCGCGGCGACACGCACTCTGCGATCGTCGACGGGCTGCTCACGGGGCAGGTCGGCGAGCTGGCCAAGGTGGTCGCCTGGTACGACAACGAGTGGGGCTACGCGACGCGCCTCGTCGACTTTGCAGGTTACATCGCGAAGAGGGTGGCAGGGTGAATCTGCGCAGTCTGGGCACCGCGCCCAAGGTGGGTCTCGCCCTGGTGCGGTCCGACCTCAACGTGCCGCTCGAGGATGGCAAGATCCGCGACGACACGCGCATCCGGGCCTCGCTGCCGACCGTCGAGACCCTGCGCGCGCGCGGCGCGGCGGTCGTGCTGATGTCCCACCTCGGCCGGCCGAAGGGCAACATCGAGGACGGGCTCAGCCTCGGCCCCGTCGCGCAGCGCCTTTCCCAGCTGCTCTCGACGGACGTGCGCTTCGCCCAGGGGCTGCCGACGAGCGCCGCCGCCCAGGCCGAGGTCAAGCGCCTCGCGCCCGGCGACGTGCTGTTGCTCGACAATCTGCGCTTCGACCCGCGCGAGACGAAGGACGACCCGGGTTTCGCCGCCGAACTCGCCCGCTTCGGCGATATCTTCGTCGAGGACGCATTCGGCGCCGTCCACCGCGCGCACGCCTCCACCCACGCCATCAGCGCGATCATGCCCAGCTACGCGGGACTCCTGGTCGAGCGGGAGGTGCAGGCTCTCGACAGGCTGATGCATGGCAGCGAGCAGCCGTTCGTGCTCATCCTCGGTGGCGCCAAGATCGCGGACAAGATCGGCGTGATCGAGCACCTTGCCCAGCAGGCCCAGGAGGTGCTGATCGGCGGCGCGCTCGGCAACACCTTTCTCGAGGCGCGCGGCGTGCCGATCGGCCGCTCGCTCGCCGAGTCCGGCGAGCTCGACGTCGCGCGGGGCCTGATGCGCCGCTTCCAGGGCCGCTTCCACCTGCCGATCGACGTCGTGGCCACGCGCGCCATCACCGACCCGGGCCACCCGGTGAACGTCGAGGAGGTCGGGGAGGACGAGATGATCGTCGACATCGGTCCCGCGACACAGGCGGCCTACCGCGACATCGTGCTCGGCGCGCGGCGCGTGTTCTGGAACGGTCCGCTCGGGCTCTACGAGCGCGCCGCGTTCGCCGAGGGCACCCTCGCCATCGCCAGGGCCGTGGCACAGTGCGAGGGCTACACCGTGGTGGGCGGCGGCGACTCCGCGGCGGCCCTCGCCGCGGCGGGAGTCGCGGACCGGGTGGGCCACGTCTCGACGGGCGGCGGTGCCTCGCTCGAGTTTCTTGAAGGGCGGGTCCTACCCGGCATCGAAGGCCTCCTGGAGAACTGAGGTGGCCATTCTCGCGGCCAACTGGAAGATGTACAAGACGATCGCCGAGGCTTCGGCCTGGTGCGAGGTTGTGCAGCGCTCGCCCTGGCTCGACCGGGCCGAGGTGCTCGTCTTCCCGCCGCTCACCGCGCTCTCCGCTCTGCGCCGGGACGGGTTGCGGCTCGGGCTCGGCGCGCAGGATGTCGGCTGGGCCGAGCAGGGAGCCTTCACGGGGATGGTGTCGGCTGCCCAGTTGCGCGACGCCGGTTGTGCCTACGCCCTGGTCGCCCATTCGGAGCGCCGGCGCTACGCCTGCGAGGATGACCGCATGGCGGCCCGCAAGATCGCTGCGCTCTGGCAGGCCGGACTGACCCCCGTCTACTGCGTTGGGGAGGATGCCTCGGAGCGCGACGCGGGACGCGGGCCCAGGCGCCTAGCCCAGCAGGTCGACACCGTGCTGGGCGAGCTGCGCGGCGAAATGGCGGGGAGGCTGATCATCGCCTACGAACCGGTCTGGGCCATCGGCAGCGGGTCCCCCGCGACGCCTGCGCAGGCCTGCGAGGCGGCGGGGCTGATCCGCGAGCGCATCGCGGCCGCCTGCGGTGCGGCGGCGCTTGCCCGGATCGCGCTGCTCTACGGCGGATCCACTTCGCCGGCGAGCGCAGCGGGATTCATGGCGGAGCCGCTGATCGACGGGCTGCTGGTCGGTTCCGCCTCGCTCGACCCGGCTTCCTTCCTTGCCATGCTGGAGGTGATGGTGCATGCGTAACGGGCGGCCTGCTGGACTCATCGTCCTGGATGGCTGGGGCATCGCGCCCGAGGGGCCAGGCAACGCCGTGGCCCAGGCCAGTACCCCGTACTGGCACGAACTCGCGGGACGCTGGCCCATGGCGCGCCTGCGCACCGATGGCGAGGCCGTGGGGCTAACGGAAGGCCAGATGGGCAACTCGAACGTCGGTCATCTCAACATCGGCGCGGGACGCGTCGTATACCAGGACCTGCCGCGCATCGGCCGGGCGATCGCGCAGGGCTGCCTCGAGCGCAGCACCGTCCTCGACGCGCTGCGCCAAGCCCCGCGCGTCCACCTGCTCGGTCTCCTCTCGCCTGGCGGCGTCCACTCCCACATCGATCACGCCCTGGCCCTCGTGCGCCTTCTCAAGGGACAGGAGGTGCTCGTCCACGCCATCCTGGACGGCCGCGACGTGCCGCCGCGCAGCGCTGGCGAATCGCTCGCGCGCCTGGAGGCGGTTTGCGCCGAGACGGGCGCCCGCATCGCCACGATCGGCGGCCGCTACTACGCGATGGACCGCGACAGGCGCTGGGATCGGGTGGAGAAGGCCTACGACGCCATCGTCCGCGGCAAGGGCCGCCGCGTCGCAACAGCCGCACAGGCGCTCGAGATGGCGTACGACGCGGGTGAGGACGACGAGTTCGTCGCGCCGACCCTGATCGACTGGTACGAGGGCGCCAGGCCGCAGGACCAGTTCTTCTTCTGGAATTTCCGCGCCGACCGCGCGCGGGAGATCTCACGCGCCATCGCCGACCCTGCCTTCGACGGCTTTCGCCGAACCGAGGGCGCGTTCGCGCTCTCGGCGATGACGGAGTACGATCCGGACTTCCCGCTCCCGCGCGTCTTCGGGCCGCTCGAGGTCGAGAACACGATCGGCGAGGTCGTCAGCCGGGCGGGCCTGAGACAGTTGCGCATGGCCGAGACCGAGAAGTACGCGCACGTCACCTATTTCCTCAACGGCGGCCGCGAGCAGCCGTTTCCCGGCGAGGAGCGCGTCCTGGTGCCGTCGCCCAAGGTGACCACGTACGATCTGCAGCCCGAGATGTCGGCGGGGCAGCTGACGAGCGAGGCTGTGGAGCACATCCGCCGGTCCGCGCCGGACCTCTTTGTGCTCAACTACGCGAACGTCGACATGGTCGGCCATACGGGATCGATCCCCGCTGCGATCGCTGCGGTGGAGGCGGTCGACCGCGGGCTCTCGATCCTCCTGCCCGTCCTGCTGGAGCAGGGGGCACAGGTGCTGGTGATCGCGGACCACGGCAACGCGGAAGAGATGATCGACGCGCGCGGCGGGCCGCAGACATCCCACAGCCGCAATCTGGTGCCCGTGCTCCTGGCGGGAGCCGAGCCGGGACAGAGCCTGCGCGACGGCATCCTGGCCGATGTGGCCCCGACCCTCCTTGCTGTCCTCGGCCTGCCGCGACCGGCCGAGATGACCGGTGAGAGCCTGATCGTGAAGGAGCGTGCCTCGAGATGACCAGGATCACGGACCTGCGCGCGCGCGAAGTGCTCGATTCCCGTGGCAACCCGACCGTCGAGGTGGAGGTGCGGCTTGGCGATGGATCGCGCGGGCGCGCGATCGTGCCGTCCGGGGCATCCACCGGCAAGCACGAGGCGACCGAGTTGCGCGACGGCGACCCCAGGCGCTACCACGGGCTGGGCGTGCGCACGGCGGTTGGCAACGTCGAGCGCCTAATCGCGCCGGAGCTGCAGGGTATGGACGCCTTCGACCAGGCGGCCGTCGACCGCCTGCTGATCAAGCTGGACGGCACGAAGCAGAAGTCGCGCCTCGGCGCGAACGCCATCCTCGGCGTCAGCCTCGCGGTCGCCCGCGCCGCCGCGGCTGCGGCCGGACTGCCGTTCTACCGCTATCTCGGCGGCGTCGGCGCCACCCTGCTGCCGGTGCCGTTCATGAACGTGATCAACGGCGGCAGGCACGCGGACAACAACGTTGGGGTGCAGGAGTTCATGCTCGTGCCGCACGGCGCCCCCACGTTCGCCGACGCGGTGCGCTACGGTGCCGAGGTCTACCACACCCTCAAGACCGTCCTGAAGAAGCAGGGACTTGCGACGGCCGTCGGCGACGAGGGCGGCTTCGCCCCCGACCTGCCCAGCGACGAGGCCGCGATCGAGTTCCTCGTGCGGGCGATCGAGTCGGCCGGCCTCAGGCCGGGCGAGGACGTCGCGCTGGCGATCGATTGCGCTGCCAGCGAACTCCTGGAGGATGGGCGCTACCGCCTGAACGGCGAGCTGCGCAGCGCCGAGGAGGCTGTCGAGATCTACAGCCGGTGGGCACGCACCTACCCGATCGTGCTGATCGAGGATCCGTTCGCCGAGGAGGACTTCGCAGGCTTCAGGCAACTGACGCAGGCGATCGGCCGCGACGTGCAGATCTGTGGCGACGACATCTTCGTTACGCAGGAGGAGCGACTCCAGCAGGGCATCGCGGAGGGCGCGGCCAACAGTATCCTGATCAAGCTGAACCAGGTGGGTACCCTCAGCGAGACGCTCGAGACGATGGCCGTCGCGCGGCGGGGCGGTTACAGTGCGCTCGTTTCCCACCGCTCCGGAGAGACCGATGACGCCACGATCGCGCACCTTGTGGTGGCGACCGGCGCGGGACAGATCAAGACCGGCGCACCCGCGCGCGGCGAGCGCGTCGCCAAGTACAACGAACTCCTGCGCATTGCCGACGAGCTCGGCGAGTCCCAGCGCTACGCCGGTTCGCTTGTGCGTGCCGGTGCAGGGGTGCTACACTCAGCCAAGTAGAGAAGATTTGGATGGTGAACGTCGTTTGAAGACCTTGGGTCTCATCGTCTATATCCTGGTGGCGATCCTGCTCGTAGTCAGCATCCTGCTGCAGTCCGCCCGCGTTCCGGGCTTCACGGGTTCGTTCGGCAGTTCCAGCGACACGTTCTTCGGCCGCCGGCGCGGCATCGACGAGAGCCTAGCAAGGGCCACGGCGGTGCTGGCGTTCATCTTCTTCGCGCTTTCCCTGGTGATGGCGCGCGCCGGCTTCTAGCGGGGCATGCCAGAGGGCCTGCGCTGGGGACAGGACGGGCCGGGAGTCCTGCTCGTGCACGGCTTCGGCGGTGTCCCTGCGGATCTCGCCCCCTTCGGCCGACGTCTGGCCGAGCAGGGATGCAGGGTGTCGGCGCCGTGGCTGGCCGGACATGGCGGCGGAGCGCGAGAGATGGCCAATGCCACGGCACACGCCTGGCGGCGCAGCGCGGAGCTCGCTCTCCTGGAACTCGTGGACGAGAGACCGGGGAGCGGTGTGGCCGTCTTGGGACTTTCGCTCGGGGGCATGCTGGCCGTAGACTTGGCCGCTCGCTTCCCGGTGCGGGCCGTCGTCTGTGTCAACCCCGCCGCGGCGGCCCGCCGGAGGGCCGCGTGGGTCGCGCCGTACCTGTGGCGGGTGGTCCCGTTCATCAAGATTGGTCCCGAAGCCGAGGATCGCGTCTCCGTGCATGCCGTCGCAGAACTGGTGCGCGCGATGCGTGAATCCGCCGGCGAAGCCCCGAAGGTGCGCGTTCCGACGCTCGTGCTGCAATCGACGCACGACCCTACGGTGCGCCCAGAGGCTTCGCGACGGCTGTTCGAGCGGATCGGCAGTCGGGAGAAGGAGTTTGAGATGGTTCCTTCGTATGAGCATGTGCCGAAGCAGGATGCGGCGGCGTTCGTCGAACGCAGCGCGTCGTTCCTGTGCCGCGTCCTTGGAGGAGTCTCGTGAGCCGCCGTCGACGGCCTTCCGACCTGCCGCCGCGGCCGAAGCTGATTGCCTTCATCCGTGACGAGGCGCAGCACCCGATGTCCCTTGACGAGCTGCTTGAAAAGTTCGAGATCAAACAGGAGCGCAAGGCCCCGTTCGCCCGCATGCTCGACGAGATGGTCTCGCGCGGCGAACTTTTGCGGACGCGGCGCGGTTCGTTCGCCGTGCCCGGCCGCGTCGACCTTTTGCCGGGACGCATCCAGGGTACACGGCGGGGCGACAGCTGGGTCATCCCCGAGGATGGCGACGGCGAAGATCTCAGGGTGTCCGTCGAGCACCTCAAGGGCGCCATGCACGGCGACAGGGTGCTGGCGCGGCGCCTCGAGGGGCGCTCCGGCGAGGTGGTGCGCATCGTCCAGCGCGCCCGCGACACGATCGTGGGCCGCATCGAGATGGTCGGCGGCGCATGGTTCGTACGCCCGCAGGACGGCCGCGACGCCTACGACATCATCATCCCCGACAGCGAGCGCCTGGACGCTGTGGACGGCGAGATGGTCGTCTGCAAGGTCGAGGTGTTCGGCGACGCGCGGCGCGGTCCGGTCGGCAAGGTGGTGGAACGCCTGGGCGAGCTCCACCGGCCCGGCGTGGATGTGCTGGCCATCGTCCGCAAGCTCGGCCTGCCCGAAGCCTTTCCGGAGGACGTGCTGGCGGAGGCCGCGAAGATTCCGGACGAGGTGGCGGCGAAGGACCTGCGCCAGCGCCAGGATCTGCGCGGCCTCGTGACCTTCACGATCGATTCGGACGACGCGAAGGACCTCGACGACGCAATCTCGCTGCAACCGACAGAAGACGGCTGGCGCCTCGGCGTCCACATCGCCGACGTCGGCAACTATGTGCACGAAGGCACCGCCCTCGACCGTGAGGCTCTGCGCCGCGGCACATCGGTCTACTTGGTCGACCGCGTCATCCCGATGCTGCCTGAGCGGCTGTCGAACGGCGTCTGCAGCCTGCTGCCGGAGCAGGACCGCCTGACACTGAGCGTCTTCGTCGATTACGACGCCGCGGGACGGCGGGTGCGCCACCAGCTTCAGGAGAGCGTGATCCGCACCCGCGCCCGCCTCTCCTACAGCGGTGTCAACCAGACGCTCGAAGGCCAGCCGCCCGACGCGCAGTACGAGGAACTGATGCCCATCCTGTTCGGCATGGCGCGCCTCAAGGACATTCTCGGCAGGCGGCGCCGCGAGCGCGGTGCGATCGACCTCTCCGTCAGGGATTTCAAAGTGCGGCTCGACGACGCCGGCAAGCCTATCGCCATCGAGCGGCGCGAGCGCACCGAGGCCGACCAGCTGATCGAGGAGTTCATGCTGCAGGCGAATGAGGTCGTGGCGGAACTTGGCACGCGCCAGAACCTGCCGTTCCTGTTCCGGGTGCACGAGGAGCCGGACCCGGAAAAGCTGGAGATCCTGCGTGGGCTCCTCAGCCGCTTCGGCTACCACCTGGCCGGCGGGAACGGCAAGAAGCTGCATCCGCGCGCACTGCAGGAAGTGCTTGAGCACGTCGCCGGCAAGCCCGAGGAGCATCTCGTCAACGCCGTCGTGCTGCGCTCGATGGCGAGAGCGCGCTACGATACGGCCGCGATCGGCCACTTCGGCCTCTCGACGCCGCTCTACAGCCACTTCACATCGCCCATCAGGCGCTACCCGGACCTCGTCATCCACCGCATCCTGAAGGAGCACCTGCGCCGGCGCCCGATGCGCGACGAGCGGCGTGAGGATCTTGTGGCGCGCCTGCCCGAGATCGCCAGACTGTCCTCCGAGCGCGAGCGGCAGGCGGACGAGGCGGAGCGGGAGTCACTGGACCTCAAGAAGGTCGAGTTCATGCGTGACAGGGTGGGGGAGACGTTCGACGGCATCGTGACTGGCGTCACGCCGTTCGGCATCTTCGTCGAGGTCTCGCTGGGCGTCGAGGGTCTCTTGCGCGTCAGTTCGCTCACCGACGACTACTACCACTACGACGAGAAGCAGTTCCAGCTGGTGGGCGAGCGGCAGAGACGGGTGTTCCGCCTCGCCGACCGCCTGCGCGTGCGCGTCGAACGCGTCGATGTCGAGCATGGCGAAATCGAGCTTTCGCTCGAGGAGGCAGCGCAGCAGCAGCCGAAGCAGCAGCCAAAGCAGCAGCAGCCCCAGCAGCAGCAGCAGCAGCCGGGCAACAGGCAGGGGCGCCGCTCGCGCCGCGGCGGAGGCAGACAGAAGGAAGCGCAGGCGGAGAGCGTTCCGGCCGAGAGCGTGGCGGCGTCCGGCGAAGCGGAGCCTGCCGCGGCCGCTACCGCCGGAGGGGCCGAGGGGGAAGCGGGCGGGGCCGGCGAGGGAGAGGGCGAGGCTCCGCACGTTGACAGGAAGCCGCGGCGCAACTACAATCGTAGGCGCCGTTCGGGCCGCCGTGGCAAAGGCGGCAAGGATGGCAGCAAAGAGGCGCCAAAGGAGCCTGCGGGCGAGACGCCATGAAGATCATCGCCGACAACCGCAAGGCCCGTCATGACTACTTCGTCCTTGAGACGATCGAGGCGGGGATCGCTTTGACGGGAACGGAGGTCAAGTCGGCGAGGATCGGACGTGTGAACCTGCAGGACGCTTATGCGTCTTTTTCACACGGCGAGCTTTTCGTCCAGCACATGCACATCAGCCCGTACGAACAGGGCAACCGCATGAACGTGGATCCGTACCGGCGCCGCAAGCTCCTGCTGCACAGAAAGGAGCTCGACGCGCTGGTCGGGAGGATGCGCGAGCGGGGCATGACCGTTGTGCCGCTGCGCATGTATTTCACGGACCGCGGACTGTGCAAGCTGGAACTCGGTATCTGCCGAGGCAAGAAGCTCTACGACAAGCGCGAGGACCTGAAGACGCGCGACGCCAAGCGGGAGATGGAGCGCGCGCTCAAGGGACGGCGCCACACTTTGGGGGCGAACTAGGATCGACGTCGGGTGGTCCGGTTCGGGAAGCGAGCCGAGGTTCCGCGCCTCGTAAAACAGCGGAAAACGGCACAACTGCCAACGACTCCAACTTCGCTCTCGCAGCCTAAGAGCGCTTGAGCCGTTCCCCCTGACGAAGTCCGCACGTCGGGGGAACGCAATTCGCGGACTCACGCGTGCCGGTCGCGGCGACGGTGCGCGGACATCAATTGCAGCTGGCCGGCGGCGACTTCGCCCTTGTAAGGCGCCGCAAGCGAGATTAAAGCGAGGGCTACGCTCGTAGAGGCCCGGGCTTGAGGCCTGGCGGACCGGGGGGGCAGTTCCCCCGCGCCTCCACCAGATTTGGTTTCGCGCTTCGTGAGGAGGAGCCCACGCGTGATCGATATCGCGATCATCGGCACGAACGGCGAGGAGTTCGCCTATGGCAGCTGCCCCAGCGGCATGACGTTCTTCGAGCAGGCCGAGATGGTCATGGGGTTCGTGCGGCTCCGCTTCGCGGGACAGGCCAGCGTCAGCTACCGCAATCTCGAGGACGGCCGGGATCCGGAGCTCGCCGAGCGGGTGCGTAGCGGTGCGCTCGACCTGCCGCTCGTGCTGTTCAACGGCGAGGTGCGGTTTGAAGGCGACATCCCGTGGCAGGACATCCAAAGGGAGCTGAAGCAGGCCGCGCAGGCCTGAGCGAGGGGATCCGGACGCAAGGAGGCGGCTGTCGCCAAGCCGCCTCCTTTTTCGTGCCCAGGTGACAAATACCGAACTTTATGACATACTGGCCCCAGAATGTTCGGAAACGGAGGGATCGCGTGAGCGCTGAGTACGATTACCAGAGTCAAGTGCTCAAGGTCGAGCCGAAGGGGATCGAGCCGATCGGGCCGCACGAGCGACACGGCAAGCCCTTCACCATCTTCACGCTCTGGTTCGGGGCCAACGTCGAATTCGCCACCCTCGTGACCGGTGCGCTGGCGACAGGCGTCTTCGGACTCAGCTTCTGGCAGGCAGCGCTCGCGATCGTGATCGGAAACGTCCTCGGCGCCCTGGCGCTCGGTGCGCTCAGCACCTTCGGGCCGAAGCACGGCGTGCCGCAGCTCATCCAGTCACGCAAGGCGTTCGGCTACTACGGCAACTTCATCCCCGGCATCCTGAACTTCATCGCAGGCTTCTCCTGGTTCGCCGTGAACACCGTGCTCGGGGTCTACGCCCTCGAGTGGCTCTTCCACATGTCGTTCGGCCTTGGCCTCGTCATCATGGCCATCATCCAGATCGTCATCGCCGTCTACGGCTACAACCTGATCCACGTCCTCGAGCGCTATCTCGCCATCGTCCTGACGGTCGTCTTCCTGATCGTGACCATCTACGGCTTCGCCAACGGCCATATCTCGGCACCGCCCAACCTCAAGCTGGCGAGCGAGGTCGGCGGGACGACAGGCGCCTTCATGCTCACGCTGGCCATCGCCTTCTCGTACTGCCTGGGCTGGATGGCCTTCGCGTCCGACTACACCCGCTACCTGCCCGAGAAGACCTCCGCGCGTGCGGTGTTCGGCAACGCCTTCTGGTCGCTGCTCATCGCCGGCATCTGGCTTGAGGTCCTGGGCGCCGCGCTCGCGACGCTGAAGGGCATCTTCGTGCCGACGGACCTCGTGACGCACCTGCTGCCCTACTCGCTGGGCGTCGTGACGATGATCGCCGTCGTGCTCGGCACCATCACGGCGAATGTCCTCAACATCTACTCGGGCGCTCTCTCCTCCCTCGTCATCGACATCCCGATGAAGCGCTGGATGAGTGCGGTGGTGGTGGGTGTGCTCGGCACGCTCGTGGCCTGGTACGCCAGCCAGAACGGCACCTTCTTCTCGAAGTACCAGACATTCCTCTTCCTGCTCGGCTACTGGGTCGCGCCGTGGCTCGCCATCGTCCTCGTAGACTACTTCGTCAAGGCGAAGGGCGACTACGCGACGAGCGAGTTCTACGACCGCAAGCGTCCCTTCGGCATGGGCTTCTGGGCCTGGATCGTCGGCGTGCTGGTATCGGTGCCGTTCATGAACCAGTACGGCATGTTCGTCGGACCGTTCGCGAGCAGCCACCCGCAGTTCGGCGACATCACCTACTTCGTGGGCTTCCTGGTCGCCGGACTCATCTACGCGGTCTTCGCGCAGCCGAAGCGCAAGGCGGCGTAAGGCCGCACTCTGCCCGGGACCTCGGCGCGGGGCGCCGAGGTCCCTTTTCGTCTGGGGGGCCTTTCAAGGTACACTGGATGCAGCACTAGGGAAGGGTGTGTTCTTTTGCGCCCCGATAGTCGTCGACCGGACGAGATGCGGCCTGTGCGCATCGAGCGCGGGTTTTTGCCGCAGGCCGAGGGGTCATGCCTCATCACGGTGGGTCAGACGCGCGTCGTCTGCGCCGTCACTGTGGAGGAGAAGGTGCCGGCCTGGCGACGCGGCATGGGTGGTTGGCTGACGGCCGAGTACGCCATGCTGCCGCGTGCGACGGAGCAGCGGACGGCGCGCGAGGTGACGCGCGGACACCCGAGCGGCCGTTCGCACGAGATCCAGCGCCTGATCGGCCGCTCCCTGCGCCAGGCGGTCGACCTCAAGGCGATCGGCGACCGCACGCTCTGGGTGGACTGCGACGTGCTGCAGGCCGATGGGGGCACGCGCACCGCGTCCATCACGGGGGCCATGGTGGCCCTGGTCGACGCGCTCTGCTGGCTGCAGGACATGGACCGCACGGTGGGACGACCGCTGCTGCGCCAGATCGCCGCCGTCTCCGCCGGGATCGTGGGGGGCGAGGCGGCACTCGACCTCTGCTACCAGGAGGACGCACGGGCCGAGGTGGATGCCAACTTCGTCATGACGGGAGAAGGCGACTTCGTCGAACTGCAGACGACCGCCGAGGCCCAACCGCTGCGAGCGGACCAGTTCGACCTCCTGCTGGGGCTCGCCAAGGCCGGCGTAGGGCAGCTCGTCGCCACGCAGGCGTCGGCGCTCGGCGACCGGCTCGCCCTGGTGATGCGCCGTGCGTGAGGTCGTGCTCGCGACCCGCAACCAGGGCAAGCTGCGCGAGATGGCCGAGATCGCCCAGGCCTTCGGCATCCTCATCCTGCCCCTGCCGGACGAGGTGGAGATGCCGGAGGAGACCGGCTCGAGCTTCCTCGAGAACGCGCGCCTCAAGGCGGTGCACGGGCACCTCGCGACAGGCATGCCGGTGCTTGCGGACGACTCAGGCATCGAGGTGGAGGCCCTGGGCGGCAAACCCGGAATCTACAGCGCGCGCTTCTCGGGCGCCGGGGCCAGCGATGCCCGCAACAACGAACTGCTGCTCGAGCGGCTGCGCGGAGAGACGCGGCGGACTGCCTTCTATCGCGCGGCGCTCGTGCTCTCGGACGGAGAGCGCGAGTGGAGCGCCCTCGGCAGCTGGCGGGGCGAGATTCTCGAGGCGCCGCGCGGAACGGGGGGCTTCGGCTACGACCCGCTCTTCTACGTTCCCGAACTGGGCCGCAGCGCCGCGGAGCTGAGCCGGGAGGAGAAGTCCCGGCACTCGCATCGCGGCAATGCGATGCGGGCGCTCTGCCGCATCCTTGCGCTTCCGATCTGACGCTGGGGAGGCTGGGGGCGATGGCGCGACAGCGCGCGCGTGAGCTGGGACTGCCGCTCCAGGGCGAGACTGGAAGATGGAACGCGATCACGGATGTGCCCGGTGTCGAGGTGGGCTATCGCACCATCCGGCGCGAAGACCTTTGGCCCGCCGTGCGCACCGGCGTCACGGCCATCCTGCCGTTTGGCAGATCCGGTCCGCTCCGCCCGGCCTGGGCCGGCAGCTTCGCCCTGAACGGCAATGGCGAGATGACCGGCCTGCACTGGGTGCGGGACGGCGGTTACTTCCTGGGCCCCGTCTGCCTGACGAACACGCACTCGGTGGGCATCGTGCACCATGCGGCGGTGCGCTGGATGATCGAGACCCACCGCGAGACGTTCACGGAGCAGCACATCTGGGCGATGCCCGTCGTGGCCGAGACGTACGACGGCGTCCTGAGCGATGTGCTCGGCCAGCGCGTCACGGAGGAGGACGCACTCCAGGCGATCGCGGCCGCGAGCGGGGGGGCCGTGGCGGAAGGCAGCGTCGGCGGCGGCACCGGCATGATCTGCTACGGCTACAAGGGTGGTTCGGGCACGTCGTCGCGCAGGGTGCGCCTGGGCGCCGTCGAGGGAGTGGTCGGCGCTTTCGTGCAGGCGAACTTCGGCCGTCCGGACCTTTTGCAGGTCTGCGGCGTGCCGGTGGGGCGACTGATGAGCCCGACCGCGGCCGAACCTGAACTCGGGTCTGTGATCGCCGTCGTCGCGACCGACCTGCCGATGCTGCCGCACCAGCTCGGCCGCGTCGCCCGCAGAGCGGCGCTCGGCATCGCCCGGACGGGCAGTTCCGGCGGCAACAGCTCCGGGGACATCTTCCTCGCCTTCTCCACGGCGAACGCAATGCCACTGCCCATCGCGGCGGGAGATCTTCTGCGATTCGATGCGCTGAACGATGAGTTGTTCGACCCGGTCTACGAGGCGGTCTGCCAGGCGGTCGAGGAATCCGTGCTGAACGCGCTTTCGGCCGGCGAGGCCATGACGGGCGTGCGACCGGCAGGGAGACAGGTGCCGGCGCTGGACGGCGAGAGGCTGCTCGGGGTGATGCGGCGCTATGCCGCCCTGGCCCCTCAGGAGGACTAGTACAGACACCTCGGAACTC
>JAJZQO010000087.1 GCA_021847575.1 Bacillota bacterium | reverse complement strand
GCTGCACAGGTGGCCAGCACCGCAGCGTCGCGATCGCCGAGGAGTTGGCCCGCCGTTTGCGCGAATCGGGCAGGCGCATCAGCGTCGAGCACCGCGATCGCGCTCGGGTGGGTGCCCAGTGAGAGGCAGGGCATTGCGCTGGCTCATGCCAGGCCTGCGCTTCAAGCGCTGGCTCGCCCTCCTGATCTTCGCCGTCGCGCTCGCTGCGATCGGCGGGGTACTTATCGTGCACGCCTGGGGACATCCGCAGCACAGGATCACCGAGAATGTCGCACTCATGCTGGTCGGCGTCATCGGCGGCATCTACGCTGTGCGTCAGCTGATCCGGTCCGTGGTGACGGCCCTGGTCCCGAACGACCAGGGCGAGATCGCCGAGAGCTACTGGCGCGCACGCGTTCTTCTGCGCGGACCTCGCATCGTGGCCCTGGGTGGTGGTACGGGCTTGCCCGTACTCCTGCGCGGACTCAAACAGTACAGCTCGAACATCACGGCCATTGTCGCGGTGACCGACGACGGGGGCAGTTCCGGTCGCCTGCGCGGAGAACTGGGCGTGCCGCCGCCTGGCGATCTGCGCAACTGTCTGCTCGCCCTCGCTGAGACCGAGCCCTTGCTCGAACGGCTCTTCCAGTACCGCTTCTCCGCCGGCGAGGGCCTCGCGGGGCATGCGTTCGGCAACCTCTTCCTGGCGGCGATGACCACCGTCACAGGAGACCTGCAGGAAGCGATCAGGACGTCCAGCCGGGTTCTCGCGGTACGCGGCCAGGTTCTTCCCGCGACCGACGACGAGGTGGTCCTGCGCGCCGAACTGCAGGACGGCCGCATGATCGAGGGCGAATCGCGGATTCCCGAAGCCCGCGGCAAGGTGCGCAGGGTCTTTCTCGAGCCGGCGAACGCCGCCCCGACGCGCGAGGCCTTGGCGGCCTTGGCGGCGGCCGACATCATCGTCCTCGCGCCCGGGTCGCTCTTCACGAGCCTCATGCCGAACCTCCTCGTGCACGGCATCGCGGACGCCATCCGCGGGTCCCATGCACTGTGCTTCTATGTGCAGAACATCATGACCCAGCCTGGCGAGACCGACGACATGACAGCGGAGCAGCATCTCGAAGCCATCGCGAGGCACGCCGGACCCAGGATGATCGACTGTGTCGTCGTCAATGAGACGCCGTTGCCTGAGGAAATGGCGGATCGCTACCGCCAGCGCGACGCAGAAGTGGTGCGGTGGAGCCCGTCGGCACTGACCGCCGCCGGATACGAGGTTCTGGCCGGGCCCCTGCTGGCCGCGGGCACCGCCTACGCGTGGCATGACCACCAGACTGTGGCGCGGATCATCCTGCAGCGCTGGTCCCGGCGACGTCCGGAACCGGGCCGGCTGCTCGATGTCCTGATGCTGCGCGACCAGCTGCGCAGCGAGCAGCGATGAAGCGCGGGTTGAGCCAGACGCTCAAGGTGAAGGAGGAGATCCTGGGGGGCACCTACCCCAAGGCGTTTCAGCTCGGGCTGCTCCGCGGGATCCTGGACGCCGGTCTGACCTCCCTTGTGGACGGCACCCCTGCGGCGGCGGTCGACCTCGCCCGCACGGCACGCGTCATGCACCGCCTGGCGCAGGAGCGGCTGGGCCTCGATGCGGTCGTGCTCGTGCGCAGAGGCGGCGCGCGCGGCCGGCGCTTCCTGCTCGCCTTCCCGGGTGGACAACAGGAGCTGCAGGACTTTGTCGGAAAGCCGCCGCAGACGCTGCCCGCGCTGGGGCGGCGCGGCTATCTCGCCGGGCTCTTCCTGGCGGGCGGCAGCCTGACTCCGCCGCAGACTGGCTATCTCCTCGAACTGCGTCTCACGCGCCTGGCGACCGTCGCCGCCGCCGCCGCAATCCTGAGCGGCTTCGGCCTCATCCCGCACCGGCGCCTGAGGCGAGAATACAGCGTGCTCTACTTGCGCGGGGCCGACCAGCTCGCACAGACACTGAGCCTGATCGGCGCCCAGGAGGCGCGCCTCAAGCTGGAGGACGCCCGCAGTGTGCGCAGCATGCGGGGCAGCGTGAACCGACTCGTCAACGCAGAGTCTGCCAACGTGGAAAAGTCGGTGCGGGCAGCAATCGCCCATGGCGAGTGGATTCGCCGCCTGGCTGCGAGCAGGGGACTCGAGAGTCTGCCACCCAAGCTGCGCGAGGCGGCGCAGGCCCGACTGGACGATCCTGAGGCGCCTCTCGAGGAGATAGGGCGCCGTATCGGCCTGACCAAGGCAGGTGTGCACTACCGCCTGCGCCGAATCGCCGAACTCGCGGGTGTCGACTTGGCAAAGGAAGACCCGGGGAGGATGCTCTAGCATTGCGAAGTTTCTGGCGTCCCGTTGCGGCCGCTTCAGCCGCACTGGCCCTCGCGACGGGACTGGGCGGTTGCGGCCGCACGCACAAAGCGTCGCCACCCGTGCCGCCCGCTGTGCGCGAGCTGACCCTGGCGCTAATAGGCCAGCCGGCCAGCCTCGACCCGCTCCAGGTCTCAGACGCCTCCGGCTTCGCGGTCGACAGCCTGGTCTATGACGGCCTGGTGCGCGTAGCGCCTGATCTCAGCGTGCGCCCCGATCTCGCCCTAAGCTGGAAGGTCTCGCCCGACGGCCAGGTCTACACGTTTCACTTGAACCCGAGAGCCCGCTTCCAGGATGACGCGCAGCTGACGGCGGCCGACGTCGTGTTCAGTTTTTCGGCATACCGCGCCCCGCGCAACGGGTCTGCTCTCGCCCGACAACTGGGCGTCGTGCGGAGCGTAGAGGCTCTGTCGCCGTCCACGGTGCGAATCGCTCTGACGCGGGCATACGCGCCATTCCTGGTCCAGATGGCCAGTCTGCCCATCCTGCCCAAACATCTTCTGGCCGCAGCCGGATCCGGCTCCCGGTTTCTCGGGCAGCGCGACCTCAGCGCGCTGCCGGTCGGCAGCGGCCCTTTCCGCATCGTGCGCAGCGCCGCGTCGAGCGTCCTTCTCAGGCGCAACCCGCACTACTTCCTGGGCACGCCCAAAGTGCAGGAACTGCGCATTCTCTTCGCCGCCTCCGCGACGGTCGCGCTCAATGACCTGCGCCATGGCAGGGTCGACTACGCTCCGGTGCCGGCCCTGGACGTCCACGCCGTATCGACTTGGCCCAACGTCCGGATGCAGCACGCGGTGGCCCTGCAGTTCGCCTCGATCGTCTGGAACACCGACGTGTCGCCGCTCGCGAACCCCGCACTGCGCCGGGCGCTCGGCTTGGCTGTCGACAGGCGCAAGATCGTCGCCGCGGCACTCGGTGGCAGCGGTGCCATCAGCGACGGGCCCGTGCCGCCATCGTCCTGGGCTTACGACAAGAGCCTGGGGACCAGGCCCTTCGACCCGAGCCAGGCCCTGACCATCCTGAAAGGTCTTGGCTGGCGCCACGTGCGCGGTGTACTGGAAAACGCCAAGGGACTGCCGCTGCGCCTCACGATTCTGGCAACCGGCGGGGCGGCTTCGCGGACGGTGGCCCTTGGCCTCGTGGTGCGCGACTTGACTGCGCTCGGGGTGCGGGTCTCGGTCCACCGGGAGGCTTTTGCGCAATACCTCGAGGACTTCATCACGGGGAACTTCCAGGCGGCGTTCGTCGAACGCGGTCTGACCGCCGACCCGGATGTGACCGCATATTTCGGCTCGCCGCGCATCAACAGCTCCGGCCAGAACGCCGGGCTCTACCGGAATCCGGTCGTCGACGAGGCACTGGTCGCGGAGCGGCGAACAACCGCCCGATCGGCGAGACGCACGGCCATACGGCGGATGGAACAGGCAATGGCTGCCGACCCGCCCGCGTTGTTCCTGTACTTCCCATACGATGTCGTCGCGCTTTCCAGTCGTTTCGGCCATTTCGCCATCGACCCGGTCGGGACGTTCTGGAGCCCGCAGGATTGGCAGGGCGAGCGGCCGTGACCGCGGGTGCGCGGGCGTCCCGAGCATCAAGCCAGAGTATGGCGGAGCGCCTTGGGTTTAGGCCGCCTGCACTGGCCAGGATGCCTGTTCTTGCCCCCTACCAGCCGTCTTTCATTTGTGAACTTGTGCTACAATGAGCACGGTCTCCGCCTGGCATGCGCAACTTGGCGAAGTGGGTGATCTTTTGGACCTGCGGTCGGTGTTCGCGGACATCGCGACCGACCTCGCGGACGTCGAGCGGTATCTCGGCCAGTTGCTGGACGAGGGGCCGCAAGCGGTTCGCGACACGGCATCGCATCTCTTTAAAGCGGGCGGCAAGCGCCTGCGGCCGGCGTTGGTGCTGTTCGGCGCCAAATTCGGCCAGTACCGGTACGCCGACGTCCGGGACGTCGCGGCGGCGGCGGAACTCATTCATATGGCTACCCTCGTGCACGACGACATCATCGATCGAGCCGAAGTGCGTCGCGGCCAGCCGACGGTTCACGCCCTCTGGGGCGAGCAGGCGGCGGTGCTGACGGGTGACTACCTTTTCGCCAAGGCCTTCTCGCTTCTGTCGACGGTGCCGGTTGGGTCGGTCGTCGGGGTCATGGCCGACGTCGTCCATCGCATGTGCGCGGGCGAAATCGCGCAGAACGTCGCCGCGCACCAGACAAGCCTGCCCGACGAGCAGCAGTACCTGGACCGCATTGCGGCCAAGACGGCGGTGTTCATCGCGCAGAGTTGCCGGGCTGGCGCCATGGCCTGCCGTGCTGAGCCAGCCGTGCAACAGGCCCTCTACGACTACGGTTACGCGATGGGCATGGGATTCCAGATCGTCGACGACCTTCTGGATCTCACGGCCGAGCCGAAGACGCTCGGCAAGGCGATCGGCTCGGACCTCAGAGCCCACGTGATCACTCTGCCGGTGATTCACGGGCTCCATTCCTCGCAGCAGCGGTCGGAACTGCAGAGCATCGCCGAGCGCGAGGAGGTCAGCGGCGACGCCGTGCGGACGGTGCGCGAGATCCTCGAACGTGCGGGCAGCTTCTCCTATGCGGAGGAGCTGGCGAAGAACTTTGTCAACAAGGCGAAGACGAGCCTCGAGATGTTGCGGGACATGCCGGCGCGGGCATCGCTGCTCGCGATGGCGGACTTCGTCCTGGAGCGGCAGCTGTGAAGCCCCAGCGGAAGGTGCCTGCCGTAGCTGTGCGGCGCCTGCCTCTCTACCTGCGCGTGCTGGAGGACCTGGCCCGGGAAGGCACCGAAGTGACATCGTCCGCGGATCTCGCCCGCAGGTCCGGCTACTCGTCGGAGCAGATCCGCAAGGACCTGGCGTACTTCGGCGCGTTTGGCACGCGCGGACTCGGCTACGATGTCGGACAGCTCAGTCAGCAACTGCGCCGCATCCTGGGCCTGACAGGAGCCGTTCCGGTCGCGCTCGTCGGCGCGGGCAACCTTGGCACGGCGCTTGTCCACTACACGTCGCGCAACTCGCGCGATGCTTTCGTGGCTGCCGTGTTCGACGAGGATGTGCGCAAGATCGGACAGCAGATTTCGGGTGTCACCGTACAGCCGGTGAGCGAACTGGTTCCGACGGTGCGGGCGCTTGGCGTGCGCATCGGCGTGATCGCCGTTCCGGAGGAGAGCGCCCGCGAGGTGTTCGACAGGCTGTGCGAGGCGGACGTCACCGCGGTGCTTAACTTCGCACCCACAAAGCTCGAGCGTCGCCAGGTCAGCGTGCAGAACGTCGACCTCACGACGGAGCTGCAGTCTCTCGCGTACTTCGCCCTTGGCGCGGGGGTGGACAAGCATTGAGCGGTGGAGAGTGGATCGCCCGCTGCGCCAAACCCGAGCCCCGTAGCGGGGCGCGCGTCGAGCGGCATCCAGCCATCGCGTCGGCCGATCCGTCCGCTCGTCCAGCGAGTCTGCGCGAGCCCCGGGAGAGCCATGCCCTGGGCCAGCCGTTCCGGCTGGATTTGCTGCCGTACCTCCTCGTTCTCGACGGCGAACTGCCGGTCGGGGCGGTCCCGATCGCGCTTCTGGGCGATGACCTGCTGCTCCTTGGGTTGGCGGACCAGACTGACCTGGGGCAACCGGGGCTCTGCTCGGCACTGCTGCGCGAAGCCCTCGCGATCGGTCGGGAGATCGGCAGGCGAAGGATCTTGGCGCCTTTGACCAACGCGGATGCGCTGGCTCTTTTCTATCTTCAGGCCGAGGGATTTGCGCTGCAGGCGGTGAACCCGTACGAAGGCCCCGAGCGCTTCGGCATCGGAGGCGTCGCCGCTACGCACGAGTTGGTGCTCGAGTACCGGATCGCCTGAAAAGCGGCGAGGGGGGAGGGCGCGGTGCTGCCGAACCTGCAGAGCATGGGGCTGTGGGACTACGTCCGGGCCATTGTCGACATCCTCATCGTCGCCTATATTTTTTACCGCACGTTCGCGGCCCTGCGCGACACGCGCGCCATCCAGCTCGTCAAGGGCATCCTGCTGCTCGTCGTCGCGACGCAGTTGGCGAACTTTTTTGCCCTGACGGCGACGCACTACATCCTGCAGACGGCCGAACTGGCATTGCTCGTCGCGGTGCCCGTGGTGTTCCAGCCGGAGCTGAGGCGCGGGCTCGAGCAGATCGGGCGCAGCCGCATCTTCGGCGGCCAGGGGCTCCTCCACGACATGACCGACGTCGCGTTCCGCCACATGCTGGACGAGGTCGTCAAGGCTGCGCGCATCCTGGCGAGCGACCACGTCGGCGCGCTGATCGTTCTGGAGCGGGAGACCGGCCTCAAGGACCTCGTCGAGACCGGCGTACCGATCGATGCAAAGGTCAGCTGGGAACTCGTGGCCAACATTTTCACGCCGCGCACGCCGCTGCACGATGGCGCCATGGTTATGCGCGGCGACCGCATCGTGGCGGCCGCCTGCTTCCTGCCCCTGTCCGAATCGCTTGGCCCGGCGTCGGAGTTCGGCACGCGCCACCATGCCGCGGTGGGCGTAAGCGAGCAGTCCGACGCCATCGCTATCGTCGTCTCGGAGGAGACCGGCACGATTTCGCTCTCCGAGGGCGGCAGGCTCATACGCCACCTGGACGAGGCGTCGCTGCGCCGACTGCTCGAAGCCGCGCTCAGGCCGCCAGAGCGCAAGCCCATCCTTAACCTGAGGAGGGCGCCGTAGATGGTCGACCGCTGGCTTGCGAACGACTGGGTGCTGCGCGTGCTCTCCCTGCTGCTCGCCATCGGCATCTGGGCCAACCTCTCCCTGACGCAGAACCCGAACCCCGCCGGAGTGCGCAAGTTCCACGCCTTGCCGGTGACGGTGCGGAACACGGGCCATTTGAAGGTGGACATCGCGCCGGGCCAGGTGTCCGTGGAGATCCGCGGTCCGTCGGACATCGTGCGCGCGTTGCAGCCGAGTGCCATTCGCGTGCTGACGTCCGTACCCTATGCGCAACCGGGCGCCTACAGGGTCAAACTGAGCGTCGATGCGCCGGTTGCCGGCACCTCGGTGGTCTGGGTGCAGCCCGACCAGGTGACGGTGCGCCTTGCGAACCCCAGTCCATGAGCCCAGGAGGTCAGGCGATTTGCGACTTTTCGGCACCGACGGCGTCCGCGGCGTAGCCAACCAGGACCTCACCCCGGAACTTGCCCTCTCCCTCGGACGCGCTGCGGCCCGCGTGCTTGGCGGGGGAGAGCGCGCCCGCATCCTTGTCGGCCGGGACACGCGACTGTCGGGTCCGATGCTGGAGTCCGCGCTCGCCGCGGGGCTGATGTCCGCAGGAGCAGAGGTCATCCTCGCGGGCGTGCTGCCGACGGCTGGCGTCGCCTACCTGACCGAGGGCCACGGATTCAGCGCAGGCGTGATGATCTCGGCGTCGCACAACCCCGTGGCCGACAACGGCATCAAGTTCTTCGCGGCAGATGGCCACAAGCTGCCGGACGCAGTCGAGGACGCCGTGGAGGAGGAGATGCGCTGCGCGCGGCCGGACCCGGTCGGCGAGGGCGTCGGCACACGGCTCAGCGATACGGCCTTGCGCGAGGAGTACCTCGCGCACCTGACGGAGCTCGTCGGCACGCCCTACGGCGGCGGTGTGGTGCTGGACGCGGCACACGGCGCCGCGACGGCCGTGCTGCCGTTCGCTTTTTCCCCCGCCGCCCGTCGCGTTGCCGTCCTATGCGCCGAGCCCGACGGCAAGCGCATCAACGTCGGCTGCGGCTCGACGGCACCCGACTACCTGAGAACGCATTTCCGGGCATTTGGCGGCACCGTCGGTTTGGCGTTCGACGGCGATGCCGATCGTCTGATCGCCGTTGACGAGGAAGGGGAGGTCTGCGACGGGGACGTGATTCTCGCCCTGCTCGCGACTTGGCTCAAAACCCGCGGCGAACTCCTGCCGGCTGCGGTGGCCCTGACCGTGATGTCGAACGGCGGCGTCCGGGACTTCCTGGCGGGCGAGGGCATCAGGTGCGTCGAGACCCGCGTCGGGGACCGCTACGTCATCGAAGCCATGCGCGGCCAGAACATCCTGCTCGGCGGAGAACAGTCCGGGCACATCATCTACCGGCCGGCCAGCACGACAGGCGACGGCCTTGCCACAGGCCTCCTGTTGCTCTCCGCTCTTGCCGAGACGGGCGTGCGGCTCGCGGACTTCCGCAGGCGCATCCCGCACTACCCCCAGAGGCTGAAGAGCGTGCGCGTCGCCGATCGGGAGGCGGCGCTGGGATCACCGCGCTACGCCGAGACCCTGGCGGCCGCGGAGGCCGGCCTCGCGGGGGTTGGCCGGGTGCTCGTGCGGCCTTCGGGTACGGAGCCGGTCGTGCGGGTGATGGTCGAGGCGACGCGCGAGGAAATCGCAGACCGATGGCTTGAGGAGCTCTGCGAAGCATTGCTGCAAAAGGTTTGACGATGACGCGGACCGTCGTCCGGCGCGCATTGGCCCGAGGCTCAGGCCTCGGGCCAGTTCGTCCGCGGGCGACCAAGCCCCCCCGTCGGCGTGGGCAACGCCGCGAGACCGCAGAGATCGGCCACGGGACGCGGGGTAGTTACTGCTCGATAACATCTAGCGTTCTATTGAGTTTGATGTAGATTACTGCTAGAGTTAGGTCATGGAACTTGTACCCATTCGTGTAGCTGCCAGAGAGCTTGGAGTCCGAAGAGAGACG
>JAJZQO010000086.1 GCA_021847575.1 Bacillota bacterium | reverse complement strand
GGCGTCGGCGCACGTCCACGCGGACACGTTCATCGACCGCCTGCCCGGCCGCTACGACGAACAGGTGCTCGAACGCGGCTCGACCTTCTCGGCAGGGCAGCGCCAGCTGATCGCCTTCGCGCGCGTCCTCGCCCACGACCCCGAGGTGCTGGTCCTCGACGAGGCGACCGCCAGCATCGACACCGAGACCGAGACCCTGATCCAGTCGGCCCTCGAGCGCGTCTCGGAAGGGCGCACGACGCTGATCGTGGCCCACCGCCTCTCAACCATCCGCCACTGCGACCAGATCTTCGTCCTCAACCGCGGACGCATCGTGGAACGCGGCACCCACGAGGAACTTCTGGCCCGCCGCGGCCTGTACTGGGACCTCTACCGCCTGCAGTACCGCGGCGGCGAGGAGATCCGCCTGGGCGACGGGGCGGCCAGCGACTGATGCGCATCGCGACAGGGCGCATTCTCAACATCCTGGCCGAGGCTTACCCGGACGCCAAATGCGCTCTCCTGCACGAAACGCCGTTCGAACTGCTCGTCGCCACCATCCTCTCGGCGCAGTGTACCGACGAACGCGTCAACATGATCACGCCGCGCCTCTTTCCGCGCTATGCGAGCCCCGAGCAGATGCTCGCCCTGTCCGATGACGAACTCGCGGACATCATCCGCGACTGCGGTCTCTTCCGCGCCAAGGCCAAGAACATCCTCGCGACGTGCCAGGCTTTGATCGAGAGGCACGGCGGGCGCGTGCCCGGCCGGATGGGGGACCTCGTCGCGCTGCCAGGCGTCGGCCGCAAGACGGCCAACGTCGTCCTCGCGAACGCCTTCGGCGTACCGGCCATCGCCGTGGACACGCACGTCTTCCGCGTCGCGCGACGACTCGGCCTGGCGCAGGGCGACACGCCCGAGAAGGTGGAGCTCGAGCTCAGGCGCCGCATCCCGCGGAAGAGCTGGTCGCAGGCCCATCACTGGCTGATCTGGCACGGCCGCCGCATCTGCCACGCGAAGTGGCCCGAGTGCCCGCACTGCCCCCTCCGGGACTTCTGCCTCGCCTACCGGACCGGATCGGTGCAGTACAAGTAAGGAGGAACCGTCCATGGCGTTCGACCCCGTCCGCTTCCGCAGCCTCTTCCCTGCCCTCTCCCGCACCGTGAACGGCCACCCGGCAGCATTCTTCGACGGCCCCGGCGGCAGCCAGGTGCCCGAGGCGGTCATCGCGGCCACGCGGGAGTACTACGTCTCCCGCAATGCGAATACGCACGGCCAGTTCCTGACAAGCCGCAGGGCCGACGAGACCGTGGCGGAGGCGAGGCAGGCAGCGGCTGCCCTGCTGGGTGCGGAAGGACCCGAGACGATCTCGTTCGGGCAGAATATGACGACGCTCAACTTCGCGCTTGCGCGGGCCATCGGCCGCACGCTGCGGCCCGGAGACGAGATCGTCGTGACAGAACTCGACCACGATGCCAATGTCGCGCCATGGCTGAGCCTCGCGGAGCGCGGCGCCGTGCTGCGCTGGTGTCCCGTACGGCTCGACAGTTGCACCCTCGACATGGACGCGATGCGGGCCCTGATCGGGCCGAAGACGAGGCACATCGCGGTCGGTTACGCCTCGAACGCCGTCGGCACAGTGAACGACGTCGGGGAAGTCGTTCGGCTGGGACACGCGGTGGGCGCCACGGTCTCGATCGACGCGGTCCACTTCGTGCCGCATGGCCTGGTCGACGTGCAGGAACTCGGCGCGGACTTCCTGCTCTGCTCCGCTTACAAGTTCTTCGGCCCGCACGTCGGCATCCTCTACTCGCGCCCGGGAGCGCTGGACGAACTGCCGACGGACCGCGTCCGGCCGCAGGATGCCACAGCACCCACCCGCATCGAGACCGGCACACTCAACCACGCCGCCCTTGCGGGCACGACAGCGGCCATCGAGACGATCGCCGGTCAGGGCGTGGGCGCGGATCTGCGCACGCGCATAGAATCCGCCTTCGCCGCCATCTACCCGTATGAGCACGCTCTCGCCGGGCGGCTCTGGCAGGGTCTCGCCGAGATCCCCGGGGTAACGCTCTACGGACCTGTGGTGGGCAGCGCGTTGCGCGCACCAACCATCTCCTTCCGCATCCAGGGCCACGAGCCCGCGGCCATCGCGGCGATTCTCGGCGAGCAGGGCTTCTTCGTCTGGGACGGCGACTTCTACGCGGTCACCGTGATCGACCGGCTGGGTCTGGCCGACAAGGGCGGCGTCGTCCGCGTCGGCATGGCGCCCTACATCCTGGAGGCCGAGGTGGACGCACTCCTCGCAGCCGTGCGAAACATCGCGGACTAGCGCCAGGTGGTTCGGCCCCGCGCTCCTGGGCCTGCGGGGCCTTGCGCATGGCTCGCCGGACCATCGCCTTTTCGCTGCTCCGCGGCGTTTGCCTCGGCTTCCGGCCTGGGAGGCCTGGCCGCCGGCGCCGCGCACCCGCGCGCCGGGCCAGCCCCTGCCTTCTCGCCTTCGACTGCCGGCACACCCGCTGGCCGCGTCGCATACTCTGGCGACAGCAATGCGAAGTCAAGGAGGCGACACCGCATGTGGTCACGGCACGACGCGTCCGCCAGTGTCCGGCCGTTCTACCTGCACCGCATCGTCGACGCTTCGGGCGTGAGCGGCACCGGCATCGTCGCGGTCGGCGCGGTGCTCCCCTCGGGCAAGGCGATACTCGAGTGGCGTTCGCGCTGGAAGACGGTCACCGTGTTCGAATCGGTAGATCAGATTGTGCATATCCACGGCCATGGCGGTCGGACGCAACTGCACTGGGGCGATCCACCTGCCGAGCCGCGGCTGCCTGCGTGGGTTCAGGCCTGGCAGGCGCTGACTGCCGGCCGGCCGCCCGCCACCACCGCGCGTCGCCTCACCGCGCTGCCCCGTCCGCCATCGGGCGGCTCCGCCTCCGAAAGCGCGTACAGGGCGAGAGATGTCTAGGCGGCGCTGCGCACCCATCTTGCCAGCAGCCTGCAGCGGCTCGGCTGAGCGTCGGTCGAGCCAAAGGGCTGGCGGTCCCAGGGCGCGGCAAGCCGGTTTGCGCGCTCGCGCCCAGACAGCGGTCTGGCGCAGCCCCCGCGCAAAGCAGCCGGCCTGGAAGCCTGCACGATTCAGCCGGCCCTGGTGAGCAGCAGCATCCCGCCGATCAGCACGAAGACGATGCCGGCGCCCTTCTGGATATAACGCAGGGGGATGAGACGCGTCAGCGCGTCGCCGAAGACAACTCCGATCAAGGACGAGAGCACAAGCGCAAGTCCTGCGGCGATGAAGATCGCGAGCGGCGCGCGCGTGCGGGCGGCGAGCACCATCGTCGTGAGCTGGGTCTTGTCGCCGAGTTCCGCCAAAAACACAAGTCCAAAGGTGACAGCGAACGCCTTGAGGTCCACGCCGCACCTCCATGTCGCCTTCGGCCGAATCCTATGCCGCGGCCATGTGGCGCATGCCGCGTCGCCAGGGGCCGAAGCGGTGCGGAGCTCGGGCAGCGGCCGACCCCCGTTACAGGAGCTGACCGGATCAGCGGCGAACCAGACGCTGCCAGCTCTTCCTCAATTCCCTCGTCCTGATGGGAGTGAGCACCGTGACGGGCAAGACCGTCGAGATCGTGGTCCGCTGCATCGCCGTCTACGCCGTCGTGCCATTCATCTCAAGCCTCGCCAATTGGCTTACGAGCATCTCGCAGCCTGGCGGCGGCTTCGGGGATGCGCTGCTGGCCGCCACCGTGATGCGCCTGCTCCTGGTCATCGTGCTCTGGCTTCTCGCGCCTGCGCTTGGCCGGAGAATCGGCGCAGCCGGGGACGTGGATAAAGTTATCCCAGGGCTCGAGGAACTCGCGCCGCTCGGCTTCGGCATCGCGGGTCTGGTGTTGGCCGTTTTCGCTTTGCCAAACGTGGCCATGGGCATCGCCTACATGGCGACCGCCTCCCCCATGCAAGGCGGCGTTGTCGGATCAGGTATGCTCTGGTCGGGCCTGGTGGAACTGCTCGCAGGGCTTGGCGTCTTTATCGGCAGCCGGGCTCTCGCCAGGGCGTTCGTGGCGGTGCGGCGCGCCTGACCCCAGTTCCCCCGCGCTGCGCCGATGCCGGGATGCCGCCCAGTTTTATCCCACCCTGCCACCGGAGCGGCCGGTTGGTGGCACCTCCGCGTGGCCGGATGCCATGGCGTGACGCGGATCGGCAACGGCTGTCCAGGCCTGAGAGAAGAAAGCGGGTCGGTCTTGGCCAGCTTTGGCCATCAGGTTGTGCCCGGGCCCTCCCGCCCACATCAGGCGCCCGCTCACCCTTGCGCCCGAAGAGTTGCTTTTGCAGATCGTTCAGCGTTACTTTGGTCGCTTGCAGCTTGGCCTTAAGCACGTGACGCTCTGCCCGTACTTCGTAGCCGGCGATGCAACATCGTCACCTGCGCGTGGAACTTGTCCGCTCGGCGCCGCTCTTACGCAGCGGCTCAGCCTCACGCTGGTCGCTGCATCCGTCATGCCTTCCCTCAGCGTACTACGGACTGAATTTGTAGTTCAGGGGGGTGCCCGCTCAACCGGGGTCAGTGAATCTGTAAGGTAAGGGTTGACCTCTGTCCTTCCAACATAAGCCGTAGGGTCAAGGGAGCCAGCGCATGAAAGGCAAAGATGCCCATTCATGCGCCAGGAGGGATATGGGCATCCCCCTCTCGAAATGCGGTTGTCGTACTGCAACCTTTCGTATCTTCCGCCACGCAAACCGGACAGGGCGCTGGAGCGGTCCGAAATGCCTGATGCCGGTAAAGTGGACAGCGTGAACGTGTCTCCTTCGCAGAGTGCCAAGGCAGTAGTGGTTCTGCACGCGAGGACCGTCGAGCTTGGATGAGGCTCCCTGGGGGTATACAAGGGTGAAGGCGCAACGGCAGTTGACCATCTTGGAAATCTTGCAACACGAACGTACAGTGGAGATTGCGCGCCTCAGCCAGGATCTCAGCGCTTCGAGAGTCACCATTCGTCGCGATCTTCTGGAACTGGAACACCAGGGTCTCGTCCGTGCCACGCGCGGTGGGGCCATTCTCAACGAAAGCGCCACCTACGAGCCCGCCTACCTTGCCAAGATGGGGCATGCAAAGGACGAGAAGGTCCGTATTGCACGCGCGGCTGCCGCCATGGTCCTGCCGGGCGACACCCTCCTGCTCGACGCCGGCACCACCACGGCGGCGCTCGCGGAGGCCCTCGCGCACACTCGCGACATCACAGTTATCTCGAACTCGCTTACCATTGCCAACATCCTGACCCGCAACCGCGCCGCACGCTTCATCATGATTGGCGGCACCTACCGCGAGCTTTCCCAGGCCTTCTTCGGCCCCAAGGCCGAGGAAGCGTTGCGGTCCATACGCGTGGACAGGGCTTTTATCGGGACCGAAGGGATGGAGCCGGAAAGAGGCCTCGAGGTGCCAGACGAAGGGGACGCTTCCCTGAAGCGCGCCATGATCCACTGTGCGCGTGAAGTGGTGGTGGTTGCGGACCACACCAAATTCGCTCTGGTCAGACTGCACACTTTTGCAACTTGGTCCATGGTCGGCCGATTGATCACCGGTTGCGAAGCGAGTCCGGAGATCATTCGACGCATCCAGGACGCAGGCGTCGATGTAGTGCTCGCCTGATTCCCTTGCCAGATCCGGGCAGAGTTCCCGCCGCATATCCCCAAGCCCGCACCTGTAGGCCATTTCGGGACACACCGCCCGGGTGGTCCTCTTTGCTGTCCGCTTCTTCGTCCCATCGCGCTTGGCCCCGCTCGGACCATGCGAGCATCGCTGGGACACAAGACTCACGTCCCCAAGCGCCAGCCCACAACACCATGAGACCACTGCCTGCAGGACAACGCCCACGCGCGAAGAATCAGCACCGTACATGGCGTGATGATCGAAACTGAACTTTTCGGTCATTGCGCAGCACAGAGCTGGATAGGGGGCATTGGATGTTCGAGGTCCATTCCCTGGGGTCGTCGCCGTGGAGTTTTGCAGGTGCTGGCCAAGTTGTCCGCCGGCTGAAGGACATGGCTGGATACTTCCCCCGAGATCCCGCGGCAGAGGCGCGCAACCCGGTAATCTATGAAGTCTTTGAATGGCCACGAGACGGACTACCCACTGATCTCCTGGTCACGGTCACCGCGATCTATCCCGGTATGGTCGGCGGTGAGTCCCATCACACAAAGGGCCACTTCCACAAGGATCCGGACGGCTCGGAACTGGTAGTCGGAATCGACGGTCACGGCACTTTGGAGATGGTGGACCGCAGCGGCGCGGAACAGGCAGTGCCGGTCGCACCCCACACCATGGTGACGATTCCGCCAGGCTGGGCGCATCGTGTCGTCAATCCTGGCACGGACCCGGTGCTGTATCTCTCCGTCAGCAGCGCTGAAGTCGGCCACGATTATGGAGGTGTGCGCGCCGCGGGTTGGATCCCAGGAAACTGACCGACCAGGGGCCGATCGCGTGTTGAGATCCGTCGGTGAACGAAGGGAGTGACAGGTCCCATGCAGACATTCCAGCAGGACGCACCGCAGGTCCGGAAGCGTCGTTTCGCCCGTGTCGGGTCCGCCCTGGGCGCCCTAGTGATCGCGGCCTCCGTCAGTCTCGCAGGCTGCGGCACCACCAGCCAGCCGGCGGCAAGCTCCGGAAGCAACGGCGGCACGGTAAAGGTGGTCGTGTTCCCTCAGGGTTCTTGGGCTCTCAACTACAACCCGTTCTCGGCAAGTGCGCTGTGGGGCACCAACGGGTTCATCTATGAGCCCCTTCTGCTTTTCATCCAGCTTACGGGTCAGACCAAAGACTGGCTGGCCACGAACTACAGCTGGAACTCCGACGGACGTGTGCTCACAATGCAGCTGCGCACTGGCGTCAAGTGGAGCAATGGTCAGCCGTTCACGGCGAACGACGTCGTGTTCACCTTCAACCTGCTGAAGAAGTATCCCGCCCTAGATGTCAACTCGGTCTGGTCGTTCCTCCAGAGCGTAAAGGCCACGGGCACGAACACGGTAGCATTTACGCTGCAAAAGCCCGACGTCTCCGGCCTCTTCTACATCGGCAGCGTGACGCCGGTCCCGCAGAGCGTGTGGTCCAAGGTCAAGAACCCTGTCACGTTCGCCAACCCGCATCCGATCGCCACCGGCCCATTCCTCAATAAGAGTTTCAGCCCGCAGGAATACGTTTTGGGCCGCAACCCGCACTATTGGCAGAAGGGCAAGCCGTATGTCTCCGCCCTTGCCTTCCCTGCCTACACATCTAACACGAGCGTCGACCTTGCGCTGTCGCAAGGCAAGATCGACTGGGCGGCCCTCTTTGCCCCGAACATCCAGAAAACATACGTTGCGACCAACCCGAAGTACCACCACTACTTCTTCCCGCAGGGCGCGCCGGTCGTGCTGTACGTGAACAACCAGACATACCCATTCAATCTGGTTGGCGTGCGGCAGGCCCTGAGCATGGCCATTGACCGCCAGCAGGTTTCCAAGATCGGCGAGTACGGCTACGAGCAAGCCGCGAACGTTCTCGGGATACCGCCCCTGCAGAAGCAGTTCATCAATCACTCCGTGCTTGCAAAGGCGAACGCCCTAAGCGCGTACAACCCGCAGAAGGCGCTGGCGCTGCTGCAGAGCCTTGGCTTTCACCGCAACGCCCAAGGCACGATGCTGACCCCGAAGGGTACGCCGTTCGCTTTCACCATGAACGTGGTCTCAGGCTACACCGACTGGGTGCAGGACACGCAGACGATGGCGAGCCAGCTCGGCAAGCTCGGGATCACGGTAAACGTGCGGCCCCTGCAGTACTCGGCCTACTTCTCCGACATGCAGCACGGCACCTTTGACACCTCCATCGGCTGGTCGAACTCTGGCCCGACTCCGTTCTACTTCTACAACTTCACGATGAACCCGGCTTTCAGCGCGCCGATCGGACAGGTGGCCTCGACCAACTTCGATCGCTTCACCTCGCCGATTGCCAGCCAGAACCTTGCAGCCTTCAACTCCACCTCCAACACCGCGGATCAGGCGACCGCCCTCAAGGCCGTTGAGCAGGTTTGGGTAGACCAGCTCCCTGCTCTGCCGATCGTCTGGGGTGCGTACTGGAACGAGTACAGCACGCAGAACTTCGTGGGTTGGCCGACGCAATCCAACATGTACACAGATCCAGGGCCCAACGACTCCACGGCCGTCCTGACGGCCATCCGCATCCACAAGCGCTAAAGGCTGTCAGCTACCGTTCCAGGGTTCACGCATCCGCGCACGGGAGCCCGTGCCTATCGCCGGGCTCCCGGCTTGCGCAATCGGCGGCAGAGCGCATCATGCACACGCCGATTGCGTGTGCCGTCCTTCGACAAGGGGAGTTTTACCGTGAGCTATCTGGCAAGACGTTTCGGGTTCTACCTCGTAACGCTCTGGGTCGCCTTGACGATCAACTTCCTGCTGCCACGTCTGATGCCCGGCAACCCAGCTATCGCACTTCTCGCGAAGTTCAACGGCAGGCTTGGTCCCCAGGCGCTCAAGGCGATCGAGGTGGCGTTCGGAGTCCATGTGCACGAGAGCCTGCTGACGCAGTACGCGCAGTATCTGGGTCAGTTGGCGCACGGCAACCTGGGCGTGTCGCTCACATTCTTCCCCGAGCCGGTGGGGCAGGTGATCGCCAATGCAATTCCCTGGACGCTGGGCCTTGTGGGCACGGCGACCGTCATCAGCTTCGCCCTGGGCATGCTCGTAGGCGTCTACACCGCCTGGCACAGGGGAGGCGCTCTGGATACCGTCCTGCCGCCGGTGTTCACAATGATGTACGGGTTGCCCTATTTCTGGGTTGCCCTCGCGATCCTTTACCTCGTCGGGTTTGACCTGCATTGGTTCCCGATAAGTGGCGGATACACGGACGGCATCACACAGGGATTGACGATGAACTATTTCCTGGACGTTATAAATCACGCGGTCCTGCCGGCATTCACCATCGTTCTCACTGCCTTGGGATACTGGGCCGTCAATATGCGCAACACCATGATTACGACTCTATCCGAGGATTACGTGACCATGGCCTCTGCTAAGGGGCTCAAGGAACGCGCGTGCGCGCTCCGATAATGTTTGGCCACCCATTCCGAAAAAGGTTGGCCATCGTTCCGCAAAGGTTTGAGCCAGCGTTCTGAAAAAGAATGGCCACCCGGT
>JAJZQO010000014.1 GCA_021847575.1 Bacillota bacterium | reverse complement strand
TTGCCGCAGGAGTCCGGAGACCCGAACGCAAACGCGAGCTAAAGACCTTCTGGCAAAGACGGCGGACCACCGCAAGGTGGTCCGCCGTCCTGTCTTATTGCCGGGATGCCCCTCCGCTCACTCAGGTCCCGGTAGCCGCGAAGAGAATATGCCCTCCCGCGTCGGGATTGCGCCTGCAGGCGTCGAACTCGGCCTTGAGCAAGGCGCTGTAGACCTCCGGTCGGGCGGCGAGCGCCTCGAGTTGCGGCTTCGGCAGCGAGAGCAGGCAGTTGGTCGCGGAGAGGTCCAGCGCCTGCAGACCGCTTCGCTTGAGCACGGCCCTAAGCTCCTCGGCGTGCAGCATCTTTGCGCGATGTTCCGAGAAGCGGTCCGTCAGCATGCCGCTGCGGTACACGGCGAGCAGCTCCTCGCCCGTAATCTCCGGCTCCGGCAGCCAGCCGACGCCGAGCGACTGCGCGAGAGCGCCGACGGTGCTCATGACGCTGCCGACGATGCGGCCGCCAGGTTTCAGCAGACCCCGCAACAGCCTGAGTGCCGCCTCCATCTCGTCCGGGTAGTAGTTCAGCGCGCCGCCGAGCACCAGCACCAGATCGAACGGGGCAAGACCGTTGCCGGCAAGATCGAAGAGGCTCTGATGCAGGTAGCCGTCCGCCGTGAGTTCGTGCAGGGCGAACCGCTCCCTGGCGGCGCCGAGCATCGCCGCGGAGATGTCGAGAAGCGTCACGCGGGCGCCCTGGCGCGCGAGCCAGAGCGCGAACCGGCCGGGCCCGCTCCCGACGTCGAGCACCCTTCCCGCCGGCAGTCCCCAGCGCCGCAGGAACTCGGTGATGACCGCAAGCCGCACCTGGCCGATCGGCGTCTCGAAACGTCCCCACTCGCGCGCAGGGCCGTACCGGTCGTAGAATTTCTCTATCCTCGCCTCGCGGCGGGACAGGTCTTCGCCTCCCGGGACTCCGTTTGTCAACTACCAGATGGTGTACGATACGGTGTTGTCCAAAACGGTTTTCTCGGGATGGTCTCAGAGGTCGAGGTCGTCCTTCGCCTTCTGCAGGGCGGTGATGACGTTCTGGATGTGCTCGTCGAGCGGCACACCGAGCTCCTCCGCCCCCTGCACGATATCCTCCCGGTTCACGCCGCGCGCAAACGCCTTGTCCTTCATCTTCTTGCGCACAGACTTCGCCTCGAGCCCGTCGAGCCGGTCTGGCCTGACGAGCGCAACCGCCACAACGAGACCAGACAGCTCGTCCACCGCAAAGAGGGTCTTCGCCATGTCGGTCGTGCGGGCGACGCCCGTGTGGTTGCCGTGGCCAAGGATGGCTTGCAGCATGTCCTCCGGGTACCCCTCGCGGCGCAGGATCTCGACGCCCTTGTACGGGTGGTCGTCAAGGCTCTGGTAGATCTCGTAGTCCATGTCGTGCAAGAGCCCTGTGATGCCCCAGTACTCCGCATCCCCGCCCCTGAGACCGGCGTAGTGGCGCATCGACGCCTCAACGGCAAGCGCGTGCTTGATCAGTTGTGGCGATTTCGTGTACTCGCCGAGCAGCGCGAAGGCCTCGGCGCGCGTCTTCTCCAATTCGGGCTAATCCCCCTTGATCTCCATGTCCGACGGAACGCGAAGGAAGGTCCCTGACGCCTGCGCGACGATCTCGCCGCCGCAGCGGAGCGTGGCTTCGGTCTTGGCGAAGCGCCCGGTCAGGCGCGTGCACTGCGCGTCCACGCGGAACGGCTCGCCTGTCGGCAGGGGACGGCGGTAGCGCACCGAGATCTCGCCCGTCGCCACGCCTGGCATCCCCTGCATCGCCACGGCATAGTACATCGCCTCGTCGAGGATGGCGCAGACGATGCCGCCATGGCTGCGCCGCGCGAAGCCCTGCAGGTGGTCGGGCACGACGCCCTCGGCACTGGCGCCCTGCGGTGCCGGCACGAAGCTCAGGTGCAGCCCGTGCTCGTTCTCGGGGCCGCAGACCAGGCAGCGTCCGTCGTCGCGCCACGTGGTCTGCCCGCTCAATGCGAGCCACCCCGCCAGAAGCCGGAGTAGACGCGCGGGAAGTATCGCTCGTAAAGCGCGGGATTCAGCTGCAGCGGCTGCTCCTCGCGCAATCGGCGCAGGGCGGCCACATCCAGGTCGGCGACAACCAGCGCCTCACCCTCGGGGCGTTCCGAAACCGCAAGCCTGCCGTCCCCGCGCTCGGTGAGGGCAAGCGGGGCGTAGATGCCGGCATGGCCGGTGAGCCGCATGCCGAGCGCCTCGCCGACGAGCGCTCCCTGCACGCCGAAGACCTGCGACTCCTGAACGCGTGGCCAGATGCCGCGCAGGGCCTTCCACGGGCTGTAGGGGTACTCGGGGTCCGCCATAGGCAGGACGACGATCTCCGCGCCGAGCTGGCGCAGGATGCGGAAGGTTTCGAAGAATGTGGCGTCCATGCACACGGGCAGGCCGATGCGGCCGATGCCCGTGTCGAAGACCTCGAGATCCTCTCCGGCCGTCAGGCCCCACTCCTCCTCGAGCGGGATGAGGTGGCACTTGGCCTGGCGCAGTATGCGGCCCTCCGGAGTGAACAGGTGGCCGACGTTGAGCACGCGCTGGTCCGGCAACGGCAGCAGGGCGGAGCCCGCGGCGATGTGGACGCCGTAGCCCCGCGCCAGCGTCGCAAAGGTTGTCTCGTAGATGCGCCGCGTCGCCCCACCCATCAGGCGGAAGAGTTCCGCGACCTGAACGTCCTCGCCGATCTGGCGCACGGCCTCGTCGACCGTCAGGTTGCGCAGCATGGGGCCGAGGCCCGGCATGACCCCGACGAGCAGCGTCGCGGTGTCCTCCGGGAACGCGACCAGTTCCGCCCCCTGGGCCACCGCCTCGCGGACGTTGTCATAGACGAGGTCGGCAAACTCCTCGGCCGTCTCGCAGAGGCGCCATTCGAGCTGGACGGCGGCCGCCCGCACGACCCCCACTTCGGGGGTGCGCACTCTGTGGCGGAAGCCGCGGCGCTGCAGGCGGCGCACGACGCGCGCCGGGCGCGAGCGCATGCGCAACATGAATTGGAGGGTGATGTCGCGCAGATTCATGGCTGTCTCCTGTATATCAGCGGCAGATACTTGCGGTAGAGCCCGGGGTTGAGGTGCCGGAGAAGCGGGTAGTCGCGACGCACCTTCTGCAGGTCGTCGACGCGCAGCGTCGCCACCTGCGCGCCCGTTCCGACAAAGTAGCCGGGACGCGGCAGGAAACCGGCTTCGTCCTCCGTCATCTCGCAAGGGGCCAGGATCGCGGCACGGCCGGCGTACACCCGCTCGCCCATCACGCCGAACAGCCCCGACTCGACGCCGAAGACCTGGTTCTGCTGAACCTCCTGCCAGAGACCCCAGAGCGCCTCTTCGGACGAATATGGTGTACCGGGCGCGAGTGGCGCCAACAGGATGTCGGCGCCCTGAAGCGACAGGATGCGACTGACTTCCGGGTACCATGCGTCGCGGCCGAGCAGCAGCCCAACCTTGACGCCCGCGTCGACCGCGATCGGTGAGATCTCGTCCGCCGTCGCCTGCACCGTGCCGTCCTTGTGCGTCTGGAGTTGCTCACCGACCAGGTTGCCTTGGCGATCGAACACCGCCGCGTATTGCTGGACGCGGTCCTGTGGCGTCACAAGGTAGATCGTGCCCGGCACGACGACAGCTCCGAGCGTGCGCGCCGCATAGCTGCCCGCGGCAAGGTAGGCGTCCTTGAGCGAACCGTCCGCGAGTGCCACTGCCTTGGGGTCTGCGAGATCGAGCTGCGGGACGAGGCCGAGCGCGAGCAGGCCTGGGAACAGGTAGAGGTCGGCCGGGGTGCGCTGGGCAGTAGACTCCGCCGCCTGCACCAGCGCGCGGCCAAAGGATGCGGCGTCGGGCGCGGCGAACGGTGGGAGGCGAAATGTCGCTACGATAAAGTCGCGCTCCAGCGTTGCCCCTCCTTGCACGAATCTTCAGCCCGCATGAGGCATTTCCGACATATCTCGGCAAACTCCTGCAGAAGGGGATGCAGCATCATCGAACACTTATCCGGTCCAGGCCTTTCCGCATGGGAGGCCGCCTTTCCACCGGGGGCCTGGGCAGCAGGAGAAGACTACCTTCTCGGCGACCACGTGCTCGACCTGCGCCGCGACCGCGGCGCCCTGGCAGGCCGGGTGCGGGGCGCGCACGACGACTACTGGGTGCGGGTCGGTCTCGACCTGCCGGCCGTGTCCGCCTGCGACTGCGGCCGGCCGCGCTGCCGGCACGCCGCAGCGGTCATCCAGGCGTATCATGCCCGGAGGCTGCCGGTCGTCGACGTCGCCCGCCTCGTGGAAAGGTTCCTCGCGCATCCGTCGCGGGCGCCCCTGTCCGCCGCCGCCATGGGAGTAGATTTCGTCAGCGCCATGGACCTGCCACCGGAGGACGTCGCCGACATCTGGGCGTTGCCGGACGACCGGCGCCTTCTCGCGCTGGACGCCGCCCTGCGCTTTGCGACAGACCGGCTGCCGCTGCTGCTGCGGGCCATGCGGGAGGCCTCGAGCGATGCGGCCATGCAGGCGCTTCTGGCCGCCGCTCTCACGGAGCATCGGCCCACCCCTGCGGAATGGGCCTCCTTGCTGCGCGCGGCGCCCGAGCCGCTCGCCGGACTGCTCGCGGAGCTTCGGCCGCCTGACATCTCACGCCATCTCGTGCTCAGTGCCCTGTGGCAGGCGACGGCAGACAACGATCTGACCTCGCTCGCGAGGCTTGCGCCGCACGCGGTCTCCCTGGCGCCTACCGCGGCGTACCATGCGCTCGAGGACCTGTTGCCGACGCTTCGAGGAGCCCTGCCGGCCTATCTGGACGCTGCGCGCGCCGCGGGGCGCCTGAGCCGGGCGGTGGTCCGCCTGCTGACGGAGGCCGACCAAATGGCCCCGGAGGAGGCGGAGGCGATCGAGTCCGCCATCGCCACGTCGGGCGATCTGCCGAAAACCCTCCAGGTGCGACTCCGCCTGCGCGCAGCCGCGCGATCCGGCGGCGCGCCCCAGCTCCTGGCCGCGCGGCGCGCGGCCGTGGCCCAGGGCCTCTGGCCGGAATCGCGGGCGGCCACCCTCAGGCGCATCAGGCAGCGTCCCGACGGACCGCTCCTCGAAACACAGCTTCTGCTCGCCGAAGACAACCTCGAGGAGGCCCTGCAAGTCGCCGGCCGCTGCCGCAGCTCGCCTCTGCCGGAACGCCTCGTGGCCGAGGCACTGCGCCGCGTCGATCCCGGGCGGGCGCGCGTGCACGAACTCCGGGCACAGGCGATCGCCGAGCAGCTCACGGGCACGACTGAAGGCCGGCAGGGCAGGTTCGGCCACAATGGAGGAAGAAATGCGAGGCGACAGAGGTGACGCCGATGGACCTGCACAAGCGGTTGCGACCGGCCCTGAGCGACGAGGAGTGGCAGGAACTCGTGCGACTCATGCCAGACGGTCAGCCTCTGCCCTTCGAGCACCCGGAACGGCTCGACGACCTGATCGCCGCCGCCGACGACAAGGTTGTGGAGTTGCTCATCAAGTGCCAGGCGCTGCTCGAGGTGGACCTGCCGCTCGCGACGCCGGCTGTGCGCACCGACCAGAGGCTCGTGTTCACGTTCGAGCCCGCTTCAAGGGAACTCGAGCACTTTCTCGGTTCACTGCGCCGCAACGGCTTCACCGCGACGTTGCTCGAGGGACCCGAGGCCACGGTGCACGTCTACCTTGACGGCGTCACGGACCAGGAGTTTTTCCACCTTAAGGAGACGGTGCGTTCGCTCTACGAATTCACGCGCATGGCACTCGGACACAACCCGAAGGGCCGGCGTCTACACACGTCTTGAGGCAGGCAGGCGCAAGGCGCACAATACTTTGTGTCGTGAGAACTGAACCCGGGCGGGAGGGAACGCCGTGCGGCGGCTTCGTCCAGACGTCGGTCTGAATGTCAGAATGCTCTTCTCGCTTTTGCTGCTGGCTGCGCTCTACACCCTTTTCGTATGGGTTCTGCTGCGGGCGGGGGTCGGCTTCTTCGGCGTGGTCGTCTTCGCCGGCGGTCTGCTGCTGGTGCAGTACTACTTCTCCGACCAGCTGATCCTCGCGACGATGGGCGCCCAGATGCTGCGACCCGGGGAGGACCCCGAGCTCGAACAGATGGTGGCGAGGCTCGCCCAGCTGGCGGACATCCCCAACCCCAGGATCGCCGTCATGCGCACCGACATGCCGAACGCCTTCGCCACGGGGCGCTCGCCGCGCCACGCCGTCGTCGCGGTGACGACAGGACTCATGCAGCGGCTGACGCCCGGCGAGGTGGAAGCCGTCCTCGCGCACGAGATCACACACGTGCACAACCGCGATATGGCGCTGATCACCATGGCGAGCTTCTTCGCCACCGTCGCATCCTACATCGTACAGATGGCGTTCTGGTTCATGCCCATGGGCGGCTTCGGGGGCAACCGCAGGGACAGCGGCAACGCGGCGCTCGTCTACCTCGCATCGTTCATCGTCTGGATCGTGTCGTTCTTCCTCATCCGCGCCTTCTCGCGCTACCGCGAGTATGCGGCGGATCGCGGCTCGGCCATCCTGACAGGACAGCCGTCGCAGCTCATGTCCGCGCTCGTCAAGTTGCAACAGCACAGCCGCATTCCGCGCAAGGACCTGCGCCACGCCGAGACTCTGCAGGCGCTCTTCATCGTGCCGGTGGCGACACAGAGCGCGATCTACGAGCTGTTCCAGACCCACCCGACCCTCGAGCACCGCCTGGACCACCTGCGGCGCCTCGAACAGGAGATCAACCGTTGAGCTTCTTCGACGCCCTGTTCGGGCGCACACGCCTCAAAAAGCCGCAGTTCGACCCGTTCTTCCGGCTTGGCGCCAGCCTGCCGGACTTCGAGGCGAAGGGACTCGTCTTCGCCGGCGCTGGCGCGGTCTGTTGCCGCCCGAGCGAGGAGCAGGCGTTCACCGACGCCCTGAAGCAGGCTGAGGACGTGACGCACCTCTACGCCGACGAGCACCATCTCGCACTCGAGCTTTCGGACGACAGGGAGAACTTCCACTGGATCCTGCTGCGCGGTGGGGCGGACGACGTGCTGACCGGCCTGCACGCCCTTGGCGACACGCTTTCCGACCAGGGCTACGGCGGCGCCCTGCTCGCCGCCCTCTTCCCCTTCCAGGATCGCGGCGGCACGACGTTTCTCGTCTACAATTACAAGCGGGGACGCTTCTACCCGTTTCACCCGACGTCGGGCAAGGACCGCGACGAGGCGAGGGAGCTTCAGCTGCAAACACTACTCACGGCGCTGGTGCCGATCGAGCCCGAACTCGAGCGCTGGTATCCCCTCTGGGACAACCCGCTCGGCCCATGAGACCCCGACGCGATCCTGTCGTGCGACGGCCCGCCGATCGGCGGGCCGTCGGCATGCCAGCCAGCGCGGGCGGGCAGGCTAGATGACCGATGGCACTTTTAGGCGGTTCTCAGGCTATCTCGCGGCGCCCGATGCTAGAATGACCCCGGACCGCAGCGAGGAGGGCTTATGTGCTCTCGTTGATCATTCCGACCTTCAACGAACGAGACAATATCCATCCGCTCTACGAGCGGGTGAGCCGCGCGTTATCCGCCGAGGAATACGAGATCATCTTTGTCGACGACAGCGTGGATGAAACGACACGCGAAATCGCCCGCATCGCGGCGGAGGACCCTCGCGTGCGCCTCTTGCACCGCCGCGAACGCGGCCTTTCGACCGCGGTGATCGCAGGGTTCGGCGCCGCCCAGGGCGACCTTGTGGCCGTGATGGACGCAGACCTGCAGCACCCGCCCGAGATCCTGCCGCAAATGCTCCAGGCGCAGCGGCAGCGCCGGGCCGACGTCGTCGTGCCGTCGCGCTACATCGCCGGCGGCAGCCCGGGCGGCCTCGACGGCCCCATCCGCCGCAGCCTGTCGCTCGGCGGCAGGGCCCTCGCCCACTTGATGCTGCGCGAGAGCCGCGCCACCAGCGACCCGATGTCGGGCTACTTCCTGGCGACCCGCGAGGCGGTCCTGCCATTGCTCGGGTCGAAGCCAAAGGGCTTCAAGATCCTGCTGGAACTGCTGGTGCGCGGTCGGGTGCAACGCACGGTCGAGGTGCCGTACAGCTTTGCCGAACGTTCGGCCAACCAGTCCAAGCTGGGCTGGAAGACGCAGGTCGACTACCTGCGCCAGCTGCTCGATCTCATCACGGTGCATCCCGAGAACACCCGCTTTTTCCTGTTCGCGCTGGTCGGCGGAACCGGCGTCGCGGTGAACGCGGCCCTGTTCGCCCTTCTGACGAGCGACCTGCTCCAGGGCGTGCAGCACGCCGCCCTTCTTGCATCGCCGATCGCCTCAAACGCTGCCATTGCATGGAACTTCCTTTGGAACACCACGATCACTTGGCGGGACCGCTACCGTTCGGCGAACCTTTGGCGGCATGCGCTCCGCTACCTGCTCGTTTCCGAGACCGGCACCCTGATCACGTGGCTCGTGCTCCTCGTCCTGCGCGCAATGGGGCTGCAGTTCGACCTGCTGGACCAGCTGGTCGGCATCGCGGTGGCCGTGCTGGCCACCTACCGCCTCAACGACCGCTGGACCTACCTGCCGGTCGGCGAGACCGTCCTGGAGCCCGAGCGCAGCGCGTCCCGGCGCTAGCGCATGGTGACAGCGGGAAACCCGTCCCGGCCGCGCGATCGCATGCCGCTCGCGCTGAAGGGCTTTATCTTCACACTGATCCCACTCTGGGTGATCGGAGTCGTCGGCCTGTGGCTCGTTCCCGCGGGCCCGAGCCACTGGACGCCGCACATCGCGCACTGGCTCGCCCCGTTCGCCCGCTGGGACTCCGCATGGTACTACCGCATCGCCGCCCACGGCTATTTTCGGACAGCGGCCTACGCGTTCTCGCCGCTCTACCCGCTCCTGATGCGTGGACTGCACGACCTGAGCGGCGTTCCGTATGTTCTGGCCGGCGAACTGATCGCGTGGGGGGCTGACTTCCTCGCGCTCTCTCTTCTCGTCAAGCTCTGGCGCGAGGAGGCGGGCGACCTCGTCACAAGGCGCGCGCTCGGCCTGATGCTGGCCTATCCCGCCGCCTTCTTCCTCGTCGCGATGTACCCCGAATCGCTCTACCTGCTGCTGTCGGTCGTCACCTACCTGCTGCTGCGCCGGGGCCGCTACGGCTGGGCTGCGTTCGCCATGGCAGCGGCGGCGCTCTCCCGCGCGAACGGCATCCTGCTGATCCTGCCCTACCTCGGCTACGCCTGGGAGGATTCGGGTCGCCGGTTCGACCGGCCATTCTGGCGACGCGCCGCGCTGTCTTTGATCGGCGTCGCGGGCCTGGGGCTGTACCTCGGCTACAGCTGGATCTACAGCGGCAATCCGCTGCAGTTCCTCGCGCAGCAGGCCACCTGGCACCGCCACTTCACGGGCGGCTCCTTCGCGCTCGCCTTCGCGCTGATGCACATCTTCTCCGGCCAAGGCCTGCCGCTGGCCATCACCGATTTCATCGCCCCACTGGTGTTCCTCGGGGTCATCGCCTTGGACAGAGGCCGCATGTCGCTCGGCGACAAGCTCTACGTCTTCTTCGGCGTCCTGTCGATCCTCGTCGACCCGTCGATTCCGAACGGCTTCGTGCTGATGAGTGCGACGCGGCTCGTAATGCCGTATTTTCCCGTTTACCGCGTAGTCGCGGAACGGCTTTCGGAGCGCACGTGGCGCGTCGCGATGGGGGTGATGGCCTTCCTGCAGCTCTGGTTCTGGTTTACGTACGCCCACTGGTGGTTTTCCGGGTGAGCCGCCCCCTGCAAACTCTTGGTGCTGTCTAAGGTTCATCGGCTAGCCTCGCAGAAAGCGCCGCATCGCCCACATCTGTGGTACCGTAAGTACCGGTTGTAGTGCCGCCTGGACCATGCGAGCGGAACGCAGATCGGCCCATAGCGCGCCGATACGTCGAAGGAGGATCTTCTTGCGCATACTGATCATCGGCGGTGACGGATACCTCGGCTGGCCGACAGCTATGCACTTCGCGCAGCGCGGACACGAGGTCGCGGTGCTTGACAACATGATAAAGCGCCGCTGGGAAGCGGAACTCGGCGTGGCGCCGCTCTGGCCGATCGCCTCTTTGACCGAACGCGCGCAGGCCCTGCGCGAGACCACCGACCGCGAGGTCGAGGTGTTCGTCGGCGACGTCGCCGACAAGTCGGTCATCCGCAGCGTGCTCGAGCGGTTCCGCCCGGAGGCCATCGTGCACTACGGCGAGCAGCCGTCCGCGCCGTTCTCGATGATCGATGTCGAGCACGCGATCCTCTCCCAGTCCAACAACGTGCTCGGCACGCTGCAGCTCGCGTTCGCGATGCACGACATCGTGCCTGACGCACACCTGATCAAGCTTGGCACGATGGGCGAGTACGGCACGCCCAACATCGACATCGAGGAGGGCTACATCGAGATCGAGCACAACGGTCGCCGCGACCGCCTGCCCTTCCCGAAGAGCCCGGGATCCTTCTACCACCTTTCGAAGGTGCACGACTCGCACAACCTGATGTTCGCCGCGCGGATCTGGAACTTGCGCGTCACCGATCTCAACCAGGGCGTCGTGTACGGAACCGACACCGACGAGACCGCGATCGACCCCCGCCTCGCAACGAGCTTCCACTACGACGAATACTTTGGTACCGTGATCAACCGCTTCGTGGCGCAGGCCGTCGTGGGCATGCCGCTCACCGTCTATGGGAAGGGCGGACAGAAGCGCGGCTACCTGAACATCAGGGACACGCTGCAGTGCGTCGAGATCGCGGCGTTGAACCCCGCCCAGCCGGGCGAGTTCCGCGTCTTCAACCAGTTCACCGAGCAGTTCACGATCGACGAGCTCGCGGAACGCGTCATCGCCGCCGCCGCCAAGCGCGGCATCACCGCCGAGAGGAAGTCGATCCCGAACCCCCGCCTTGAAATGGAAAGCCACCACTACAACGCGCGCAACAGCGCTCTGCTGGCGCTCGGCCTGCAGCCCCACCGCCTGACCGTCGACGTGCTCGCCGGTATGGTGTCATGGGCTGCGCAGCACTCGGAGCGCATCAACCGGGACGTCATCCTGCCCACGGTGCAGTGGCGGCGCCAGCCGGAGGGCGTCCGCGGCGTCTAAACCGCCGCGAGCGGATCCGAGGGGGGGTGGGGCAGTGCGCCGTAGACTTTGGACGTGGGGCATTCCGGCGGTCTTCTCGATCGCCGGAATCTACGCCGTGGTCAAGAGCCTCGGCTCGTTGTCCATGCTCGGCAGGGTCCATCCCTATTGGCCCGACCTGCTGGCCGTTCTGGTCGTCTACCCGGTGTTCGCCGCCGGGCGCGGGCTGAGATTCCGCCAGCTCCTGCGGGACCGCTCGAGCTGGCAGGAGACGGTTGGCCTCGGCTGGCTCTATTCCGCCGCCTGCAGCGTTCTGCCCGGGGGCATTGGCGAGGTCTCGCTGCCGCTCATCTACCGCGGCGCGCCGGGCGGCGCCGCGCACGCCACCGCCGCGATGGCCGTCGCGCGCGTCCAGGACCTGCTTTCGTGGCTCGTCATCCTGGTGATCGCCGGCTTCGCCGTCTCGTCCCTGCCCAAGGGGTCGATGGCCCTCCTCGGCGTCTCGCTGGCCGTCACGGCCCTCGGCACTCTTCTCGTCTTCCTGCCGCCTGTGCGGCGCGCCGTGTTTCGCGCCGCGAACATCATCCCCTGGCCGCGCCTGCATGTCTTTCTCGGCCAGATCGACGCCCGCCTCGGGGGCATGGTCTACAATATCCCCAGTTGGCTGGTCACGTTCGCCTTGCGCATCCTGAGCATCCTCTCGTACTACCTGACGCTGCGCGCGTTCGGCGCGCCCGTGACGTTCGCGGAGGCGTCGGTCGGGGGGGCGCTCGCGGCGCTGCTCCTGGTGCTGCCGGTGCAGGGCGTGGCTGGCCTCGGCACCGTGGAGGTCTGGTGGATCATGATCCTGCGCCTGTTCGGTACGCCCTGGTCGGTCGCAGCCGTCGCGGCGATCGGTGTTCATATGACGCTTCTCATACTTTCGGTGGCGGTCGGCGGGCTGTCCTTCAAGACGGCCCCGCGCCTGCTGTCGACGACCTGAACGGAGGAAGAACGCCATGAGCGCACTACGCATCGGCGGTCTGCTGGTCGCCCTGATCCTCGGCTTCATGGTCCTGCGCGGCCTCTCGCGCCGCGCCCCGACCTCCGCCGACGGACTGGGCTTCCTTGCCGCTCTGATCCTGCTCGCGGTGTCGCTCTTCCCTGAGCTCGGCACCGTCCCGACGGATCTGCTGCTGCTCGGCCGCGCGCCGCATGGCCGCCTCCTGGCACTGATCATCCTTTCCAACCTCATCCTCTGGCTCTACCTCTTCTGGTCGGCGGGGCAGCATCGCCGCGGCCACGAGCGCTCGGACGGGCAGCTCGAGGCGCTCGTGGCCCGCATCGCCTCCCAGGGCACCAACTCCGACCTGGACGGCGTCGCCATCGTGATGCCGGCCTTCAACGAGGAGGAGGCGGTGGGCAAGGTCGTGCACGGCCTGCCGCCTGAGATTCTCGGCCAGCGGGTCCATCCGGTCGTCGTCGCCGACGGCTGCAGCGACCAGACCGCCGCCATGGCGCGCAGTGCAGGGGCTCAGGTGCTGGACCTGCCCATCAACATGGGTGGCGGCGCCGCCATCCGCATCGGCTACAACTTCGCCGCGCAGAGCGGCGCGCGTGTGATCGTGACGATGGACGCGGACGGCCAGCACCTCGCCTCGGACATCGCGTCCCTCGTCGCGCCGATCCTGCAGGGCGACGCGGATTTCGTGATCGGCTCGCGGCGCCTCGGCAGCTTCGAGCAGGTGAGCGCCTTGCGCAGCGCGGGGCTGACGTTTTTCAACTTTTTCCTCAACCTGTTGCTGCAGACCCATCTTACCGACTGCTCGTCCGGCTTCCGGGCCTTCGATGCCCACAAGCTGACGCACCTCGAGACGTCGGAAAGCCAGTACCACACGGCGGAGACGATCATGCTGGTGCGCCGGCTCGGCCTGCGCATCGCCGAGCGGCCGATCACGGTGCAGCGCCGGATCGCGGGTCAGAGCAAGAAGGGCAACGACTTCGTCTACGGCTACCGTTTCGCGCGGACGATGCTCACCCGATGGCTGCGCGGGTAGATCACGTGGCGAAGGCGTACGAACTGGTGCTACCACTGCGAAAGCGTTTGAGGCACGCGCTTCATCCCGCTGGGCGCCTCGTCGAGCGTCTGGTCCCTCCCCTGCGCAGGCAGGAGCTCGCGGCCGTGGGCACCACGGCCTACGGCTTTTTTGCCGGTGCGCTCCTCTACACGCTACTGACCTTCGCTCTCCTGGGCCGCTCCCTCGTGCAGCCCGGCGTCACCTTCCCGGGCTACGGCGGCGATGCCGAACAGTACATGTGGTACCTCGGCTGGTTCTGGCACGCCGTGTCCACCGGCCAGAACCCGTTCATCACGTCCCTGCTCAACTACCCGCACGGCATGAATCTGATGTGGAACACATCGATCGTAGCGGAGTCCCTGCTCCTCGGGCCGGTCACCGCGGTGCTGGGCACCGCCGCAACCTACGACCTCTGGTTCTTCCTCAATTTCGTGCTCGCGGGCATCCTCGGCCAGGCGATCTGGTCCCGGCTCGGCGCCCGCCAGTGGCTTGCCATCCTGGGCGGCCTGATGACGGCGATCCTGCCCTACGTCACGACGCAGGCCCTCTCCCACATCAGCCTGATCACGACGCCCCTGGTCCTCGCTTTCGTGCTGCTGGCACTGAAACTCGTACAGGACACGCCCCGCCGCCCCTGGCTCTGGGGCGTCCTCGGCGGCGTCCTGCTTGCCGCGCAGTTCTACACCCTGCTCGAGGTGCTGGTGAGCTTCGTCCTCACCATGGCACTGACTCTGGTCGTGGCCTGGTTCGCGGCGCGCCCGGAACTCCTGCGGCTCATCCGCCGGGTGCCGCTTTCGTTCCTGCTCGCGGCCGCCGTGACGGCCGCGGTGATCGCCCTGCCGGGTCTCTATGAGATGTTCTTCGGACCCTACCGCGTCTTGCACTCGGTTCAGCCGCCGAATGTGTACGTCGTCGACCTCGTCAGCCTTGTCCTGCCGACCCACGCCTTCCTGGTCCACCTGCCGGGACCCGATCCCGCCATCTGGTACACCGGCAACTACGCCGAGGACAACGGCTACCTCGGCATCCCGGCCCTGATGCTGCTCTACTGGGCGCTGCCCCGCCTGTGGCACCGGCCGCTTGCGCGCGTCCTGGCCATCACCGCAGGTGCTGTCACGCTGCTGGCCCTCGGCCACAGCCTGCATCTCCTCGGCTACACGTCGCCCGTGCCGCTGCCCTGGGCCGCGTTCGGCCTCCTGCCGTTCGTCAAGGACCTGCTGCCGGCACGCCTGATGTTCTACGTGGACCTCGCCGTGGTGGGCCTGACGATGATCGCGATGGAGGACCTCCTGCGACGCGGCGGCTCCTCGGCTCCGCGGCGGCCATACTGGCTTTTCGGCCTGATGATCGCCACCTGGCTGCCCATCATCCCCTTCCCGAACACGGCGATACCGCGCGCCAGCGTCGACATGGCCCAGACATCGCCCGTGGCGCAGGCGCTGCGCGGCCAGCCGACCTACGTCCTCACCGCGGCCTTCCCCGAGACGATGCAGATGCTGCAGCTCTCCGGCTACACCTTTCCGGTCGCCAACGTCTACGGGCACAACGACAACACGTTGGCCCGCCAGCAGCAGCTCCAGGGCGTGCAGGCGCTGTTGAACCCGGACTTCTCCCCGGAGATCTACCAGACGATCCTGCTCAGCGACCTCATGCGCCTGCACGTGACGCGGCTGTACTTCCTGCCGCGTCAGGAGTACGGTATCAGGACGATTCCAGAGGAGGCGCTGCGCCAGATCAACGCCGCCCTCGGTCCGCCGATCGCCGCATCACCGACGGGAAGCCTGGTCTGGCGCGTGCCCAAGATGCCCGTATTGACGCAACCGCAATGAGCGAGGGACCGTCCGCCGTGGACGGTCCCTCGCGTGTCACGTGCCGCTGTGCAGGAACTCCCGCGCGCGCTGCTCGAACCCCGGGGGCCACTCGTTCAGAACCTGGTCCACCTGCAGGGGGGTGCCGCGCAGGTCGATCCGTTCGCGCTCGATCGGCATGTCGCGGTCGTCGGCGACAACCGTGACGACAGGCTGCAACGGATCGCCGCTGTTGAGATCTGTGACCGCCCCCAGGAGCCCGTTGGTGAGTCGCACGATCTCCCCGACCGGGATGATCGCCACATGTTGCAGCAGGGCCTGGACCGCCGAGGCGTCCAGCTTCGCCCCCGCCTCCTCCTGCATGATCTGCAGGACGCGGCGAGGCGTGTAGAGCGGGCGGTAGTTGCGTTCGGCCCGCACCGCGTCGAAGACGTCGGCCGCGGCGACGACGCGCGAGAAGACATAGATCTCGTCCCCGCGCAACTGCGACGGGTAGCCCGAGCCGTCGAGGCGCTCATGGTGCTGCAGGACGACGATGGACGATGTCGGCATGATGTTCTGAAATCCCTCGTGTACCAGGTCCCAACCGAGTCTGGGGTGCTGCTTGACGATCTCGAACTCTTCGGCCGTGAGCCGCGAGGGCTTCTGCAAGATGTCCTGGGGCACCATCACCTTGCCGACGTCGTGCAGCACCGCGCCCGTGCCGAGCCGCACCAGCTGGTCCTCGGTCATCATCAGGTGCTTGCCCACCAGCACGGAGAGGATGGCCACCTGCACCGAGTGCTCGAACGTGTAGTTGTCCCAGGCGCGCAGGTGGCTGACGTTCGCGACGACGTCGTCGTTCTGCACGATCTCGTCCACCAGGTTGCGTATGGCGGTGGCGAGCCGCAGGGCCTGCGCCTGCGTCGGCTCGGTGCTCCCGCGGGCCGCCTTGAAGATGTCGCCGAGGCATCGCCTCGTGACGTCGACAGCCTCCTGGCGGACCGCCTCCTGGACCTCGAGCTCCGGGAAGAGCTCGTCCGTAATCCAGATGCCCTCGACACCGCGGCGGAGCAAGGCTCCGACCATGGTGGCCCGGATCCGGGCGCCGCGCCGCACGAGCGGCGCTTGTCCTTTCGCGCCGTAGATCGTCTTGGCGGCAAACTTGCCGACGATATGCTCGCCGACCTGTACCCTCCGCAAGTGGAAAACCCCCGTTTGCTCGTGCACAAGTCGACGCTATTCGGCGCAATCCGCCAGAATTCCTCTGAAATGGCCGTCCGCCCCGTGCCTGGCGGCACCACCGAGCCGAAATCGGTCCCGAATGCGCCTCCTGCGCGTCCGTCTCGCTCTAACCGCCCTCGACGTAGCTCCAGAACAGCTCCTCCAGCGAGAGGCCGATCGATTGCACCTGCACGACGCCGGCCACTGTCCGCACCTCCTCTGGGCCGATGCTTCCCGTGACGAGGAAGCCGTGGGCCTCCGCCCGCACCTGCCTGACGCCCGCGAGAGCGCTGAGCGCCGCCCCGGCCCCGGCCGGCGCCGTCACGATGAGCCGGCGCTCGCTGTCGAGGATTTCGCTGATCGGCCCCGCCACCTGGATCCGTCGCTCGTGCAGGAGCGCGAAGTGATCGCAGGTGCGCTCGACGAGGCCGAGGTCCTGCGAAGTGATGAGTACGGTGCGCTCCGGCACGGCGCACGCCTCGAGCAGCACCTGCAGGTAGCGCCTGCGGTGGACGGGGTCGAGGCCGGCTGCAGGCTCGTCGATGATCAGGAGCTCCGGCTGGGTCGCCAGGGCCAGCGCGAGCTGGAGCTGCGTGCGCATGCCGCGGCTGAGCGCCCCCACGCGGCGCGCAGGCGGCAGGTCGAAGGCGTCCATGTAGCGGTGGGCCGCCGCCTGATCCCAGTGCGGATGGAGGTCCGCAATGAAGCGCGCCAGCTCGGCGACGCGCATGCTCTCGTAGAGCGCCATCGTCTCGGGCACATAGGCGATGCGGGCCCTCTCCGCCTGGGAGAGCCTGCCGAGCGGCCAGCCAAGGATGCTGGCGTCGCCGCCGCTCGGCCGCACGAAACCAAGCAGGATGCGCAAAAGAGTCGTCTTGCCGGCCCCGTTCAGGCCGAGCAGGCCGAAGATGCTGCCCGCCGGCACGGCGAGATCGATGCCGTCGAGGACGCTCAGCGTCCCGAAACGCTTCGTCAGGTGTGCGATCTCAACTGCCGGCATGCTCATCCCCCTCCCCGCCAGCGTCCGCCTCGCGCTCGGCCAACGTCACGGCGCGCAGCGCTGCGAGCGCTTCGTCCGCGCTGAAGCCGAGACGCTCGGCCTCGAGCAGTAGCGACTCCGCCGCAGCGAGCAGGCGTCTGCGCCGCTGTGCCTCCTCGAGCACTGGCCGCCCCAGCACGAAGGTGCCGCGGCCGCGCGGCTGCTCGATCACGCCCCCGAGCTGCAGCCCCTCGTATGCCTTGGCGACGGTCGCCGGATTGACAGCCAGTTCCAGGGCCAGCTCACGCACCCCGGGTAGCTTGTCGCCGCCCTGGAGCACCCCAGCCAGGACCGCCTGCTCGATCTGGGCCGCGATCTGGCGGTAGATGGGCACGCCGCTGTTGCTGTCGATCCGGATCCACATCGTCTACACCTCTTGCCGTGCGAAAACCGCCCATGCGCAAAGGAAGGCGAGTACAGCCCAGACCGCGCTGAGGACGATCTGGCCCGCGGGATATGTCCCGTGCAGCATCAGTCCGCCTGCGGCCGCGTAGTCGAACGGAGTCAGGTGGCGGATGAAGCCGAGGCTCGAGTTCGGCTCGACGAACACCGGGATGAAGATGAACACCGCAGCGGCCGCAACCGTCGCCAGCAGCGCATAGGTCTGGTCGCGGAAGAAGAGGGACACGAGCACGAGCGTGCCGGCGAGCGCCACCTGGTCGAGCAGCACGAATCCCATCGCTTCGGCGAAGCGCATGGCGTTCCAGTGCTCGCCGACGAGCGCGAGACCAGCGAGCGCCGCGAGGTAGATGACGGAGTAGAGCAGCACAAGCTGCAGGAGCAGCGAAAGCGATCGCTCCATGAGCAGCCTGCCCCGCTGCACCGGCAGCGCAAGCATGAACTCGAGCGTGCCGTGGTCGACATCGGCGGCGACGACGCTGACCGCGGCGAGGGCCAGCCAGATGCCCGCGCTCAGCGTGATCCAGCCGGAGAGGTCGATCGCAGCCAGCCAGCCGTTCACGCTGAAGAGGTCCAGGCCGCCGCCGACGAACTGCACGAGTTGCGGTGGCAGGCCGTGCAAGGCCGTTCGCAGCTGGCCTGCGATCGTCCCGGCCGCCAATGCGCGGTAGAGGCTCGTCTGCAGCACGACGAGCGCGGCGAGGGCCAGGGACCAGCCCGCGAGAGCCCCGGACTCGCGGCGCAGGTGTTGTCTCAGGATGGCCATGATCAGACCTCCCTCCGCTCGAACGACCGTACCGCACCGAGCGTCAGCAGCACCGACGCCGCCCCGAGCACCAGCGTCGCGAGCCAGGGGAAGGCGTGCGTCAGGAGGAGGTGCGGCGGGTCGTAGTAGCCGTACGGCACGACGTATAGCCAGCCCTGGCCAGGCGTCGCGATGCGCACGGCGAAGTCGTAGGCGAAGGGCACCGCGGCGATGCCGAGACCCCAGCGCATGGCGCTGCGGTAGTCACGGGCGGCAGCGCTTGCCCAGAGTGCCGCGGCGCCTGTCGCCAGGGTGGCGAGGAAGCCGCTGTAGCCGACGAGGGTGTATCCCGCGACATCCGGATGCAGTCCCTCCTGCGCGAGGAAGGCGAGCAGGGCGCCCACGGTCACGAGCCACATCGCAGCCTGCGCCGTAACGAGGCCCGCGAATCGCGTCACGAGGAGGCGCCGACGCGAAATGGGCAGGCCGAGCAGGAAGTCGAAGCGCCGGTGCTCCATCTCGCGCGCCAGGAGCGAGGACGCCTGGAAACCGGTGAAGATCCCGATGAGGAGCGGCAGGTACATCACGAGCTTGATGTAGAGGTAGCCGTCGAGCGGCCGTCGCACCATGAGGGCGCCGCCCATGACCGAGCGGAAGGATGGAGGCAGGCTGCCCATCAGCGCTACAAGCGCCTTGGAGCTTGCGACCGCCGGCGCCGCCGACGCGACGGTGCCGATGCCGAGGACAACGATGATCGTCCAGACGAGCCAGGAGACCAGCTGCTGGCGCAAGGCCATGCGGTAGAGCGTCATGAGGGCCGCCCCTCGTAGTAGGCGCGGAAGACCTCCTCGAGACTCGGCTCGGCGATGGTGATGTCGGCTGGCGGACGCTCGGCCAGGACCCGGAAGAGCGGCGCTGTGTCTCCCGCGATGTGGAAGACGATCCCATCGCCGTGCACCTCGAGTCCCCGAACCCCTGCGACGCCCGCGAAGTCCGGCGCATCGCCCACGTAGTGTAGGCGCACCTCCTTGAGGCGGCTGCGGCGCAACGCCTCCACCGTGTCCACGGCGACGAGCCTGCCGTCGCGGATGATGCCCACCCTGTCGCTCAGGGCCTGCACCTCAGGCAGGACATGGCTGCTGAAGAAGATGGTCCGGCCCTTCCGCTTCTCCTCCCGCAGGATGTCAAGGAAAGCGTCCTGTGCCAGCGGGTCGAGTCCGCTTGTCGGCTCGTCGAGCAACAGCACCTGCGGATCGTGGGCCAGCGCCAGGAGGATCGCGACCTTCTGCCGGTTGCCGCGGGAGAGCTGTCGCACTTTGCGGTTCATCTCGACGCCCAGGCGCTCCGCAATCGCATGCGCGCGGCCCTGGTCCCGGATGCCGCGCAGGGAGAGCGCAACGTCCAGGTGCTGCTGGCCCGTCATGCCGTCGTAGAGGGCGGGGTCGCCGGGCAGGTAGCCTGTCAGCCGCCGCACCGCGAGGCTGTCCTGGCTGACGTCGCGCCCGGCGATGCTCGCTCTGCCGCCCGTCGCGCGCGCGAGGCCGAGCAGGGTGCGGATGGTCGTCGTCTTGCCCGCGCCGTTCGGCCCGAGGAAGCCGAAGATCTCTCCCGCCGCGATCTCGAGATCGATACCGAGCACGCCGCGGCCGTTCCGGTAGACCTTGGCGAGGCTGTGCGCCTCGATCGCCGCGGTCATGGCCGTCACCTCCGACCTACGAGTTATGGTGTACTATTACACTAATACACCTAGGTTGATCGGCAGGCAATGATCTTCCGGCCCATCGGCCGCAAGCGCTCGCTGATCTGCGGGACTCTCCTGCATGTGCTGACGCTCAGCGGCCTGGCCGTGACCCGCACTCTCCGGGCGCTCGCGGTGCTGGGGCTTGTCGCGGGCGTGGTCTCGAACCTGCAGGGGCGGCCCATAGCGGGGCATGATCAGTCCCGCCGGCGGCTGATCGGGGCAGGCCAGCCCGCTTTGCCCTGTTCCTTCGTGCAAGCCTTCGCGCCCAGCACAGCGGCGCAGGCGCCTCCCGCCCGACCTCAGATGGGGCCCGGGTCGCCGCGCACAGCGCCGACAACCGCGTGCGGCCACGCCTGCAGGACCTCATCGACAAAAATGTTCGTACCGCGGAGGCTCACCTGTCGCCGACGCACCGGCTGGTCGACGGCGCCGCCCACCACGACGCAAAGCGGCTGCAACGGTGCGCCAATGCTGTGCGCGACCACCTTCGCGAGCGAGCCGTCGCTGAGGCGGACGATCGCGCCGCTCTGCACAATGGCCACGTGTTCGAGCAGGATCCCGCAGACCCGATCGTCGAGGCCCGTTCCGGCCTCCTCCCGCAACTGGCGCAGGATCTCCACGGGCCGGAAGCGGCGGCGATGCGGCCGGTCGCTGCGGATGGCGGCGAAGACGTCCGCCGCCGCGACGATGCGGGCAAAGATGTAGATGTCGGATCCCTGCCGCCCCTCGGGATAGCCTGAGCCGTCCACGCGCTCATGGTGCTGCAGAACCACGCTCGCGGAGGTGGGCAGTACCGAGGGCAACGAGCGGTGCACCATCTGCCAGCCCTCGCGCGGATGCCCGAGGATGGCCGCAACCGCCGGCGCGTCGAGTGGTCCAGGCCGCCGCAGGGCCTCTTCGGATACGTGGGTGAGACCGAGATCCATCAGCAGGGCGCCGACGCAGAGCCGTTGCAGCTGGTCGCGGGGCAGCCCCATGAAGTGTCCGACCTGAACGCTGATCGCCGCGACGTCCACGACGTGCTCCACCCGGTCGGGTGGGCTGCCCTGCCATGGCGCGAAGTCGCCCACGCGGTCATCGGCAGCCAGGATCTCATCGACCAGGCGGCGGACGGCGCGCATCAGCTCCTGCATCTCCTGCATGGGAAGGGCATCGCCCGGCGCTTGGAGCGCCGCGGTGAGGCGGCGCAGGGCGGTCTGAGCCTGCAGGTGCACCGTCACCGGCAAGGTGTGGTTTTCGGCGAACTCGGGAAACAGTTCGTCCTGCAAAAAGACCTGCCGCACGCCGCGCGACGTGAGAACCTGCACCTCATGCAGGCCAAGCCGGGCCCCGGCGGCCACGAGCAGACCCGAGCCGTTCGGAGCCCGGATCTCGAGGGCGGTGCGGCGACCGATCACGTCCGTCGTCAGCAGGCTGCGCTGCGTGGCGTCACCCCCCGGTCAACATGGCAAGCCGGTTTGGCGCCACATCCATCTCCCGGTCCGTCAACAGCCTGGCCGGGCCCAAGCGCCGCGAATCCGCCTGTCGCCCCTTCGCCCACTGAGCGGGCCGGGCACTTCACGCGTGCTGCGTGAAGAGCGCGCGAGCCTCCTCGAGGGTCATGTCCGCAGGCGGGAGCACGAGATCGGACTCGCGCAGCGTCTCCACAGGGAGCATGCGCCCCTCGCCGCGCACGAGCGCGAGAAGCGCGTCGCGGCGATTCTCGAAGCCATGCGCGTCGCCTGCCGTGAGCCGCTCCATCAGCTCGTCGTCGAGTTTTCTCAGGTTACCCAGCGCCGAGGCCGGCAGCTCGTACTGCCCCTCGTGCAGGATGCGCGCGATCACTGCTGTCCTCCCGTCGCGATCTTCGCCTTGAGCGCCTGCAGGTCGTCCTCGACCTGCGAGGTCTGCTGCGTGCGGCGCAGTTCGCGCTCGACCGGGTCCTCCCCGGGCGTTGCCAGGGCGTCTTCGAGCACGCCCTTGTCCGTGAGCTCGTCGATCGCCTGGGCGCGGGCCCGCATGCGCTCCGTCTTGTCCTGGGCGCGCTGCACGGAAAGGCCGACATCTGCCAGTTCCTCCGACAGCCCCGTCGACGCCTCGCCCATCTTCACCTGCGCCTGCGCCGTGGTGTACTGCGCCTTGATGACCTCCTTCTGGGCACGGAAGGAGGCGATCTTGGTCTCGAGCCGGCGGGCGTTCTCCTCCATCTTGTCCTCTTGCGCCTTGAGCTCGGCGATCTGCCCGTCGAGTCCCTGGGCCTGGGTCCCGAGGGCGGCCTTGCGCTCCAGGGCCTGCCTCGCGAGATCCTCGCGGCCAGCCTTGAGCGCGGCCTCAGCCTCGCTCTGGTACTTGTCCATGTCGCCCTGCAGGCGAATCTTCTGAAGTTCGATCTGCTTGCGGGCTGTGACTGCGTCGGCAAGGCTGCGCTTCACCTGCTGAAGCATCTCCATCTGCCGCTCGTAGGAGTAGTCGAGTGTCTGGCGCGGGTCCTCCGCCGCATCGAGTGCCGAGGAAACCTTGGACTTGAAGATCGTGGACATGCGCGACATGAGACCCATGTCTGCTCCCTTCCTCTCTCACCGGCCAGCTGTGGTCCGGTTCCAATATAGCACCTTGCCGGCCGGCGAAGGGCTCGTCCTATCCCCGCACGGGCAAACTCGAGTACGGGAGTGGTGGCCATGTTCGCGCTGCTGCGCGGCGCCGAGTGCTTCGGGCCCGAGCCGCTCGGCAGGCAGGACGTGCTGATCGCCGGGGGCGTCATCGCGCGCCTTGCGCCGTCCATCGAACCGGAGCAGGGCATCCTGCCCGATCTCAGGGTGCACGACCTGCATGGGCGTATGCTGGTGCCCGGCTTCATCGACATGCACGTGCACATCGCCGGCGGCGGCGGGGAGGGCGGCTACCAGCACCGCACCCCGCCCATCGAGGCGCACGCTCTAGGCCCGCACGGCACGACGGGTGTGGTCGGCCTGCTCGGTACGGACGGCGTCACACGCTCGGTCGCGGAACTGCTCGCCGAGGCGCGCCGCCTCACGGCGCTCGGACTGACGGCCGAGATCCTGACAGGAGCCTACCAGTTGCCGACGCGCACGCTTACGGGCAGCGTCCGCTCCGATCTCGTCTACCTGCCCGATGTGCTGGGGGCAGGCGAGATCGCCATCGCCGACGACCGCGGCAGTCACCCCTCCGGCCACGATCTGATCGCCATCGGTGCCGAGGTGCGCGTCGGAGCGCTCCTCGCCGGCAAGAAGGGCATTCTGCACATCCACGTGGGCGACGGCCAAAGGCGCCTCGAAGCCGTGCGCCGCGCTTTGCATCGCAGCGCCTTGCCTGAGGACCTCTTCTCGGCGACCCATCTGAACCGCAACCCGGACCTGTTCGCGGAGGCTGCGGACCTGACGCGGCTCGGCGCGTACGCCGACGTCACCGCCGGCATCTTCCCCGCCCCTGGCGACCGAAAGCCCGTCGACCCCGGCGAGGCCCTGGCCGAACTCCTGCACCGCGGCCACCCCGAGCGCGTCACCATGAGTTCGGACGGCCAGGGCTCCTCCCCCGTCTTCGACGACCAGGGCAGGCTGGTCGGACTGGGCATCGGCCAAGCCGCACGGCTGCACTGGGCTCTGCGCCAGGCCGTGCTGAAATTCGGCGCGCCCCTCCAGGCCGCGCTCGCGGCGGTCACGTCGCATCCGGCAGCGGCCCTCGGCCTGCCGAGGCGCGGTCGCATCGCCGTCGGCAATGCCGCCGACCTTGTCGTGCTCGACGACCGGCTCGAGGTGCACGAGGTCTTTGCGCGAGGACGCCTATGTGCCCGGGATGGTCAGTGGCTCCTGCCGGACCCGTTCCAGAGGGAGGCCTCGGCAAAGGGCCTCAAGAGGTTGGCGAAGACCACAAGCCGCTCGCCGGGCGGCGCGTACGGCAGCTGAACGTCGCCAGCCCCGCCCGCCTGACCGATCACGGCCAAGGGCACAGGCGCTTGCGCTGCACTGCCGAGCGGGCCCCGCACAGCGATCGGCACGGCTGCGAATGCGGCCATAACCTGCTCGAGACGCGGGTCACCAAGCGGAGGCAGATCCAGGAGCAGGACGTCGGGCCGTCCCCAGACCACGTCGTCGCGAAAGCGTCTCAGCACCGTGTCGAGCCCCTGCCCCTGCCAGGGCAGCGGTCCCTCCGCGGGCCAGAAGGTGGCGAGCGACTGGAACCTGATGCCCTGCCACGGCAGCGTGAGCACAAGGCTCCCAACCAGGAGCGGCGGGGCGGACAGGCCGAGCGTAGGCTTGAGAGTCGGCGCAGCCAGATCCGCGTCGAGAATGGCCACGGATCGTCCCAAGCCCTGGAGCGCCAGCGCGAGGGCAAGGACGACCGTGCTCCGCCCGCTGCCGGCGCCCCCGTAGACACCGAGCACCTTGGCGCCGTCCAGGCCGCCCACGCTCTCGCGCAGCCTGCGGGCGAGGCTTGTTGCGTCGCGCAACGGACGAACCCGCAAATCTTCAAACAATTGTTTGCACTGCTCGAGAAACGGTCCGTGCCACGGGCTGTCAGGCTCAGGCAATTCGACCTCCCGATCCCGCACGAGGCCCAGTTCGTCGGGCGGCGCGAGAAGCAGCGGATGCCGCGGCCAGCCAAGTTCGATCAAGATCGCCTCCCAACGGCTCTGCAGGACAGTTTCCGCCTTGGCTCGCCGCATCCTGCAACGACATTTTCGCGTTAGGTCCACATGGCCGACGCGTGTGTCCATATGGCCTGTCCTGGTGACGTTTTCACTTGGCATTTGGACACTTATTCGGTATCCTGTCGGAAACGTGATTGGGCCACCTGGCCCTGCGCTCGTTGGCAGACCCCTTGTCAGCCCAGAGACAGGGGCCAGAGGCCCTGGCCGGCAAGATCGGAGGGCGGAGATCTTTGAGATGGCATCGCAGGCCCGACTTCAAGGTGTCGCTGCCTCTGGTCGTGACCCTAGCGGCGATCCTGCTCGGCGGATGCGGGCTCGGCAAGCAGTCGACGCTCTCGCCAGCCGGCCCCGTCGCGCAAGCGCAGCTGAGCATGCTTTACGAGAGTCTCGCGATCATGACCGTCATCTTCCTCGTGGTTCTCGGTGTCTTTGTATACTCGCTGATCCGCTTCCGCGCCCGCAAGACGGACCAGGCCCTGCCCAAGCAGGTGCACGGCAGCACGGCCCTTGAGATCGCGTGGACGATCGTGCCGATCATCATCATCGTCGTGCTCTCGATCACGACCGTGCACTACGCGTTCGCGCTCGGCACGCCGCAGACCGGCAAGGGCACCGTCCAGGTACAGGTCATCGGCCACCAGTACTGGTGGGAATTCCGCTACCCCGGCACGGGCGTCGTGACGGCCAACCAGCTGCACATCCCCGTTGGTGAGAAGGTCAACTTCAGCCTGCAGTCGGCCGACGTCATCCATTCCTTCTGGGTCCCGGAACTCGGCGGCAAGACCGACCTGATCCCCGGCCGGACAAACAACCTCTGGCTCGAGGCCTCCAGGCCTGGTCTCTACTACGGCCAGTGCGCACAGCTCTGCGGCGCGGGTCACGCCTACATGAAGTTCACGGTGCTCGCCCAGTCGCCGGCCGACTTCCAGAAGTGGCTGAGGCACATGCGGCATGACACCGTCTCGGCGACGACCCCCGCGGAGAAGGCCGGACTCGCCCTGTTCAAGCAAAACTGCGCCACCTGCCACACCATCCAGGGCACACCGTTCCATGGCACGGTGGGACCGAACCTCACGGCGCTTGCCGAACGCCCGACCATCGCCGCCGGCACGCTGCCGAACACGGCGGAGGGCCTAGCAGCCTGGCTGCGCAACCCGCCGGCCGTCAAGCCGGGCGCCAGGATGCCGGACCTCGGCCTTTCGCAGGGCCAGATCCAATCCCTCGTCGCCTTCCTGCAGGCCCTGAAGTAGACCGCGCAACAGGAGGTACGGACCATGGCGGCGATCACCGAGCGCGTGACTCTCGCGCATCGACAGGCGCCCAGCTACCGCGGCATCTGGGCGTGGATCGCGAGTGTCGACCACAAGAAGATCGGTATCATGTACATCTACGCGGCGCTGTTCTTCATGGCCTTCGGCGGCGCGGAGGCGCTCCTCGTGCGCATCCAGCTCTGGCAGCCGAACAACCATGTGGTCTCCGCCGAAACGTTCAACCAGCTCTTCACGATGCATGGCGTGACGATGATCTTCCTTGTGGCGATGCCGATCCTCATCGGTTATATCAACGCGATCGTGCCGCTGCAGATCGGCGCGCGCGACGTCGCGTTCCCACGCATGAACTCGCTCTCCCTCTGGCTCTTCGTCCTGGGCGGGCTGTTCATGTACACGAGCTGGTTCATGGGCGGCGCCCCTGACGCCGGCTGGTTCAACTACGTGCCGCTCTCCGGCGGCCACTTCAGCCCTGGCGCCGGCGTCGACTTCTACGACATCGGTCTGCAGATCACCGGCATCGGCACGCTCATGACCGCGATCAACTTCCTCGTGACCATCCTCAACATGCGGGCCCCAGGCATGCGCCTTCTGCGCATGCCGATGTTCACCTGGTCCGCGCTGATCACGATGCTGCTGATCCTGTTCGCGTTCCCGCCGATCACCGTCAACCTCATCCTGCAGATGATGGACCGGCTGTTCCACGCAAACTTCTTCAACATCCCGCTCGGCGGAAACGCGCTCCTCTGGCAGAACCTCTTCTGGATCTTCGGCCACCCCGAGGTGTACATCGTGATCCTGCCGGCGTTCGGCATCATCTCCGAGATCATCCCGACGTTCAGCCGCAAGCCGCTCTTCGGCTACGAGTCGATGGCCCTGGCGCTCTCGGTGATCGCGTTCCTGTCGTTCATGGTCTGGACGCACCACATGTTCGCGGACGGACTCGGCCCCATCGTCAACACGATCTTCGCCATCACCTCCATGCTGATCGCCGTGCCTACGGGCATAAAGATCTTCAACTGGCTCGCGACGCTCTGGGGCGGCCAGATCCGCTTCACCACCGCGAACCTCTACGCCCTGTCGTTCATCCCGCTCTTCGTGATCGGCGGCATCAGCGGCGTGATGCTCGCAATGGCTCCCGCCGACCTGCAGTACAACGACAGCTACTTCGTCGTGGCGCACTTCCACTATGTGCTGTTCGGCGGCACCCTGATGGCGGCCCTGGCCGGACTGTACTTCTGGTTCCCGCGGATCTGGGGACGGCTCCTGAGCGAGCGGCTCGGCCGCTGGAACTTCTGGCTTGTCTTCGTCGGCTTCAACGTGACGTTCTTCCCGATGCACATCCTCGGGCTCGAGGGCATGCCGCGCCGCATCTCGACGTACGCGCCAGGTTACGGCTGGACGACGCCGAACCAGATCGCCACGATCGGGGCGTTCATCCTGCTGGCAGGCATGCTCGTCCTGCTCTACAACCTCATCTCGACGTTCCTGCGCAAGCCGGATCTCGAGCAGGATCCGTGGGACGGCCGATCGCTCGAGTGGTCCATACCGTCGCCGACGCCGGAGTACAACTTCGCGCAGGTGCCCCTGATCGAGGACCGCGACGCCTACTGGGTCGCCAAGCGACAGGGCAAGGAACTGCCGAAGGCGGAGCCCCTCGGACCGATCCACATGCCGTCGCCGTCGCTCTCGCCGTTCTTCCTCGCCCTGACCATCGTCATCGCCGGCTACGGAGCCCTGCTGCATGTCGACTGGCTCGCGCTGATCGCGCTGCTGGCCGCCTTCTGGCAGATCGGGCTGCAGCTCGTGCATGAGGATCACGGCTACCACGTGCACCCCGATGTCCCGGCGGGAGGTGCGGCCGAGTGAGCGCCCACAGCGAGACCACGCGCATCGCGATCGCCCACGAGACGTCCCAGGAACTCGGGCTGCCCAAGGACCATCGCATCCTCGGCATCTGGATCTTCCTCGCTGGCGAGTGCGCCTTCTTCGCCTCCTTGATCGGCAGTTATCTCGGTCTGCACCTGGGTGTCGCGCACGGGCCGACAGGGGCCCAGATCTTCGACCTGCCGCTCACCACGGTGGCCACGCTGATCCTGCTCACGAGCAGCCTCACGGTGGTCCTGGGCGTCGCGGCGATGCAGCGGCGCGACGTGCGCGGCATGCAGCTCTGGCTATGGTTGACGGCGCTCCTCGGCCTGTTCTTCCTCGAGTTCCAGGGCTACGAGTTCTACACGTTCTACCACGGCGGCCTGACGCTGCAGACGAGCGCCTTCGGCTCCGCGTTCTTCACCCTGACAGGGTTTCACGGCCTGCACGTAGCGTTCGGCGTGTTCTGGATCCTGCTGCTCCTCTTCCAGTCGATGAAGCACGGCATCAACGAAGACCGGACGACGAAGGTCTTCGTCATGAGCCTCTACTGGCACTTTGTCGATGTCGTCTGGGTTGTCATCTTCACTCTCGTCTATCTCGCAGGAAAGGTGGGCTAGCGTTGAGCCAGGAGTCGTCCCTGCTGCCGACCAAGGCTGACCGCTCGCAGAAGGCTCTCTACATCACGATCGGCGTCCTGAGCCTCGTCCTGACGCTGGCCGCCGTGTTCCTGGTCGAGATCGGCCTCGCGCCCGCCGTGGTCATGCCCGTTCTGATCGTCCTCGCCATCGTGCAGGTGCTGATGCAGGCGTTCCTGTTCATGCACCTGCGCGGCAGCCGCCACCTGTACAGCTACTTCTTCGCGGGCGGCCTGATGTTCGCCGCCCTGATCGGGACCTGCCTCATGATCCTGATCCAAAGCTGGGCATAGAACCCCGCGCGCTCCAATCGGTTCCTCGGGAGATGGCCTCCTTGGCGAATCCTCTCGGCATCGAAGCGGCACGCAGCAGCGCAGGCGTCGCCACGTTCGGCGACTACATCCAACTGCTCAAGCCACGCATCGTCCTGCTGCTCATCATCACGTCGTACTGCGCCATGGTCGTGGCCTCGCACGGGCTGCCAGCGTTCTGGCCATCGTTCGTCGGCACGATCGGGCTCGCCCTCTCGGCGGGCGGCGCCCACGCCGTCAACATGTGGTACGACCGCGACATCGACGGTTTGATGGCCCGCACCGCCGACAGGCCCGTGCCGTCCGGCCGGATTCCCGCGCTGCGCTCCTTGGCGCTCGGCGTAGCACTCGAGGCGGTCTCGTTCGGCCTGTTGCTGAACCTGAACCTCCTGACCGCTCTTCTGTCCCTGGCGGGATTCGTCTACTACGTCGGCATCTACACGATGTGGCTCAAGCGCAGCACGCCGCAGAACATCGTGATCGGCGGCGGCGCCGGCGCGTTCCCGCCGCTGATCGGCTGGGCCGCCGTCACCGGACACCTGTCGCTCGCGGCCGTCTGGATGTTCCTGATCATCTTCCTGTGGACACCTGCCCACTTCTGGTCCCTGGCGCTTTTCCGCCAGGAGGACTACCGCCGGGCGCAGGTCCCGATGATGCCGGTGGCGCGGGGAGAACGCGTGACGAAGGTGCAGTCGCTGATGTACACCCTGATGCTCCTCTTCGCGACGCTCGACCTCTACCTGACCGGTGTCGTCGGCAGCCTCTACCTCATCGCGGCCTCGCTGCTCGGTCTCGGCTTCGTCGCCATGTGCATCGGCCTGTTGCGCGAGCGGTTACCGCAGGTGCGCTGGGCGAAGGCCACCTTCGGCTATTCGCTCGTCTACCTGACGCTGCTCTTCGCGGCGATGGTCTTGAACGTCCACGCCATCTGAGGCAGTCTCAAGGCGATACGGCGCAATCGGAGGCAAGACCGTGGTTCTCGCCTATCTCAACGAGTCGTTCATGCTGCTCTCGGCCCTCTCGGTCGCCCTCGGCTGGCGGGCCATCCGCCGCGGCAGGCCTGACGTGCACAGGCGTTACATGCTCACGGCGAGCGCACTCGCCGTGGCCTTCTTTGTCAGCTACATGCTGAAGTCGCTGCTCGTCGGGGACACGAACTACGGCGGTCCGCAGGCGTGGGCCTTGCCCTACCTCGTGTTCCTGCAGATCCACACCGTTCTCGCCACGCTTGCGGCCGCGCTCGGCATCGTGACGCTGCGCTACGCTCTCAGGGGCCGTTTCCCCCAGCACCGGCGCATCGCGCCCTGGACCGCCGCCTCGTGGTTCATCGCGGCCGCCATGGGCCTGGGCGTCTTTCTCATGCTGTATATCCTGTTCCCGTCCGGCGCCACCACCAACATGTTCCGCGCGATCATCGGCCACTAGGGCCACTGGAGGTCCTGAGCCACGCACAGTCCCACGCCGCCACCGCGAAGCCTCGTGCTGCTCGCGCGCGTCACGAACATCCTGATGTTCGTCGTCGTCATCGTCGGCTTTCTCGTGACCGAAACAGGTTCCGCCCAGGGCTGCGGTCGCCACTGGCCGCTTTGCGAAGGGCAGTTCACACCGCCATTCGACCTGCACGGCGTGGTGGAGTACGGCCACCGCTTCGTCTCGGGGCTGGTCGGCATCCTGGTCGTCTGGCTGGCCGTCTGGGCCTGGCTCAGGTGGGGCAGGCGTGTCGAGGTGCGCGTGCTCGCCGTGCTGATGTTCCTGTTCACGTTCATCCAGGCCGGTCTCGGCGCGGCCGCGGTCCTCTTCCCGACCGCGCCGGCAGTGCTGGCATCGCACTTCGGCATCTCGCTTGTGGCCTTCGCCGGCACGTTCGGCCTCGATCTGCGCCTGCACCAGGCGACCGGGGCCAACCCTCAAGGTGGCGCCACAGCCCGCGCCCCGGTGCCGGCGCTCATGCGCCGGCTGGTCTACGCGTTCGCCGCCTATGTCTTCCTGCTCGTCTACCTCGGCGCCTACGTCTCGCACACCGGCACAGGCATGCTGTGCGGCCAGAGCTGGCCGCTCTGCTCCGGCCAGCTCTGGCCGCACCTCGCCGGACAGGTCTGGATTCCCTACCTCCACCGCGTCGCCGCCGCCATCGCGGTGCTGTGGGCCTTGTGGCTGCATCTCGCGTTCAGGTCGCGCACCGCGCGGTGGGACCTGCGCCGGGGCTCTGCGTGGGTTCTCGGGCTGATCCTCCTGCAGGCCTTTTCCGGCTGGTACCTCGTCGCGAGCTCGCTCGCGCTCGGCGCCATCATGCTCCACGTCACACTGATGACGCTGCTCTTCGCGGCGATCACCTATCTGGTCCTCGAGATCCTGCCTGGGCCTCGGGCGGCGCCAGATGCCGCCTGAGGGACCTGGCGCCGCCCCGGGCAATCCGGACGGCGGCCGTGCCCCCGTGCAGCCTTTCATCTTGCGGCCTTGCGACCGACATCGCATAGTGATTTGGGAGTTGGGGGATCGAACTGTCGAGCAACCCGGAGGTGCAACCATGTCCCACTGGACCCGCTTCGCAGCAGCAGCCCTGCCAGCACTGTTGGCGGTGGCCGTCGCAGGGTGCGGCGGTCCCTCGCCGCACCGCGGCCAAGACAAGTCGAAGAGCGCGTCCCAGAACACGTCGAACAACCTGACGAACGGCTTCTCCTTCGCCCACACGAGCCTGCCGGCCCAGAGCCTGAACTATCAGCTGAGCGGCGCCCTGTCCGGCACCGTTACCTGGCGGATCACGCAGCAGGGGCCGGATCGGACCCTCCTCGTCATGCACCAGGTGATCGGCACCAAGGTCGAGGACGACCGCGTCGTGCTCACCCGCCCGGGGCTGCGCTTCATCTCGGCCGAGGAGGTCATCACCTCGCCTGGCCACCGCGTCACGTTCTCGGCGCGCGTGGCGGGCAAGAACATCGTCGACTCGGGCAACGTGGACGGCAAGACGGCAACCGTGAAAATGCCGTTCGGCCCGAACACGATAGCCAACATCGCCCTTCTGCCCACCCTCGCGGCCGTCGACGTGAAGCCCGGCCAGTTGCAGCTTGTGCAGGATGCCATCATCAAGACCGGCACCGAGGTGCCGATCGGCTTCACCGCAAACGACCGGACCAGGGTGACGACGCCTGCCGGCACCTTCAACTGCGTGCCTGTCACACTCTCCGGCTCCGGCCCGAACCAGAAGGCGTTCATCGACACGAAGAGCCATACGCTCGTGCAATTCGTGAGCGGCCAGACCACGCTCACGCTCGTCGGTCGCAGCTGATCAGAACGGGGATGCGAACCGGCTGTCGCCGGGCGTGAGCAACCGGACACACGCCTCGCCGCCCACGCTCAGGGCGAGGTCCGCGAAGTCCCGCAGCACGGGCTCGGCCTGCGCCGCTGCGGCGGGCAGGATCTCGGCGACGAGGAAGATCCGCCTGGTCGTTTCGCGGATCATGCCCCAGACGCTCTGGCGCCACACGAAGTGCCGCGTCAGCACGCGCCCCGCGTCAAGGTAGCAGAGCTCACCGGGCAGGGCCGTCTCCTCGGCTCCGCCGCCCATCGGCAAAAACGGCTCGCCACCACGTGTGCGGCCCAGGCGGATGTCCCCCTGCGGTCCATCCAGGTCGAACGCGCCGACGGGAACGAGCCGCCTGAGAGAAATCGCGTTGTACGCGTCGACGAGCGGCTGGACCCTGAGGGGTGGCCCACCGCGTCGGGCCCGGCGGACCAAGGCTTCGACCGAAGGCAGGTAGTCGCGCGCCGGCAGGCCCAGCCCGCGGAAGATCTCGCGCCAGGGTGCGAGCTGCGGATGGCTCTGCACGGGATCCGCCCCGGTGTCGCCCGCCTGGGCCCATGCGGGCCCAATCAGGTCACCCGCCTCCGCTGACGTCGGCTGCCTGGGCAGCAGGATCCAGCCGGTCGCGAGGCGTAGACCGGGAATGTCGCGAAAGACGTCTTGATCGACCGAGAACTGCACTGTGAGACCTCCTCATCCACCTTACCCAGGCTCTACCCTAAGGGGGTGCCCAGTGGCCGACTTCTATCTCGTGCGCCACGGCGAAAGCCTGGCGAACGTCGACCGGCGCTTCGACTGCACCGCACCAGGCGCCCCCCTCAGTGCGCGCGGAACGCTCCAGGCCGCCCTTGTCGCCGACTGGTTCGCATCGCGCGGCATCGAGCCGGCAATTCTGCTGTCGAGCCCGTTCCTGCGCACGCGCCAGACGGCGCGGCCGCTCCTTCGCCGGCTGCGCTGCGGCCTGCTGCTCAGCGACCTCCTGCGCGAGACGTCTGTCGGCGTTTGGGATGGGTGCTCGTCGCGCGACATGCGGGAGGACCCCCGGTATCTCGCCTGGCGCGACGATCCCGAGATCGCGCCGCCTGGCGGCGAGCGCCTGTCGGACGTCGCGGTGCGGCTGAGGATCCTGCTCGACACGCTTCGGCGACTGGCGCCGGACTCCTCCGCGGCGCTCTTCACGCACCAGCACGGGCTGCGAGCCGCCTTGAGCCTGACGGGCGGCCTGCGGGACGAGACCGGCGGGCTGGAAGCCGTGCCGAACTGCGCCATCGTCCACCTGCGCCTGGACAGAAGCGGTCTCGCCTGTCTCGGGCTCGACCGCAGTGTCTACGCGCTGTCCCGCAAGGGCCAGGCGGAGGCCGGATGATGTCCACCGCCCCGCATGGCTGGCAGCCGGACGGCCGGCTCGAGGACGAAGCCATGCGCCTCTACGCCGAGATGACGGGCCTGACGCTCGAGGCGCAGCTCTTCGCCTCGACCCGCATGGCTGGCCGAACAGCTGGGCTGTTCAGGCCAGGCGCGCCCCCCTGCATCGCCCTCAGCCGTCGGTATCTTGATTCGTGCAGCGCACAGGAGCGGCGAGACCTCCTCTTGCACGAGCTCGCACACTACCATCTCTGGCGCCTCGGCTTGCGCCGGGCGGGCCACGGGCCGCCCTTCCGCGCCCTCATGCGGCAATGGGGCTTCAGCCGCTACCCGAATGCGGACATCATGCAGGCGCTACGCAGGCCGGACACCTCGGTGCGGCTTCTCTTCGTCTGCCCGGTTGGCCACGAGCACTGGTTGCGCCGCAGGCCGAAGAGCCAGGAAATCTCCTGCGGCATCTGCAGTCGCCGTTTCGACCGCAGCTACCTGCTGCGCGACACCGGCGTGCGGCGGGCGGCGGTGCAGGAGCCGTCCCACCGAAGCAGAAGCTAGGTAGGGATCAAGGAGGTGTCATGTTGGCAAAAGGCTCGAAGGGCGCGATCGCTCCTGCCGATGACGAGCTGTCGCTCAGGAAGGTCTCGCCTTCCGACACGCAACAACTCGAGGAGGAGACCGCGAAGGAACTCCTGAGAAAGGACGTCGAACGGCTCGGCGAGTTGCACGACCTCCTCTACGCCGCACGCAGCCACGCCCTCCTCATCGTGCTGCAGGGCATGGACACGAGCGGCAAGGACGGCACGGTGCGCCACGTACTGCAGGGGCTCTCGCCCCTGGGCACTTCCGTACACGCCTTCAAGCAGCCCACGTCCGAGGAGCTCCAGCACGACTTCCTCTGGCGCATCCACAAGAAGGTGCCCGCGCTCGGCACAATCGGCATCTTCAACCGCTCGCACTACGAGGACGTGCTGGTGACGCGCGTACACGGCCAGATCGGCAGCGGCAGGGCGCACGAGCGCATGCGCGCGATCCGCCAGTTCGAGCGACACCTGTCGACGGAGGGCGTCGTCGTCCGCAAGTTCTTCCTGCACATCTCCGAGGAGGAGCAGGCCAAGCGCATCGAGGAGCGCCTCCAGGATCCACGCAAGCGCTGGAAGTACAGCGCGTCGGATCTCGCGGAGCGCAAACTCTGGGACGACTACCAGGCCGCTTACGAGGACGCCATACGGCGTACGAGCACCAGCCACAGCCCGTGGTACGTGATCCCCTCCGACCACAAGTGGTACCGCAACCTGGCCGTCGCGCGCATCCTCGTCGAGACGCTCGAGGACCTCAGGCTGCAGTGGCCGCAGCCTGAGGTGCCGCCGCTCAAGGCGGTGGAGAAGGAACTCGAGCAGTCCTGAGCTGGCGCATGACCGATAAGACGAAGGCAGGCTCCCGCCTGCCTTCGTCTTATCGGTCATGCTCGCGGCCTAGTTTTTCAGGATGTAGGCCGTGACGCGCTGGACGCCGAAGTTCGACACCGTGCTCTCCGGAGCGTTGATGAAGAGGTCGATGCGCCTGCCCTGGATCGCGTCGCCCTCGTCGACCGCCCTGGCAACGAACCCGCCCTTGGGCAGGACCGGCGAGGTGTAGCCCGCGACGAAGAGCCGCGTGCCGAGCGGGATGACATTCGGGTCCACGGCGACGTCGCCCGGGATGAGCGGCCTACCGAAGTAGTCGGTGGCGCCGTAGGGATAGTTGTCCTGCAGGCTGGGGCCGTAGGCCGTCGCGGTCAGGTCGATCGTGCCCAACACCTGGTGGCCGTCGATCGTTTTCGGCGTCTGCGCAGCTGCGGTGATCGCGGTCGGCGGAGCGGACTGCGGGGGCGTACCTGCCATGGCCATGCCAGGCAGCATGAGCGAAAGAAGAGCAGCTCCGCCATTTGTCAGTATGCTGACCATCGTATCTTACCTCCAACTTTGTTTTTGCGGTTCGGTTGTTTGTCATAGTGTACTTGCCTGGTCCTCTTTTGTCAGGCTGCAAATGATTTGATGAGCCCTTTTGAGGATTCGCGGTTGTCGTGGCGCGAATCCAAGCATTGAATTTCTTTGATATGCCGGTAGATGGACTTATTTATACGGCCTTCCTTATTGTTCTGAAGCGCTTGCGCAGTTATAAAGGTAGAGATGCGTCAATGAACGCCAACGTGGCGGGAACACTCCTCACCAGAGCGCCCGCCACCCTGTCGTTCCGGTTGACTACTTGACCGCCGGCTTGTTGAGGATGTACGCCGTAACCTGCTGGATGCCAAAGTTGCTGACGATCGAGTCAGGCTTGTTGACGTAGAGGTCGATGCGGTCTCCCTTGATCGCGTCTCCCTCGTCCACCGCGTGGGCCAGGAAACCCTGCGGCGGCAGGTAAGGCGTGAACGAGTAGCCCTGCACCCAGAGCCACGTGCCGAGCGGGATCACGCTCGAGTCGACGGCCACGTCGCCCGCAACGAGCGCGTTACCGAAGTAGTCTGCAGCGCCGTAGGGATAATTGTCCTGTGCGCTCGGGCCGTAGGCGGTCGCGGTCAGCTGGACGGTGCGGACGACCTGGTACCCGTCGATCGTTCCACTCGCTGGCTGCACCACTCCTGTGGCCTGGGATGCCGATCCCGACATGCCGCTGGCGGCCCCGACCGACGTCGCCTGCGAGGGTGGCGTCGCGCTGTGCGTCGCCGGCAGGCGGTGGTGGAAGTAGCGGTGGTCCCAGTCACGGTGGAATCGCCGGTAGTGCGCCCAGTGCCCGCTGCCCTGATAGATGTGGCCCTGGGCAAACGCCATCCCCGGGAAAAGGGCGCCGAGGGTCAGCACGCCGAGGAGAGCCGCAAATCTCTTGCGCATCCGCTACCTCCAACCTTGGTTTGGACAACCGGTTGTCGGATTCAGTCTAGTTGGCGCCAACGGCAATGTCATACCCGCCACAGCCGCAAGAACTGCCCGCAGGGCGCACCACCCGCCAGCCGCGCCACAGTAGCCCCTCGAACGCACGTTCGGGGGACCATGGTACGGCGATCCTGTGTCGCGGCGGCCTGGAAGCTTCGCGGCTTGGGCCGCCCAGGCTTGACCCGATCAGTTGTACCGCGTGACGAGTTTGCGCCCGAAGACCTTGGCGAACTGCCCCGCCAGCCGGTCCAGTTCGCCGAAAGGCAGCTGCGCCGGTGGCGCGATGCCTGCGATGCCCAGGGTGATGAGGGCAGGGGTGATGTCGGCGGCGATCGCGGCCCGCTGGCCGGGAGCGCTGCGTGCGAGCCCCTCGGCATAGGCGACGGCCAGGCCAAGGCGCTGGGCAAGAACGATGTCTCCGCGCAGCAGGATGTCGAGGTAGGGCACGAGTGCTTCGCGCATGAGCCGCGGCCCCTCGTAGGCCGCGGCCGCCGCCAGCAGCACCTGCTCGCGGTGGCTGAGGCCGAAAAGGCGCGCCCCGAGGATGATCGAGAACGTATGGCGGTGGCGGTCGTAGAAGTTGATTCGCCTGCCGATGCCGCGCAGGCTCGCCGCCGCGCGCCCGATCCGCAATGCGTCTGCCTGGCCGAGCAGCGGCGAGAGCGCCAGGAGAAGGTCGCCGGTCAAGGCCGACTGATCCTCGTCCACGACCTCGGCGAGCTGAAAAAGGAGATTGCGGCAGCTTTGCTCGAGGAGGTCGTCGACCCTCGGCAGATCGTGTCCATAGAGTTGGCGGTAGAGCAGGCCCTCGCGCAGTCCCGCGCCGCTGATCACGATCTCGCTGGGCCTGAGGTGGTCGACGATGGCGCTCGCGATCACGAGGGCGCTGGGCACCAGTTCCGCGCGGTGCGCCGCGAGGCCCGGCACCTTAAGCCTCTCGCGCAGTGTGAGGAGACCCAGCCGCCGCCAAAGCAGTTCGATCGCGTCCGGCGGCATGCGGTAGTTGTGCAGCGACGCGAAGGGGTAGCGCTCCGCCGTCTGGTGCAGCTTGGCGATGCTGCGGAAGCTCCCGCCGAGTGCGACCAGCGGCAGCCCGGGCTCGGGCCGAGGAACGGTCGCCTGCAAGACTTGCCGCACGTAGGACAGGGCCACGGCAGCCTGGGCGGCAGTCGGCGAATCGTCCCGCAGAAACTGCTGGTGCAGGGTGACCGCCCCGACCGGTGCGCTGGTGGCCACCTGCAAGGCGCGGCCATGGAACTGGCTCACCTCCGTGCTGGCGCCGCCAAGGTCGCAAAGGTTGCCGCTCGACACGGGCAGCGTCCCGACCGCACCGACAAAGCCGAGCCCTGCCTCCTCCTCGCCGCCCAGGATGGTGAGCGGCACGCCAGCCGTCCGCGCGAGCTGGGCGGCGAAGGCGGCGCCGTCGCGGGACGCGCGGAGCGCCGCTGTGCCGACCGCCTCGCTCTCGCGCACCCCGAGGTGCCGAGCCCGCTGGCATAGCGAGCGGTAGACGGTCTGCGCCCGCTCGATCTCGCCGATCAGCCGTCCCTCGCGCGCCAGGGCGTCACCCAGCCGCAAGATGGCCCGCTCCTCGTCGACGACCCGCCAGCACTGGTGCGGGCCCACCTCGACCACGAGCAGCCGCGCCGAGTGCGAGCCGATGTCGAGAAAGGCGTGACGTCCGCTCCTCACCGCTTCGCCTCCGCAAAACGGATCGGACCGCCCGACAGCTCCTGCAAAAGGCCGGCCTTGCCGGCCAGCCGCACAACCGAGGCCCTGGGATCCATGCCTTGCACGACGATCTCGAAGCCGCTGCCGTGCGGCAGAACCCCGGTGATATCGGCTGCCTGGGTGTGATCGTAGTCGAGCGCGTCGGCTACGCGGAGCAGGGCGGAGAGCCAGAGCAGCGCCTGCCTGCGCTCGCGCGGCCACTCCCTTGGCGCGGGACGGGCCCGCTTGCGGTGGTTGCGCACGATGCCCGCGAGCAGCCGCCGGTCCTCGAGCGGATACTCGCGCATCTGCTCATCGTGTTCGACGATGTAGGCGCCGTGCCGGTGGTGACCCTTGGCCGCGACGAAATAGCCGACGTCGTGCAGGTGCGCGGCATGTCCCAGGATGCGCTCGTAATCGCCGCCGAGCATGTGCAGAGGCGAGAACGCCTCGAACATCTGAAGCGCGAGGTTGGCCACGTGGCTGCCGTGCCTGTCGTCGCTGCCGTACTTGGCGCAGGTCGCCGCGACCGCCGCGTCCCACGCCATGGTGCCCACATCACGCTTCACGCCGCGCCTCCTCCCCATGGCTTCGCCACCGCACCCCGCACCGCCTCGAGCGCAGCCTCCAGCACCTCCGGGCCCGCCTTCCCCGCGTCCACAGACTTGACGCGCAGGTCGTCCACCCGAGCGTGGAACAGCAGGTCGAGCTTGCGCTGGTAGCGCATCAGCATCGCCTGGGCGTCGCGGCGGAACGTTGCGCCGAGCCCGGATTCGCGCGGCGTCAGAAAACGTCGCCGCGTCAGCATGCGCCCAAGGCGCACGCGGGCGTCGGCTTCCAGGACGAGTGTGAGATCCGGCTCCGGCAGGAATGCGAGCACGTCTGCCGCCCATGCCCCGTCGATGCCCCGCGCCTCGGCGCGCACGACCGGTGTGAGCGTGTAGCGGTCGGCGAGCACGATGCGGCCGGCCGCCAGCGCCGGAGCGATCTCCTCGCGCGCGAGAAGCGCGAGGTCTGCGACATAAAGCAGGAAGAGAGCGCGTTCCGCGATGTCGCCGCGCCGCTGCAGGTCCCGCAGCGGTCCGCGCATGCCCGCCGAACCCCTGAGGCGTACCGACGTCACCGTCCGTCCCTCGCTCTCGAGCGCTCCCCGCAGGTGGCGGATGAGGCTTGTCCGCCCTACGCCGTCCGGACCTTCGATGACGATCAGCCTGCCCGCGGGCATCATCTGGCCCCCCTTTCAAGGAGGCGCCGCACCTCGGCCCGCACCCGCCGCTGCTGAACGCGCATCGGCAGCGTGGCGTCGATCACGACGCAGCCCTGGCTGTCGGCGATCGCCGCGTAATGGGCAGCCACCCGGGTCTGAAAGCGGAGGAAGCTTTCGTAGGGGTCGACCGCGAGGTCGAGGTCGAGACCTGCCTCATAGTGCGAGAATGCCGGCCTGCCCCGCAGGATGCGCGCGGCCGCAACCTCCGGCGGGACGCGGAAGTAGAATGTGATGTCCGCAGGCCGGGCGAAGTCGTAGAGTCTGCCGATCCAATCGCGCGACAGGCCGCGCGCACCGTCGCGCGCCAATGCGGTGCCGACGTAGCGATCGCACAGCACGTGCACGCCGAGGCGCAGCCGCGGCACGATCTCCCGCTCGTAGCGGTCCGCGAAGTCCGCGGCGTGCACAAGGGCGAAGCTGTGCGGCGTAAGCGCCCTTTCCGCTTTGAGACTGCGGATCAGCGGGTGCACCGCTGGACTTGAGTTCCAGTTGCTGCGATGCACCGCGAGGCCCTGCAGCTGCAGATGGCGGCGCAACAGCTCAATCTGCGTGCTCTTGCCCGAACCGTCGAGTCCCTCTACGGCGATCAGGAGGCCGCCCTCCCTGGACCGGCGCCGTTTTGCCACCCCTTGCCACCTCCGCATTCTGCTGGCACCCGCACTCCGCGCTTAAGCGTCCTCGCCCGCGGCGCGCGACGCGGCGCGGACATCGGGCACCAGCAGAAAGATGACGATGCCGACGATCGAGACCAGAGCCACGGCCGCAAACATGCCCGAGAAGCGGTGCCAGGCCATCGCGATCGTCAGAAGGACCGGTCCCGCCGCGATACCGACCGACCTGAAGACCGCGACGTTGGCCAGGGCTTCACCTGTCTGCTCCTCCCGGTAAAGGCCGATCGCCAGCCGGTTGAGCGGCGCGCCCATGGTGAAGGTCGTGCCCACCCCGAACGCGAGCATCGCCAGGATGAAGCGCCAGAGCGTCAACGACGGCAGGGCGAGCAGGATGCCGCCCAGGGCCGCGAACGCGAGCCCCACCTGCAGCACGCCGCGGCCGCCCAACCGGTCCGACAGCACGCCCGCGACCGGAGCGAGCACCGCGGCAGAGAAAGCGGCAGGCATCAGCGAGACGCCGGAGCCGAGGACACTCAGCCCGAGCGACTCCTGCGCCAGGGTCGGCACGAAGACGGCGGCCGACATGTCGACGCCGACCACCGCCGCGCCCGCCACCAAGGCGGCGCCTGACACTCCGCGCAACGCGTGGGGATCGAGGAAGGGGGTGCTGCCCGGCGTGCGCTCCCGCGCGATGAACGTCGCCAGGGCGCCGAGAGCGCCGACGGCCGCAAGCAGGCGCCAAGGTCCCCAAGCGTCGAGCGTCAGCAGCGCAAGGGCCAGGAACACAGCGAAGGCGACGCCGGCCACAAGGTCCGGCGCCGGGCGCATGGAGCGTTCGGACTCGGGCAGACGCCCGGCCAGAAGCAGGACGACGACGGCAATCGGAATGTTGATCAGGAAGATCGCCGGCCAGCCGACATACTGCGCGAGGGCCCCGCCCAGGTTGGGTCCGATGATGTTCGCCACGCCGAAGGCGGCGCCGAAGATGCCGAGCGCCATGCCACGGCGCTGCGGCGGGAAGAGCCGCATGCCCTCGGCCTGGGCGTTCGGATAGACGGCTCCCGCGCCCAGGCCCTGGACCGCGCGCGCCACCAGGAAGACCCAGAACACGTGCGAGAGCGCCGCGATCGTCGAGGCGACACCGAAGGCTACGATGCCGAGGAGAAACATCCGCCTGCGTCCGTGCCGGTCGCCGGCCGCACCGGCAAGCACGGTCGCCGCAACGTAGGCGACGCTGTACGTGGTGACCGTCCATGCCATCCAGGCGAGGCTGATGTGAAAGGTCCCGGCGATCAGCCGGAAGGCGGGTCCGAGGATGCTCATGTCAAGCGCCCCGATGAAGACGCCCAGCAGGTAGACGGTGAGAATGCGGAAATTCGGCCGCAGCACGAATCCCTCCTCCAACTCTGCCCTTTCGCATGATCTGCCGACCGATGCCGATTCGCTGGTCTTTGGACCTTCGACGCACCTTTGGCGCAGAGAGGCCCGCTGGCGGCCCTATCTCCCAGCGCTACGCCCGTGAGGACCGTTGCAAGGCTCCGCGCGTCGCGCGGCCGCACTCGACCATATCATTGTAAACCATGACCATTGCGCGCGACGCGATGCGGCAAGCGGCCGCGTGCCGGCGCGTAATCGCTGCCACATCGCGCCAAAAGGTCTGCATCCCTTTGGCCGCGGGACAGGAAAAGTCCCCCGGGCACGCGCCCTGGGGGACATCGGCGCCTCTCACGCGCGCGGTCTCTGCAGGAGCCTCATGACAGCCTTCTTGTCCTGCACGCCCACCAGAACCCCTTGGACGCGCCCGTCCGGGCCGACAAGCACCGCGGTGGGCAGATCGGTGACCTGGTAGGCATCGGCGACCTCGCCGTAGCGGTCCAGGTACAGGGGAGCCGGACGTCCGAGGCGCTGCCAGAGTGTCTCGATCTCCCCCGGCAGTTCCGATGGCAGGAGGTCGATTGGCACCACCCGCACCCCGGTCCTGCGCAAAGCTCCATCCCTGGCAAGGTACGTGACATAGGTAGGGCAGTGTCGACACCAGCTTGCGAAGAAGACGATGAGGTGCCTCTCACCCTTGAGGGAGACGCGCTGCATCTCACCGCCGAGGCGCTGGACCACGACCGGAGGAGCCTGGCTGCCGGGGCTCAGCGCGGGATCCGCGAGGACGAGCCGAAGCAGGAGCGGCAAGTAAAGCATTTCCTATCCCTTCTTGCAGGGTCCGCGCGGCCGATCGAGAAGGAGGTAAAGGACGCCGCGCGTCCAATCGCAAGTGTTCCCCCGCCCGCAGCGGTTCTAGTGCCGGTGGGGGCGATTTCCCGTGCCAGGGGGGTTGCAGGCCATCCGGCAGTTTCTCAAGATCCGGGACCTCGTGCGCCCGGAGTTGCGTTTTTACGTCTTGGGCTTGACGGCTCTGGTGCTTGCCGACCTGTTGCAGCTGATCACGCCGCAAATCCTGCGCCTGTTCGTCGATACCGTGACAGGCCCCGGCGCAAGCATGCCCAAACTGCTGCCCTACGCGCTCGCCATGGTCGTGGCGGGTGTGCTTATCCTCGCCCTGCGGTTCTTCTGGCGAACGAACTGCTTCGGGGCCTCACGCCGCATCGAGTACCGGCTGCGCCGCAAGCTGTTCGGCCACCTGACCGGCCTCTCGGCCAACTTCTTCAACCACCAGAAGGTGGGCGACCTGATGGCGCATGCGACGAACGACGTGCAGGCCGTACGGATGTCGTTCGCGATGGGGGTCGTCGCGTCGGTGGACTCCAGCTTTCTGATCGTCTCGACCGTCATCATCATGTTCAGCGCGATCTCGCCTTCCCTGTCCCTCGTCGCGCTGCTGCCCCTGCCGCTCTCCGCCATCGTGGCTGGCAGCCTCGGCCGGATGATCCACCGCCGCTTCGTCAAGGTGCAGGCCGCTTTCGCCGATATGACGGATGACGTTCAGGAGAACTTCTCGGGCATCCGCGTCGTCAAGGGCTTCGCCCAGGAAGATCCGGAGCTCGCGAAGTTTCTCGCGCGCAGCCGGGCGTACGTCGGGCGCAACATGGAACTCATACGCGTGTGGGGCCTGTTCGACCCGCTCGTCGACGCGATCGGCGGCATCTCGTTCGCCATCGCGACCGCCTACGGCGGCTATCTCGTGTTGATGGGCCACCTGCAGCTCGGCGAGTATGTCGCGTTTCTCTACTACCTCGGCCTCTTGCGGGGGCCGATGGCCGGCGCCGGCTGGGTCATCAACGTCCTGCAGCGGGGCGCCGCCTCGATGGAGCGCCTGAACCGCCTGTTCGAGGTGCAGTCCGAGATCCGCGAGCCGAAAGATGCGATCGCGCTGCCTCAGGCGCGGGGGGCGATCTCGGTGCGAAGCCTGACGTTTGCGTACGAGCCCGGCCTGCCACCGGCCCTGCGCGATGTCAGCTTCGATCTGGAGCCGGGCCAGACGCTTGGCGTCATCGGGCCGATCGGCAGCGGCAAGTCCACGCTCGCGAACCTTTTGATCCGGGCCTACGACGCCCCGCCAGGCACGATCTTCCTGGATGGGCATCCGCTTGAGAGCCTGCGCGTCGAGGACGTGCGCGCCGCCTGTGGCTACGCGCCCCAGGACGCCTTCCTCTTCTCCGAGACGATCGCAGAGAACATCGCCTTCGCCCGCCCCGACGCGGACCGCGGCAACGTCGAGCGGGCCGCCCGCCAGGCCGCGGTACACGACAACATCGTCGAGTTTCCGCAGGGCTACGACACGCTTGTCGGCGAGCGCGGCGTCACGCTCTCCGGCGGCCAGAAGCAGCGCGTCGCCATCGCCCGCGCCCTGGTGCAGGATCCGGCCATCCTGTTGCTCGACGACAGCCTGTCGGCGGTCGACACCCAGACAGAGGCACAGATCCTCGCCGCCCTGCGCAAGGAGCGCAAGGGCCGTACCAACGTCATCATCGCGCACCGCATCTCGGCCATTTCCCACGCGGACCTCATCCTCTTCCTTGAGGATGGGCAGGTCGTCGAACGCGGCCGCCACCAGGATCTGCTCCGCCTAGGCGGGCGCTACAAGGATCTCTACGACCGGCAGCTCCTCGAGGAGCGCATCCTGCACCGCGCGGAGGAGGGAGCCTAGTTGTCCGTCCAGGACTTCCGAGAGGAGAACGCGATCGGCAAGGCCTACGACGGGCGCCTCGTCCGCCGGCTGCTGGGCTACGCCAAGCCGTACTGGGCGGCGATCCTGCTTTCCGCGCTGCTGATCGGCTTCGTCACCTCGGCTGATCTCGCGCCGCCGTACCTGTCCGCCATCGCGATCGACAGCTACATTGGCGGCCTGACGCAGCCGATGGCATCGTTCAGCCCGCAGGGCGCGCCGCAGGGAGCCGTGCTCTACGGCGGCCGGGCCTATGTGCGCGTGGGGAACCTGAAGGGCCGCCGGCATGGGCCGCTCTCGGAGATCGCCAAGGCTCCCGACGGCCGCTACTACCTCGTCCAGGGCATCGTCCAGGGCAAAAGCCTGCGCTGGCGGGACGGCGTCCCGACCCTCGGCGGCAGGGAACTGTCCGCCCTCCCGCTCTCGCAGGCGGCGCTGGGCCGCTTCCGTCAGCAGGACGTGCACGGACTGGAACTGCTCGGCCTGATCTACGGGCTCGTGGTTCTTGTGGCGTTCGCCGCGAACTACATCCAGACGTACATCCTGCAGTGGGCAGGCCAGATGATCATCTTCGACATCAGGAAGCAGCTCTTCAGCCACATCGAGTCCATGCACCTGCAATACTTCGACCGCAACCCGATCGGTCGGCTGGTGACGCGGGTGACCAACGATACCGAAGCCCTGAACGAGGTCTACACGTCGGTCATCGTCAACATCTTCAAGGATCTCTTCCTGCTCGTCGGCGCGATGGTGATCATGTGGCAGATGAACCACTTCCTCGCCCTCGTCGGCTACTCGATCATCCCATTGCTGATCGTCAGCACCATGATCTACACGAGCTACGCGCGCAACGCCTACCGCACGGTGCGCATCTATCTCGCGCGGCTGAACGCCTTCCTCGCGGAGAACTTCGCCGGCATGCGCGTCGTGCAGGCGATGCGCCAGGAGCTGGGGCAGCAGCGCCGCTTCGACCAAGACAACTCGGGCTATCTGCGGGCGGGCATCCGCGAACTGACGATCTTCGCCGTCTTCCGCCCGACGATGAACTTCTTCTACAACCTTACGGCCGCGGCACTGATCTGGTGGGGCGGCGGCACCGTGCTCGAGCACATCGTCGCGTTCGGCGTGCTCTACGCGTTCATCGGCTATGCCCAACAGTTCTACCAGCCGATCAACGACATGGCGGACAAGTACCAGATCATGCAAGCGGCGATGGCGGCATCCGAGCGCATCTTCCAGGTGCTCGACACGCCGCGCGGCGTCGTGGACGCCGAGTCCCCGGCCGAACTGCCGCAGCCGCTCAAGGGCGAGATACGCTTCGAGCACGTCTGGTTCGCCTATGACGGCGAGGAGTGGGTGCTCCGCGACGTCGACTTCACCGTCCAGCCTGGCCAGTCGGTCGCGTTCGTCGGCGCGACAGGCGCCGGCAAGTCCAGCATCGTCAACCTGATCGGCCGCTACTACGACGTGCAGCGCGGCGCGGTGCTGATCGACGGCAGGAACGTCAAGGACTTGCCGCAGCGCAGGCTGAGGCGGGCCATCGGCATGGTGCTCCAGGACGTGTTCCTGTTCGCCGGCAACGTGCGCGACAACATCCGTCTGGGTGACGATCTGCCACCGGAACTGATCGAACAGGCGGCGGCGCACGTCCACGCGGACACATTCATCGACCGCCTGCCCGGCCGCTACGACGAACAGGTGCTCGAACGCGGCTCGACCTTCTCGGCAGGCCAGCGCCAGCTGATCGCCTTCGCGCGCGTCCTCGCCCACGACCCCGAGGTGCTGGTCCTCGACGAAGCGACCGCCAGCATCGACACCGAGACCGAGACCCTGATCCAGTCGGCCCTCGAGCGCGTCTCGGAAGGGCGCACGACACTGATCGTGGCCCACCGGCTCTCAACCATCCGCCACTGCGACCAGATCTTCGTCCTCAGCCGCGGACGCATCGTGGAACGCGGTACCCACGAGGAACTTCTGGCCCGCCGCGGCCTGTACTGGGACCTCTACCGCCTGCAGTACCGCGGCGGCGAGGAGATCCGCCTGGGCGACGGGGCGGCCAGCGACTG
>JAJZQO010000085.1 GCA_021847575.1 Bacillota bacterium | reverse complement strand
CACGTCGCGCTTCCGTTCTCCTTGCCATCCCCGCCCTGGCCGTTGCCCAGACTCCCGCGTCCCCGCTCACCGCCAGCGCACATTCTAGCCACTACTTCGCGGTCCTCGCCCCGAGCTCCTCATCCGCTCCTAGCAATCCACCCTGCCTGTAATCCGCATAGGAGGTTTTGCACATGCAGCGCATCATTGACGTGCTCGTCGCCGCGGTGATCCTCGCCATCCCCGCCCTGGCAGTCGCCCTGGTTCCCGCGTCCTCGCTCGCGCCTAGTGTCGCGACCTATAACCACGCCATCCTCACGCCGGTCGCTTCCTCTTCCGCTCCCAGTAATCCGCCGGCCCTGTAAGTCGCGCAGGAGGTATCGCGCATGCAACGCATCCTTGGCGCTCTGATCGACGCCATGATCCTCGTCATTCCAGTTCATGCCCTATCCAGGACCCCAGCCACTGTGGTCGCTACTGGAGCCCGTACGCGCCGCTACGTTAGCCGCATGAGCCCCGGTGGCTCGTCCGCTCCAGGCAATCCCCCAGCACTCTAGTTCCCGAAAATCTGATTGCCCGGAGGTAGCCATGCCCACTTCGACCAACCTCGCCGCCCCTGTCCGGCTTGAGGACCTCACCGTGGCTCTGCAGCCGGTCCTGGATCTTCGGACAGGTAAAGTGCACGGCTTTGAAGCCCTACTGCGCGGGCCGGCCGGTAGCGATGTCAACCCACCGTCCCTCTTCCGCCGTGCACGGCGTGAGCATTGGCTCGGTGAGCTGGAGTATCGCGCGAGGTCCCTTGCGTTCGAAGCGGCCGACCGCTTCCTCCAGGGGCAGGAGGTCCTCTTCCTAAACGGGGACATCCGCTTTCCACTACCTCCGCACCGCTACCCCTACCTAGTGTTGGAGGTCAGCGAGGCGCGGAACGTCAGCCGTCACCAGGTCGAGAAGCTGCGGCAGGAAGGGCTCGATCTCTACCTGGACGACTACGGTGTTTCGCACGGCAACTTAGCACGCATTCTCGACGTGCGCCCATCAGGGCTGAAGGTCGATCGCTCCATCATCCGCGGCATCGCCGAGGACGGGAGACGCTTTGCCATGGCTCGCGCCCTGGCCGCATTGGCAAACGATCTTGGCATGGATCTGGTCGCCGAGGGAATCGAGACGAGCGAGGACCTTGTGGCCGCCCGCCGGGCAGGCTTTACGCTGGGCCAAGGGTATTACCTAGGCCGACCTGCGCTGCGTCCAGATAGGCAAGAGATTGATCAAGTCAGCCAACTGCTGGCCAACATGATCATCGATCAGGTGACATCAGCTCGCTTCCGCCTGCTGGCTTCAACGATATAGCTCGCGCGCAATTATACCCGTACCCGGTTGTTGCCGGAAGCGGCCACCGGGTACATTTGTGCGTTCTCCCAGCAAGTGGCTGTTGCCAGGGGTTTGTAAGCAGGACAGGGACAGTTCGGCTACGCGGACAGGAGCCCCTGGCGGGCCGCGTGCCCTACGTGCCCTGATTGTGCGTCTTTGACGAGTTCCCATGAGTCACTCGTATGATAAGACCCCTAATTAGCCTCCTGGCGGAACTGTCCGTCGTGGTATGCGTGTTCGGGATGGGGAAATTATAAGTCCCGCTTCAGGGGGCCCTCAACCACTGCGGCTCGGATGCGGTACAGATCAGCCCTTGGGCGCTGAACCTAACACACGCAAGGCAGCGGCTACGCGTTCGTCATGGGCATCCTCGAAGGATTTGGGCAGCTCGTCCCTGGAAGGCGTCACGCCCAACACGCTTGCCAAAATCCGCATAACGGCAATATCCTGCGCATCCTTCTCTCCCGCCTCTCCCGCAAGACGGCAGTACTCCTCATACGGGCGCCGCGCGCCGACCAAGTCGCCCCGCAGGACACGGCACAAGGTTTCCTCGGTCAGCAGCGAGACTAGCAAATCATACGGCAGCAAGTTTCGAGAGGACAGAGCACGACTGGCTTCCAGCAGGGCATCGTCGTAGCGTCCCATCTCGCGCAGTGCCCCAGTCAGGTTGCAGCGCGCCTTCGCACGTACCAGTTCCCGTGTCCGATTGCTTGCAATAACCCTGCGCAGCATTGGCTCGGCCCTTTCCGCTCCCAACCGTCGCCATGTGACGATGGCTTGGCCAAGTACGGCGTCGTCATGGAACTGCTTCCCCCGTAGAAGGTGCGCGGCGTAGGTGTATGCCCTACCCGCCTGTGAGTAGTGGCGCATTGCGAGCAGGACGTTAGCCTTGTTAAGAGTGGCAGCTGCAGTCTCGGACGTTAGGCCCATTCTCTTGAAGTTGCGTATTGCCTCTTCGAGTTTGTAGGCTGCCTCTACTCTACGATCAAGCTTGCCAAGCGTGATCCCCACATTGTATTGCGCTATCGCTTGCGCGCGCAGTTCCTTGGTGTGAAGGGTTTTTTGTTCGAACAGCAGGAACCAGCGCAGGGCGGGCGCATATCGGCCCGTTTCAAACCGGACCCGACCGAGCATGTGGTAGATTTCCGCATTGTGCCTGCCGTCTCCCGTGCGCCGGGAGATGAAGTAGGCACGGCCGAGCACCAACCTCGCTGCTTCGTAATCGCCTGCTTCGAAAAGGACCTTTGCCAATTCCACAAGGCGCTGGCATCGCGGCTCGCCCTGAAGGTACACCGGCAACCAGACATCCGGCTGGACCCCCAGCCCGCGCGTCAGCCGCACCAGGACAGCCGGATTAGGCGAGCGCCTGTCGGCTTCGACCATGGCGAGCCCCGACCGTGACACCTGACCAAGGGCTGCGGCGGCCGTCACGGTAAGTCCAGCCTCCACACGGCACCTGCGCAGCACGGACCCAATGCTCATGAACCGTCCCCGTTCCGTAGCCCAACTCTGCATGTCTTCAGCGGTAACCAACACCTATCACTAGGGATCCTTTACGCTTCCAGCGCCCCGCCATCCTGCAGCAAGCGGAGCGCATCCCGCAGGCGATGTTCATGCTCCTCCTCGACGACCCGCGGCAGGTCCTCCTCCGGCGGCGGCGCTCCGAGCACCCGCGCAAGGATACGCATCGCGGCGATGTCCTGTCCCTCCCTGGGGCCCTGCACGGCATTGTAACGGCTCAATGCCCGCAAAGCGGCTGCGCGATCGTGCCTCAGGGCATGGATCAGCGTAGCCTCGGCAAGCAGACTGGCTTCGAGTGGCGCAGGCAGTTCAGCCTGCACCGAGAGGGACTTTTCGATCTCCGCCACGGCCTCGCCCAACCTGCCGATCTCGCGGAGGGCGATCGCCATGTGGGCATGGACCTTCGCGCACAGCACCGGATCCGCATCTGTATCCACGATCTTCTGCAGAAGCGGCAGCGACGCCCTGGCGCCGTCGAGCACCCGCGCAGTGATGGCACAGCCGAGCAGCGCGTCCCCGCTGTGCCGTCTGCCTCGCAGGTAGTACGCGGCACTGCGGTACGCCTGGCGAGCCTCCCTGTGCATCCTCGCCGAAAGCAGCAGGTTCGCTTTGGCGAGCCAAGTCTTGCCCAGTTCGAATTTGAGCTCCAATTGGCCGAACTCCGCGATCGCCTCGTCAAATCTCGGCAGGGCGTCAAGCTCCTGCCCCACCTTGGCCATGCACTGCGCGACGTTGTAGTGCACGATTGCATGCGTGCGCTTGTCGGCGCCATGCCGAATTGCGCGCTCCAGGCGGCGGAACCAGCGCAGGGCCGGCAAGTAGCGGCCCTGCGCGTAGCACACCTGCCCGAGCAGCATGTGGATATCGCTATTGTAGCGGGCATCCCCGGACTCCCGGCTTACGCGCAACGCACGAAGCAGTGCGCGGCGGGCCGCCGCGTGGTCGCCGCTGGCGAAAAAGGCCCGCCCCAGGCGCATCAGTCGGCTGCAACGACTCTCATCCGCCAGGAATGCGGGAAGCCAAATCTCTGTCGGAATGGCCAACTTCCGCGTAAATGGGACGAGGAGTTCAGGATTGGGCGCCCTTTGTGCCGTCTCCACCATGGAAAGGTACGAGCGCGTCACACCACCGAGGGTCGCGGCCTCGGTAACGGTGAGTCCCTTCAAAAGGCGCTGCTGCCGCAGAACCGGTCCGATGTGCATGGCGTGACCTCGTCACATTCTCGTAGGTAAAGAATATACCCAATGTCTGAGTGCTGTCGCACACTACAGTGAAGTGACGGTGTCGACCAGCCCTGCTTACGCAGTCCTGCCGCCGGGCGTCGTCGCCTGTTGCCCGCAACCGACGCGGACCGACGACGCGAGGGAGCGGGCAGGACCATATCCGCGCAACGCGCACCGTCCACTACAACTGCTGTGCCGATCTACCACGCGCGGAGCCCACCCAGCCAGATACTCTGGAGGCACCCATGACCGGTTCTGAACAGTCGCCTGTCCACAGCGTCATGGCCGATCTGGCCATCGCCCTCCAGCCGGTCCTCCAACTCGACACAGGTGACGTCTATGGTTTCGAGGCGCTGATGCGCAGCCGCGACGGCGGGAGCGTGCATCCGCGCCGGCTGCTCCGCCGAGCCCAACAGGAAAATTGGCTGGATGGGCTCGAATCTCACCTGGAAACGCTCGCCTTTCGGGCGGCTGATCGACACCTGCAAGGAGACGAGATCCTGTTTCTGAACGTCGCGCGCCGCATTCCCCCACAGGAAGCGCGCTACCGGCGCCTCATGCTGCATATTCGCGAGGCCGAATGCCAGCGCGATCTCGTCGCCAGGCTGCATGCAGACCGCCTTGAACTGTGCCTGGACGATTACGGTGGGGCTCATGGGAACCTTCTGAGCATCCTCGACATGCGTCCCGAGGGTCTCGTGCTCGATCGACGGTTCATTCACGGGATCTCCCAGGACGCGATCCGGTTCGCAATCGCCCGCAGATTGAATACTCTCGCGCAAGACCTTGGCATTGTCCTGGTGGCAAAGGGCATCGAGACCGCCGAAGACCTCTGCGCGGCGCGGCGCGCCGGGTTCACGCTCGGTCAGGGCTACTATCTGGGCCGCCCCGCTTTGGTGCCGAGCAGGTTCCGCCTCGCCACCGTCCGCAGACTCCTCGGCGGCACCGTGCTCGAGTCGGTCACCGAGGCGCGCAACCGATACGTCGGTTCCCCATCTGACAGCTGAAGTCTACCCATCACCTGCCGATGGCGCACAGCGTTGCGTCACTTCTTCAAATGGGGAACGAGCCGGGAGAGTGGTGCCTTGTACAGCTCGACGCTGTTCTGCGCGCTGAAGTACAGATACGCGCCAGCCACTGCGGCCTGCTCTGCGCCCCAAAAGACCGGGCTTGCCGCCAGGGTACGCGGATTCACGAGATAGAGCTGGCCCGGTCCCGTGACAAGATACAGCCGGCCGTTGCCGTAGTACATGTGCGTCAGGGAACCCCAGGCACCATTGGCGCCACGCGGATTGAACGTGCGGGCCTCGAGCGCCTTGGTCGTCGGATCAAGGCGGAATACTGCCCTGCGGTTCGCTCCGAAGACGCCCCACGGCGTCGAGACAAGACCGGCCCAAACCGGCTGGCCAACTTGCGGTGTCAGCGTGGCGACCAGCGACTGCGTGACCGGGTCCCAAAGAAACACATGACCGCTCTGCTGCATGGGGCTGACACCTGTACCGCCCAGGGCCGTCGTCGTACCGACGAGCAGGCCGTTCGCTGCATATGCGAGCGATGTGATGGCTTCGTCCGGCACTGGCGACGGAAAGACTTGCAGCTTGCCGGAAGCGGGATCGTAGTAGCCAAGATCCCCGGGCAGGTAGCCGTCGGTTGGGATGGTGCCAGCGTAAACGCCGGCGGGCCCCGCTGCGAGAGCGAACAACCTGGTTTCCTGGGGGTCGCCAGGCAGCTGGATGTGGCCTAGTAGCGCCGGATTCCCCGCGGTAAGGTCCCATGGTCTGGCTTCGTCGAAGGCGTAGAGCGCGGCTCCAGGATAGCCGCCGATGTAGAGCGTCCCGTGCCAGGAGGCGAAGCTGTCCGCCTGCGGCTGGAAGGGGAATCGCTTGAAGGTCCGGCCGTCGACGTGGGTCACCTCGCCACCGATGTAGGGCGACGCCCAGAGCGAGCCGTCCGCATCCCGGAACATGGCCGTGATGATGCCCGGCGTGCCCGGAAGGTTGGCGTCGGACAGGTTGAACTGCCACGGACTCGCGCCAGGAGCGACCGTGACGATCGACCCCGAGTTCAGGACGCCGACCAACTGTCCGCCGATACTTCCCGCTGCCACGACCGGCAACTGGTCAAGGAACGAGAGCTGCGGCGGGAATGCAACGAAGGTTGGCACCTGCGTAGCGCTCTGATTCCATCCGGCGGCCACCTTCCCTCCTGGCAGGAAGGTGTACATCTGGCCGCCGATCGGCACCGATGTCTGGTCTGCGGTGCTCAGGTGCGGGTACCCGTTGTTCTGCTGACCGTTCACATAGATGTCGAGCGCGCGGGACTCCCAGAGAATCTCGACCGTGTTTTGGGCGTCCACCTGAATACGAACCACGCCCGACGTGCGTGCGCGCATGTCCTGGAATAGCTGCGTCTGGCCGGTGGAGGCGTTCAGGGCCACCACCTCCGCGTATGGCGTGAGGCCGGCGTAGACCGTGCCGTCGAGGGCCGCGACGGCATGCACCTGGCTCTCGCCGCTCTGCCCGAGCATGCCGTAGTCCGTGACCTTGCCTGTAGCGGGATCGTAGCGGTATACGGACTGGGCGCCAATCCAGACGTCGCCCGTCGCGGGGTCAACGGCAAGCGACCAGATCGCGCTCGCGTGTATCGTCGCGACGACTCTCGCGGCGCTTGCGCCGGGCTTCCACGCGTAAAGATAGCCACGGCCCGTGTCCGAGTTCGCGGTGACACCCGTGTAGATCGTCCCGTCCAGACCGCGCGTGACCGACCAGGCGTTGTAGCCGTGGCTGAGGCGCACGCAGGCGATCTGCTGTCCGCTCGTGGCGAACTCGCAGAGCGTGGGCGGCAGGCCGTTCGACACCTCGTATACGTGCTGCGGCCCGACATAGGCCGCAGGGGTGTGTGTGACCTGGACAGGGTCTCCGACGAATTGCATGCCAAATTCCTTGGTCGGCAGGTAAGTGGAGGCTGAGACCATGGGTGCGGCCGCCAGAACGAGCGGCAGGAGTCCGAAGAGCGACCTGACGACAGGACGCAGACGCAAAGGTGTGTGCCCCCTCTAGGTGCACACACCTTTCCGTTTCTGTGATGGCACTTCCTGCACTGCTCGACAAGAGGCGTCAGGTTTCGCCAGCCAAGCCTTCGAGATCCTGCATCAGCTCAAGAAGTTGCACCTGCGCCTCGAAGTCCAGCGCATGCTCGGCCGCGTCGAGCAGTTGCTGCAGGACGTAGGCGACCACCTCCCTGTCCGGCGGGAGCCCATAGTTCGCCGCCGTCACCTTGCCGACGCCTCGGAACTTCAGAACGCCGGGAAAGGGCTGGAAGGACGGTCCACGCCAGCGCAGGCGCTCTTCGAGCTCTCGGCAGCGCTGCCAGATCTCCTCAAGCGAATCGGCCACTTCTACTCGCCCTGGGCTTCGGCCCTGGCGCCCGCGATGGCCTCGGCCGCGAGAACGCGGCACATCTTGCCACGGTACTCGCTGGACGCGTAAGGGTCGCCCTGCACGTCGGCGCCTTCCAGGATCGCTGCGAGAGCCAACTCCACGTCGGCCGCGGAGAGTACGGTGCCGATGAGCTTCTCGCGAGCAGTCTCCGCCGCATAGGGCGCGAGGCCGACACCGGTCACGCCGATGCCTGCGTCGACGCAGCGGCCTGCCTCCAGGCGGACCATTGCGCCGACGCCCACCAGGGCGAATCCGGACGCGGCTTGGCGCAGTTTGCGGTAGCTCGATCCCGAACCCGATCCCGGCAGAGGCAGCCGGAGCGCCGCCACCAGTTCATCCGGACCGAGCACGGTCATCAAGGGACCGAGGAAGAATTCGCCGATCGGCACCTCCCGCCGCCCGCCCGGCCCGACGATCTCCACAACCGCCCCAAGGGCAAGCAGCGCCGCCGGCAGATCTCCGGCGGGATCGGCGTGGGCCACGGCGCCGCCAATCGTGCCAAGCCGCCGCACCTGGCGGTCGCCTGTCGCTTCCGCCGCCTCGCGCAGCACCCGCCAAGGGCCGGAAGTCGCCAAGTCGACATGGCGCACCAGGGCGCCAAGAGTCACCTCCCGGGCCCCGCTCTGGATTCCCGCCAGCTCCGCGATGTCCTGGATGTCCACGAGGAGACCGGGCTCGGCCATGCGCAAGCGCAAGAGGGGCAACAGGCTCTGGCCGCCGGCCAGGGCTTTGGCCTCAGGCTCGGCGAGGTACCTCAGCGCTTCCTCAAGCGTCCCGGGCCGCTCGTAGCGGAAGGCCGCCGGAATCATCGTCCCGCCTCCCCGCGCTTACGCCCCAGGGGATCGATCCCCGCCTCACGCAGAGTGCCGGCAGCTTTCTGCACCGCCAGCACGATGGGCTGGTAGCCGGTGCAGCGGCAGATGTTGCCCTCGATGCCGTGGCGAACCTCGTCGTCGCTCGGATCGGGATTGTCCTGCAGGAGATCGCACGCCGCAAGGATCATCCCTGGCGTGCAGTACCCGCATTGCAGACCGTCCTCGTTCCAGAAGGCGGCCTGCAACGGATGCAGCCCCTCCTCGCGCAGCGGCTCAGGCACGCGCTGGCTCAGCCCCTCGACCGTCAGAAGCTCTCTCCCCTGCGCCTGCAGGGCCAGCATGTTGCACGACTTGACCGCGTGTCCGTCCAGCAGGACGGTGCACGCGCCGCATTGACTCGTATCGCACCCAACCTTGGTGCCGGTGAGGGCGAGTTCGTCGCGCAATAGATCCACGAGCAGGGTGCGCGGCTCGACCTCACGCCGCACAAGCCGTCCGTTCACCTTCAGTTCGAGCAGCAAGTCGCCCGACACCTCCTAAAAGCCGCCAGAGTGCTCCGCTGACGGTTATGTCGTTCTGGCCCCGCTCCCGGGAATCCTGCGCAAGTTCCTCTGCTATGATGGATCCGCAACTTCAGGGGAGGCCAACATGATGCGCTGCGGCATCCTGACAGTGAGCGATCTCGGAGCCCAGGGCAAGCGGGCGGACACGAGCGGCGAGGCAATCCGGGACTTCCTGGCCGAGGAGGGACACGAACTTGCCTGGCGCGGCGTCGTACCGGATGAGATTCCGGAGATCGCCAAGGCCCTGCGACATATGGCGGACGAGCTCCACCTCGACTGCGTACTGACGACCGGCGGGACAGGCCTCTCGCCACGTGACGTGACGCCTGAGGCGACGGAGTCGGTCCTCACCCGGCATGTGCCGGGGATCGCGGAGGCGATGCGCCGCGACGGCCTGCGCAAGACGCCGCGTGCGATGCTTTCGCGGGGCGTCTGCGGCGTGCGGGACGGCACCTTGATCGTCAATCTGCCCGGCAGCCCTTCCGGGGTACGGGACGGGCTCGAGGTCCTGCGGCCTGTGCTGCAGCATGCCATCGACATCCTCCACCGCGCTGCGACCGACCACTGAGACGCGAGAGGGGCCCCAGGGCCCCTCTCCATTGTTTCTCCCCTATCCGCTCCAGAAAACCTAGCGTTTGTTGGGTCCGCAAGTTTTCCTTGATTTTTCGCTCTCTCGCACGTCGCAGCGTGTTCCATGAATATTCCTCTCCGCAGAGTCG
>JAJZQO010000084.1 GCA_021847575.1 Bacillota bacterium | reverse complement strand
ATCTAGTTCCCTGCAGGGGCAGCCTGCGCACAGCGGCTCCACGCGGCAGTGGCGCCGGGCCAGCTCGACGATGGTCGCGTGGAGGAGGCGCGCGACGGCCGCATCGCCGTCGATCGCGCCCGCCATGCAGGCTCTCGCCTCGCTGCGCAGCTCGGCCGAGCCGATTGCGCCGATGCGCCGCAGGACGCGCAGGGCGTAGGCGTCCACGACCGGTGCCGCCTCGCCCAGAGCGTAGACCATGATGGCGGCGGCCGTCTCGGGGCCCACGCCTGGCAGCTCCAAGAGAACCCGCTCCTGGTCTGGGAGCGGCAGCGAGCGCAGCCTCGCGATGTCGCCCGCCAGGGAGTTCCGCACGAAGCTGGCGAAGGTCAGGAGGTAGCGGGCCTTCTGCCGGTTGAAGAGCGCGGGGCGGATCGCCTCGGCCACCTTCGCATGCGTCGCCGTTGCGAGCGCCTGCGCCTCAAGCAGGCCGGCCGAGCGCAGGCCCTCGATCGCCTGACGCGCATTGCGCCAGGCTACCGCCTGGACCAAAAAGGCGCCCACCGCCACCTCGAACGGGCTCTCACCAGGCCACCAGCCGGTGAGATCCCCAAGGTCCGGCCCGGCCAAGGCCAGCAGTTGCGCAGCCGTCATGCGGCGTGCAGGTGCCGCAGCGACAGCAGAGTCCAAAGTCCCATCACCCCTGCCAGCAGGAAGGCGCCAGCAGGCCCGATGAAGCTCGCCAGGACTCCGCCGAGGATCGGCCCGGTCGCGGAGATGATGCCGGCGACGGTGCCGATCGCGCCCAGGGCCGCCCCCGCGTTCTCCTGGCCCACCTGCTCGATGCGCAGGGTGCCCCAGGCGATCACGGCGAGCTGGTAAAAGAGGAACGACGCCGCGAGGGCGAGCATCATCGGCAGTTCGCCGCGCATGAGGAGCCACAGGCCAAGGACGCCGAGGTGACCCGCCACGCCGATCCCAAGCGCGCGTGCCGAACCGAACGCTGTGATGCGCCGGCCGAGCCAGAACGAAAGCGCCACTGCGGGCAGCCAGCCGATCGCGTAGAGCAGGTTGACTGTCGGGGTCCCGAGGTGCGCCACGCCGTGCGCATACAGCGCGATGAACGGCCCATTCACGGTCAACGCGGCGACGGCGAGGAAGGCTGTCGACGCCACCGTGAGATGGCGCAGGCGGCCGGCAAAGGCGTCGCGGATGTGGAAGCGCTCGCGTGAATAGGCGCGGCGCACGTCCTTGAGTAGCATGATGCGCATCGTCCCGGCCGCGAGCGAAGCGATCGCCGTCAGTCCCATGAGCGGGCGCGCGCCGAAGGCGCCGAGCAGAACGGCGCCGAGGGCGGGACCAGCCAGCGTCGCGAGACCAGTCGCGAACTGGAACATGGCAAAGGCGTGCGCCCGTCGGTCGGCCGGCACGGACTCGGCGGTGAGCGCCGTGAACGAGGGGCTTTGCAGCGCACCGGTCGCGTTCATGACGATCAAGGCGAGCGCCAGCACCTGCCAACTGGTAGAGAGCCAGACGACGCCGTAGAGAATCGCGGCGGCGAACGTGGGCACCGCAAGCAGAAGGCGCCTGCCGAACCGGTCGGCGAGCAGGCCGCCCTGCATCTGCAAGACGGCGGCAGCGAGAGAGATCAGCGTGTAGACCATGGAAATGGCGAAGCTCGACGCGCCCCTGTGCTGCATGACGACCGGCAGCACAGGGTACCACGTGTATAGAGTCACGACGATCAGCGCCGTCGTGAGGGAAAGGACCAGGACATTCGCCGGTCTGTAGGTCGGGGCCGCCACGCTCCCTGCATGCTGCGAAACGGTGAGCAACGACGGACGCTCCTAACACGGCAGACTCGGCCGGAGAGCCGCTCAAGGCATCGTATCACAGCTGGCGGCCCGCCAAGAACCCTGTTACTCGGGCTTTAACTCAGGCCTTAGAAGGCCCTCGCCGAGCCCGAGGCGCGTCGCCGCCGGCGTGCGCTGCCAGACATCCCGTCCGCGCTCGCGCAGCAGCGCGGCGAGCGCCTTCAGGTCGCCTGGCGCGAGCTCGTGAAGCTCCACGCGGCCCGCGACCGCGTCCGACATGCAGTTGACCGAGCGCGCGATGTCGCGGTAGCCGCGGCGCCGCGGACGGTCTATCCAGAGCGGCGCGCAGGCGGCGCCGTGGTAATAGAGGCCCTCCGGGCCCCTCTTCATCGCGAGGAACACCACACTCCACCGCTCGTCGGGCTCGAGCCCCGCGGGCGACTGCGAGAAGCGGATGCCGCGCTCGATGTCGCTGCGGCCGTGCAACGCGGCGTCATCCACCTTGGCGACGCCGTCGCGCACCACTACGCCCACGATCGAGGCGCCGAGCAGGGGATCCTCCGGACGCGTGAACGCGAGCGGCAGCGTGGATTGCACGCTCCGCCGGATGTCGCGGTTGAAGCTGGGCACGTGCCATCCCCCTCCCCGGTTGCCCCGATTCTAGCACGGGTGCCGCACATGCGCTTTGAAACCCGGCAAGTCTCCTCTATAGTGGCATTAGATGCGAACGAAGGAGCGATCCACGTTGGCCATCGGCCTCAAGGACCTCAGCCTGTCGACCGGCAAGCGCGCGCGTCTGCACCGCCTCTGCTACGGTCACGGGCCGGCGAACGGCACACTGCTGCTCCTGCCGATCGACCAGGGGCTCGAGCACGGCCCCCGCGACTTCTTCCCGAACCCGCCCTCCTCGGACATCGAGTTCCAGCTGAAGATCGCCGAAGCCGGCGGCTACTCCGGCATCGCCATGCAGATCGGCACCGCCGAGAAGTTCATGCCGGGCTACGCGGGACGCGTGCCGCTGGTGCTGAAACTCAACGGGAAGACCGAGATCCCGGCTGACGAGTCCCCCATCTCGCCGCTCAACGCCAGCGTCGAGGACGCGGTGCGCCTGGGCGCGGACGCGGTCGGCTACACCCTCTACGTCGGCAGCGCCCGCCAGGACGAGGACTTCCGGCAGTTCGCCGAGGTGCGCCGCGACGCGGAGCGCTACGGCATGCCCATCATCGTCTGGTCGTATCCCCGCGGCGCCGCCGTCGAGGCGCGGGGCGGCAAGGATTCGTACTACGCCGTCGACTATGCCGCGAGAGTCGCGCAGGAACTCGGCGCCGATCTGGTCAAGCTCAACGTGCCCAAGTTCGACGCCGAGAAGCTCAAGCGGGCACCGGCGCCCTACTCCGGCATGGCGTCGGTCGAGGCGTCGGAGATGCTGCGCGAGGTGGTGCGCTCCGCCGGCCGCACTCTGGTCATCTTCGCGGGCGGAGAGAAGGGCAGCGCCGACGAGGTGGTCGCGAAGGCGCGCCTCGTGCTCGAGGCGGGGGCCACCGGCCTGATCTTCGGCCGCAACATCTGGCAGCGTCCGTACGACGAGGCGGTCGCAGTCTCGCAGCGCATCCGGGAGCTCCTGCTCGAACACCCGCGCTGAGCCTTGCCCGGCTGCCGCAATACACGTTCGAAAAGCAAAGGCCCCGCCGCTGCGGGGCCTTTGCTCTTGCTGCGAGGCGGCGTACATCTATTGCGACGGACCGCGGCCGAACCAGTCAAGGGCAGCTTGCCCTCCGACTTCCTTCTGCCGTGGCCCTGCCCGCCACCGGCTGACACCCCGCAGTTCCGGGCGCAGCGTGCCAGATCGATCGCTGCATCGAGGTCGCGGTCGTACATGGTGGTGCCTGCCGGACAGCTCGAGCTGCGCCTCGCGAGAGGCGGCTTCTCCTGCATGGCGGTGCAGACGGAGCCGAGCCGGCTGCCAGGGAAGAAGCGTTCGCACGGCTCAAGCGAAGGTTCAAACGATCTGCTGAGGCCCGCACGCGAAACCTCAGTCCCGGCCCGCGAGCTTGCCTAGAGCTGCTCGACCTGCCGGCTCGTCCAACCCTCGGCCAGAGCTGCGTGGCCGGCCGCGGCGCGCAGGATGTTGGCGCGGTCCGCATCGCCCGATGCCGCCGCTCCCTGCGCCAACTCCTCAAGTTGCTGCGCGACATCCCCGAGGTTCTCCGCAGCCGAGCGCAACGCCCTGTCGTCCGCCTTGCCCCAGGGTTCACCGTCCTGCGGGAGCGCGCGCGGCTGGTAGCGCTCGTCGAGGTAGCGCAGGATCTTGATCTCGTCGTCCAGGATCTCGTCCGGCTGCTCGGCGCGGGAGATCACCAAAACCGGTACTGTCGGCTGGCCGGAGACCTCCAGCACTTCCCTGCGCTCGGACCGGGCCGCCGGTTGCTCGCGCAGGGTATAGCTGAGTCCGAGTTCACCGAGCCGCAGGCGGACCAGGGCGCAGTACGGGCAGCCATGCAGGTTATAGAGTGTGAGCCGGTCTTGCTCTGGCATCTGCTTGCCCCCTTTGGCTCCATTGTAGGGCACCGCCCTGGACGTCGTCAGGTGGCGCTCCCTTCTGGCCAGAGGCAGTGCCGGACTATGTCGTCCGGCTGGCGCGCGACGTAGTCCCAGTCCTCGGCGGGCTCGTCCGGCCGGCTCCAGCCAGCCCACCAGCCCACCGTGCCGGCGGCCCGGGCCGCCGCGAGATCGCTCGCCATGTCGCCGATGTAGGCCGCCTCGCCGGGCGCGGCGCCGAGCCGCCCCAGCGCAAGGGCGATGCCGTCTGGCGCAGGTTTTGGCCGCGACAGCCCATCCCCGTCGACGATGACAGGGAAGAAGGGGCGCAGACCGAGCGCTTCGAGCGTGATGACGGTCGAGCGGTGGCCCTTGTTCGTGACGAGCCCAAGCGACCAGCCGCGCTCGACCAGCGTCGAGAGCATCCCCCGCACACCGGGAAACAGCTTGGCGATGCGCTGATGATGGTCACGATAGTACCGGTAGAAGCGCTCCACGGCCTGCGGGTCGTCGGGAGCCTGCTGGGCGATCAGGCGTCCCTCAGGCGGGCCGAACAGCCGGCGGATCTCGCTCGGGCTCCTCGGCGCGCCCCAGACCGGCGCCAAAGCCGCGTTGAGCGAGGCGATCACGAGCGGCAGGGTGTCGGTGAGCGTGCCGTCCAGGTCGAAGAGAAGTGCCCTCAGGGCTCGCGCCTGGTCAGGCGCTCCACCTCCTCGCGGAAGCGCTCGGCGTCGGCGAAGGCACGGTAGACCGACGCGAAGCGCACATAGGCCACCTCGTCGACGTCCTTGAGCCGCTCCATGACCTGCTCGCCGATCCAGCGGCTCGGCACCTCGCCGTCGCTCTCGTCGTGCGCGGCGCGCGCCACGTCGTCCGCGATGGCCATCAGTCGCGCCATGGGCACCGGCCGCTTCTCGCACGCGGTCATCAGCCCGTGCAGGATCTTCTGGCGATCGAAGCTCTCGCGGCGCCCGTCCTGCTTGACGACGAGCAAGGGGGTCTCCTCGATCCGCTCGTAGGTGGTGAAGCGGCGCAGGCATTTGGGACACTCCCGGCGACGCCGGATGGCCATGCCATCCTGCGTCGGACGCGAATCGAGAACACGCGAGTCCGCATAGCCGCAAGCTGGACAGCGCATCCTCCGCGACCTCCCCTCGGCAGGTGTTCCCGGGCTGCACGCCAAAGTCTAGGTTCGAGTCAATTATGCCAAAGGAGCCCTCATCATGCGCCTGTATTACGACGACGCCTACCGCAAGGCCTTCCGCAGTCGGGTTGTGGACAGGCGGGAGGATGCGCAGGGTCTCTGGGTCGAGCTCGAGGACTCGGCCTTCTATCCCGAATCGGGCGGCCAGCCGCCAGACCGCGGAACCCTGGCGGGCGTGGCCGTGCAGGACGTGCAGGCGGACGAGGCGGGGCGCGTCTGGCACCGCGTCGCCCAGGCCGTCGCGGGCGAGGTCGAAGGCGTGATCGACTGGCAGCGCCGCCTCGATCACATGGAGCAGCATGCCGGGCAGCACATCGCGTCAGGCGCCTTCCTCGAAGTCACGGGGCGCGACACCATCTCGTTCCACATGGGTCAGGAAGTCTCGACGTTCGACATCGCGGGCAGGTCAGCGCCAACGGCCGACGAGCTCCTGCGGGCGGAGCGTCGCGCCAACGAGATCATCCGCGAGAACCGCCCGATCACGCTGCGCTGGGCGCAGGCGGACGAGCTCGCGAGCCTCGGGCTGCGCAAGCCGCCGCAAGTCAGCCCGCCCTACCGCATCGTCGAGGTCGCGGACTTCGACCGCTCGGCCTGCGGCGGAACGCACCCCCGGCAGACGGCCGAAGTCGGACTCGTCAAACTCTACGCCGCCGAGGCCGTGCACGACGGCTTCCGCATCCGCTTCTACGCAGGACAGCGCGCGCGCCTTGACTACCAGCGCCGCGCGGCGGAGCTCGACCGCATCGCGGCCACGCTCGGGGTCGCGCCGGGCGAGAGCGGCGCCACCGTCGACCTGCGCCTCGCCGAGCTCGAGCGGTTGCGCGGCTTGACGGCGCGCCAGCGGCGCGTGCTGCTCGACCAGGAGGCGGACCGCCTGGCGCAAGCCGGCGAGCCAGTGTTCCTCGCCTTGCCCGAGCGCGGGCCAGACGATCTCAGGGACCTTGCGGCGCGTCTCGCGGCGCGCGGCGTGCCGCTCGCAGTCCTGACCGGCACGAAAGAGGAGTTGGGCGCGATCGTACTGCAACGGCCAAACGGCGACGGGCCGCACCTCGGCGAGGCCCTGAAGGCCCTCACGGCGGCTCTCGGCGGCAGGGGCGGCGGCAGTCCGGTGCAGGCGCAGGGTGCCCTGCCGTTGCCGGCCGCTGCCCTGCTCGAAGAGGCCAGACGACGGCTGGGGGGCCTTTAGCCCTGCAGAGGCCCGATCTTGCGCCAAGTCAGGGCGCCATCGAGTATGTCGAGCAGGAGCGCGGCCGCAATCGCGTCCTTGGGCCTCGTCGGCGAGCCGGGATTGGCCAGCCAGACGCCTTCGCGCCGCTCGAGGAAGTGGCGGTGGCTGTGGCCGAAGACGATGACGTCTGGACGTGGCGCGAAGCTCCTGAGGGCGCGCTCCTCCGTGTCGCCGCCCGGACCCAGGTGGCCGTGCACGACACCGATCTGCACGCCGCCGCACGAGATGAGTAGCCTTTCCGGCAAGACCAGGCCCTCGTCGCGGTTCCCCCGCACGGCGTAGACCGGTTTCGTTCCGAGTGCGCGCAATGTCCCCTGATCGCACACGTCGCCCGCGTGCAGCACGAGGTCCGCCGTCGCGACGGCCCCCAGGAGCCACGTCGGGACGAGGTGTTTCGGCCCGTGCGTGTCCGCCGTGAGGAGGACCCGCACCTCAGGACTCCGACAGGGCGAGGCCAGGGTAGCCGTGCTGGCGGAGGACCTCGTACGCCGCGACGGCCACGGCGTTGCCCACGTTGAGGGAGCGGACCCCGGGACGCATGGGCAGCCGCAAAATGCGGCCGGGATGCGCGGCGACGATCTCGGGCTCGAGCCCCTGGCTCTCACGGCCGAAGAAGAGCCAAGGGTCCGGGCCGAACGCGATCTCGCCGAACGGGCGGCCATGTGCCGAGAAGAGCCAGTACTCATCCGCGCCCCCCAGCACCTCGGCGAGCGTCTCGTGGACGTGCAGGCGCACCTGCGGCCAGTAGTCCAGGCCAGCCCGGCGCAGATAGCGGTCCTCGAGCGAGAAGCCGAGCGGCTTGACAAGATGAAGCTCCGCCCCGATGGCGACCGTGGTGCGCGCGATGTTGCCGGTATTCTGGTGGATCTCCGGGTGGACGAGCACGATGTGCAACCTCTGCGCCTCCTGAAGCGATCCTAGCCAATGGTTAGCCTTGCGCGGCCCGGGCTCCTGCCCGACCACGGGAAGGAGTTGGGGCCCACGGGGCCGAAGCGAGCGACGCGCGCAATCCGCGAAGGCAGGGATAACCCTGGACCTCACCGATCTCCGCATCTTCCGCGCGGTCGCCGAAAGCGGCAGCTTCAGCCGCGCGGCGCAGCTCCTCTTCCTGGCGCAGCCCAGCGTCAGCCATCGCATGGCCGCCCTCGAGCGGGAGACCGGCACACAGCTTTTTACCAGGACGGGCCGCGGCGTCCATCTTACGCCGGCTGGCTCGCTCTTTCTCGGCTACGCGCGCGCCGGCCTCGAAAGCATCGACCAGGGCCGCCGCGCGATCGCCCAGTACCTGCTCGGACGCAGCGGGTCGCTTGCGCTCGGCTGCGCGACGACCGCCGCAACGCATATCCTGCCGCAGCTCCTGCGCGGCTACATCGTCGGCCATCCCGACGTGGATGTGCGCGTGCGCACGGGCCGCTCGCTCGAGGTGCTGGCCCTGCTCACCGCGCGGCAGGTCGACGTCGCCCTGGTGCGTCTCGAGGTGCGCCAGGGCGAGTTGACGTCCGAGGTGCTGCTGCGCGAGCCGGTGTGCCTCGTCGCGCCGCCCGACCACCCTCTCGCCCGCCGCAAGGCCCCTGTGCGGGCGGGCGACCTGCACGGCACATCGCTCCTCACGTACTACCGCGAAAGCGACTTCTGGACGCAGGTCTACGGCGCGGCCGAGCAGGTCGCAGGGCCGATCCACCGCGCCATGGAGCTGGACTCCCTGGACGCCGTGCGCTCGATGGCCCTCGCTGGACTTGGCCTCGCCTTTCTCCCGTACTCGAGCGTACAGTCCGACATCGCGGAGGGCAGGCTCTGCCGCCTGGAGGTCACCGATGTCGCCTTGCCCGAGCGGATCACGACGATATGCCGCCGCAGCGACACACCCTTCGTCGGGCCGGTCGCGGAGATCTGGGCGGAGATCGCCCGCAGCTACGGCCAAAGCGTCTCCTGATCGCGGATGGTCCCCACTACGGCACCGCGGGCCACGTGATGTTGCGCCACGTTTTCCCACCGTCTCGCGTGCGGAAGACACCAGCCTGCGTGAGAAGCCAGGCCTCCCTGCCGGATATGGCGTCGAGCGACTGCGGAAAGAGATTCATCGCAACGGCTGCCGGCAAACGGTTCACTCGCCAGTTACCGTTGCGCGCCAGGAGATCGATACATGAGTGGCCTCCGATCTGCAGGATCAGCCAGAGGTCGCCGCTCCTGTCGGCTGTGATCTGGATGGTGTTTCCCCGATCGCCGAGACTCTCGGGCAGTGCGACGCGTTTCCATCTCCGCCCGCCGTCCGCGGTGCGCCAGAGGCGCGTCTGCCCAGCGGCGAAGCCGATGTCCCATGACGCGAACGAAACCTTGCCGGAGGCGGGGAACCCGCGTGGCAATCTGCGATCCTGATACACGCGACCTCCATCCGAGGTCACCTGCAGCTTCGGCACGCCGGCGTCCGACGTCACGATCAGGCCCTGCGCGCGGCTGAGAAGCTGAGCGCCTGTCAGATCGCGCCGCGGCACCGTCCGCCAGCCCTTGCCGCCATCCGCTGTCACGTAGATCTCGCCCTGCCCTGCGCCCGGCCCGAGATACGGGTTGACGGCCCAGCCGTGGCTCGCGTCCGCGAAGGAAAGGGTCAGGGGCGCTGCCGTGGACTTCGGCAGCCTCGGCGATGTCAACGGCCGCCATGTGCGTCCGCCGTCGGATGTGCGCAGGGGCCTCAAGACCGGCTGCAGCTGAACGGCGAAACCGGTGTGCTGCGAGACCATGTCGATCTGCCATGTGGGCAGCGGCTGCGGCCAGAGCTCGGCGATCGGGCGGGATGCCGGGAAGATGCGCACAAGAAAGGAGTTGCCGCCGGCCAAGGCGCCGCCGCCCGGCGCTGGTGCAACCACACTGAACGTGCCTGGCGACGTGATCTCCTGCGGCGATGCGGGACGCCAACTGACGCCGCCATCGTGGCTCACCCAGAGGCCCAGCATCGTCGAGGCGGCGACCCCGTCCTCCCCCCAGCCCACCAGCGACGAGATGCCGCCGGGCGG
>JAJZQO010000083.1 GCA_021847575.1 Bacillota bacterium | reverse complement strand
GCTCGGCGCCGAAGACAACCTCGTAGCCTGTCAGGGGATCGGCGTCCAGCGCGATGTCGGGGACGCCGCGCCCCTGCTCGCCCTGCGGCAGAAAGGGCCTCTGCGCCGGCAGCGCCGCGAACACGGTGCTGAAGCCGCCGCCGCTGGCGCCGTTGTGGTCGGTGTCGGTCCAGCCGGTCTCCTGCAGCCCTGCGGGTCCCAGGACCAGATGCGTGCCGCCGACGGCGATGGCGTGCGGGCAGCAGGCTGGGTAGTCGACCTGCTCTACAGCGCTGCCGCCTGGAGCCGCGACGCCCGCCGCGCCCTGGTCGCCCGAGGCGATGAAGGTGTCGGCGCCTGCCGCCGCCAGGCGCTCGAGCAGGAGGTCTGTCGCCTGCAGCACCGCGGGCGGCAAGAGGAGCTCGCCGTCGCCGTAGCTGACCGACACGACGTCGGGGTGCAGCGCCAGGGCCTGGCGCAGCGCGTCCACCATGTGCACGGCGAACGAGGCGTCCGATGTGCCCGTCGGCGACTCGATGAAGTAGACTTCGCCACCCTGGGCGGCTGCCCAGAGCCATTCGAGGTCGAGGGTCGCCTCGAGGTCCTGCGGCTGGTCGCCAGGCCCGACGTGTCCTCTGTCCACGCGCAGCACGCTCGGCACCAGCCGCGGCAGGCCCATCTCATGGCAGAAGAGGTCGAGGTCCGCCTGGCGGAAGCCCGAGGAGAACTCGAGCAGCACCGCGCGCCGACCGGCGGCCGCGGCAGGCAGGTTGTCGTAGCCATAGGCCTGGGCGATCTCGGCTGGCCGCAGACCTCCTTGCGCGGCCTGACCGAGCCGCGGATGGCGAGGCCCGCCTGGGCGCGGTCGCTCCCAGCCGAGGCCCACGATGGCAGCGACGGCGGCAGCGAACGAGCGCGGCAGGCTGGGCTCGCGATCGGGCCAGAGGCCGCCTGCCTCGTCCGCCATCAGGCGCAGGCCGAAGGCGCTCTCGACCGCAGCCACGCTGCCCGCCGTCTCGAGGACGCCCGCCTCGCGATCGAGGCCGGGCGGCCGCAGGCCGCTTGCGACGCAGTGGCGCAGCAGGGCGGCCACCGCCCCGCCGGAGAGGTCCTGGCCGGCATGCCGCAGCACGATGTCGAGTTCCACCTGCCGATCGGACGGCCCTGGCGCAAGAGAAGGCAGCGGCCTCCGGGGCAGATGGCCTGGCAGAGAGACCCACTTCATGTCCCTACGTCCTTTCCCTGCGATCTGGGCGCAGATGCCGGCGAGGCCCCAGGGGCGGGCGGTCCGTCCCGGGGTTTCCCGGGTCCGCGCATGCCGTAGACGCGATGTGGTGTAAAGAGGAAGTCGGGTGAATAGGGAGAATGAATGTGGCTAGCGAAGGAAGGTGAGAGGGCGACAGCGCAGCGTCTTCACCTCGCGGCATTGGTCACCCCTGGGCTTGGTGCCGTCTTGGGCCCGCTCCCGGTCCGCATGGGCCGGCTGCGCCGCCAAAGGACGCACCAGAAGGCAGTGGTCCACCGTCACGTAACGAAGGAGGTCTCCGATTGAGCCAGGAGAGCGGCATCAGCGAGGCCGAAATTGCGGTCCACTGGGGAGAAGAGTCCTACTTCCATCCTCCGATGACATTCGTCGCTCAGGCGAATCTCACCGATCCGCATATCCGCGAGCGCTACAGCCTTGACAACTTTCCCGAGTATTTCAAGGAGTTTGCCGAACTCCTGTCTTGGGACAAGTATTGGGAGAAGACGCTCGACAGTTCAAACCCTCCCTTCTACCGCTGGTTCGTCGGCGGCAAGCTCAACGCGAGCTACAACTGCGTCGACCGCAACCTGGCGAAGTACAGCAACAAGACTGCCATACACTTCGTGCCCGAGCCCGAGAATGAGCGCATCGAGCACGTCACCTACCGCGAACTCTGGGTCCGCGTGAACGAGTTCGCGGCTCTGCTCCGCGACTTCGCCGGGGTGAAGCGCGGCGACCGCGTTACCATCCATATGCCGATGGTGGCGGAGCTTCCCATCGCGATGCTCGCCTGCGCGCGGCTCGGCGCCATCCACTCGGTCGTTTTCGCCGGCTTCAGCGGCAAGGCGTGCGCCGAGCGCATCGTCGACTCGGAGAGCGACGTGCTGATCACGATGGACAGCTATTACCGCAACGGCGCCCTCCTGGACCACAAGGAGAAGGCGGACATCGCCTTCCAGGAGGCTCAGGCCATGGGCCACACGCTGAAGAAGATCCTCGTGTGGCAGCGCTACGCTGGACGCTACTCCTCGCCGACTCCCATGGTCGAGGGACGCGACTTCATGGTGGAGGACCTTCTGCCCCGCTACCGCGGGCAGAGGATCGAGCCCGAGTCGATGAACGCCGAGGAGCCGCTCTTCCTCATGTACACCAGCGGTTCGACGGGCAGGCCGAAGGGCGCCCAGCACGGCACCGGCGGCTATCTTGCCTATGCGGCCTGGACGTCGAAGATGATCCAGGACATCCACCCCGAGGACGTCTACTGGTGCATGGCCGACATCGGCTGGATCACCGGCCACTCCTACATCGTCTACGGGCCGCTCGCCCTCGCGGCGTCGACCGTGATCTACGAGGGGACTCCCACCTATCCGGACGCCGGACGGCCGTGGCGCGTCGCCGAGGAACTCGGCGTGAACATCTTCCACACGTCGCCGACGTCGATCCGCGCGCTGCGCAAGGCGGGCGGCGGCGACCCCGAGAAGTACGACTACCACTTCAAGCACATGACCACCGTCGGCGAGCCGATCGAGCCGGACGTGTGGAAGTGGTACTACGAGAACGTGGGCAAGGGCGAGGCCGCGATCGTCGACACCTGGTGGCAGACCGAGACGGGCGGTTTCCTCTGCACCACGGTGCCGGCCATCGACCCGATGAAGCCGGGCAGCGCCGGGCCGGCCCTGCCGGGCATCCATCCGGTCATCTTCGACGAGGATGGCAAGGAGATTCCGCCCGGGTCGAACAAGGCCGGCAACATCTGCATCCGCCACCCCTGGCCGGGCATGTTCCAGACCATCTGGAAGGACCCGGACCGCTTCGTGCGCACCTACTTCCAGAAGTACAACAAGAAGCCGGACAGCAAGGACTGGCGCGACTGGCCCTACATGGCCGGCGACGGCGCGATGCAGGCCCCCGACGGCTACTACCGCATCCTGGGCCGCATCGACGACGTGATCAACGTGGCGGGACACCGCCTCGGCACCAAGGAACTCGAGTCTGCCGCACTGACCGTGCCGGAGGTGGCGGAGGCCGCCGTGGTGGCGGCCAAGGACCAGATCAAGGGCATCATGCCGGAGATCTACGTCTCGCTGCGGCCCGGCGTCGAGCCGACCGAGGCGCTGCGCAAGCGCATCTCGGAGGCGATCGCCAAGGAGATCGGTCCGATCGCGCGGCCGCGGGGCGTCTACATCGTGCCCGACCTGCCCAAGACGCGCAGCGGCAAGATCATGCGCCGCATCCTGGCGGCGATCTCCAACAACAGCGGCGATGTCGGCGACGTGACGACGCTTTCGAACCCCGAGACCGTGGAGCTGATCCGCAACCTGCACGAGTGAGAGACGCCGAGCGGGCGGTCCCGGTTCGCCGGGCCCGCCCCTCGCTATGCTCCTCGCCGCATTCACGGTAAACTGGTCCCGTGTCTCGCGGGGAAACCCAAGGCCCTCGTGGCACGTTCTTCAGATATGACCCGACATCCCGGCGGAGGTGCGGTTCTTGCGCAAGAGGTGGCCCCTGGCGCTGACGGTGATGCTGGCCCTGGCCGGCTGCGGAGCGCCTCCCCAGTCCCACGGCTCGCACCAGGCGCATGCCGCCAAGAAGCAGCATGCCACACAGGCGCACACGCTCTATTCCGCCGTGGCGGTCTCGATCGACAACCAGGAGGGGGCGTGGCCGCAGTCCGGGCTGAGCCGGGCGTCGCTCGTCTTCGAGTTCATGGCGGAGGGCGGCATCACGCGCTACCTCGCCGTCTACTGGACGCAGGACGCGGCCAAGATCGGTCCCGTGCGCTCGACGCGCATCTACTTCGACAATGTCGCGGCGGCCTACGGCTGGCCCCTCGCGCACGCCGGCGGCAACGTGGACGCGCTCAAGGCGATCGGTCCGCTGGGCATCAAGAACCTCGACCAGATCTACGGGTCCGAGCAGTGGTTCTGGCGCTCGACCGACCGCCAGCCGCCACACAACCTCTACACCTCGACAAACCTGCTCGAGCAGGGCATCAAGCAGGACAAGTACGTGCCCGCCGGCATCCCGGCCTTCGCGTCCGGCAAGCTGAAGGGGCAGGCCACGCGCAGCACGCTCATCGACTATACGCCAGGAGCCTACGCCGTCGGCTGGGCCTACCAGGGCAACGGCATCTACCAGCGCCAGATCAACGGCCAGAACGTCCTGACTCAGGCGGGCAATCCGGTGCGGGCCGAGAACGTCGCGATCATCTGGGCGCCGATGTTCTCCGACCACGACCCGTACACGCCCGGCGCCGTCAACTTCGACCTCGCGAACGGCGGCAGCGGCTACATCATGTCGGCCGGCGTGCGCCAGGCCATCACCTGGACGTTTGGCCCGGGCGGCTTCCGCTTCTACCTGAAGGGCGGCAAGCAGGCCCCGTTCGCGCAGGGCCAGACATGGGTCGAGGTGCTGCCCGCAGGCACCTCCGTCACGTTCCAGCAGGGATCCTGATGGCGATCAGGGTCGGCACCTGCGCCTTCACCGACCATGAGGGCTTCTACCCGCCGACCCTGCCGCCGGCGGAGCGCCTCGCCTACTACGCGAGGCGCTTCGATCTCGTCGAGGTGGATTCGACCTTCTACGGCCTGCCGCGCGCCTCCACCCTGGACCGCTGGGTGGAGGCGACGGGGGAGGGCTTCACCTTGGACATCAAGGCCGAGCGGCGCATGACGGGCCACGTGCGGGGCATCGCGCTCGCGGAGCAGGTCGCGGCCTGCCGGGAATTCAAGGAGCGCTTCCTGAAGTTCGCCGCAAGCGGCCGCATGGGCTACGTGCTGCTGCAGTTTCCGCCCTGGCTGCGCCGCGGCAGCGACGCGACGCGGGCCCTGCGCGTCCTGCGCGAGGAACTCGGGGATTTCCACGTGTCGGTCGAGATGCGCAACCGCTCCTGGTACCAGGACGGCGGGGAGGAACTCACCGCCCTGCTGCGCGAGATCGGCGCCGCCCACGTCGTGGCCGACGAACCGCAGGTGGGGCAGGGATCGGTGCCGCTCGTTCCCGTCGTCACCGACGAGGTGGCCATCCTCCGCCTGCACGGGCGCAACGCCGAGACGTGGTACGTGCACGGCACCTCGTCGCAGGACCGCTTCTACTACCTCTACAGCCAGGAGGAGCTGCTCGCGCTGCGGCGCACCGCGGAGGTGCTGCACGAGTCAGCGCGGGAGGTCCACGTCCTCTTCAACAACAACCACGGCGACTTCGCGATGCGCGGCGCCCTCGCGATGCAGGAACTGCTGGGCATCCGCGGTGACGGCACGCCATCCGGCGGCCTGTTCGGGTCCGCCTGAGCGGGCAGTGCCTTCAAACGGCATTTTCGACAGCGGCAAGCAGGGAGAAGGGGTGGGCGGCGGATGAGGGGACACGGCCCCGACAGGACGACGCGCGCCGCACGCGCCACGGTGCTGCGCGCGGCCTGGATCCTCGCGGGTCTCCTCCTCGTCCTGGGCCTGAGCGGGGTCGCGGCCTTCCAGGTCTCCTTCGGCCAGGCCCTCTACCTCAGCATCGTCACGATGACGACGCTGGGCGACACAGGCCTCAGGGTGCACGGCGGGGCCCAGGAGCTGTGGGTGTCGGTCACGGTGCTCTCCGGCATCGTCATCGGCGTCGCGGCGATCGCCAGCCTGACCGGCTTCGGCTGGGCGGACTACTTCGAGACTTTGCGCCGGGAAAGGATGCTGCAGCGCTTGCAAGAGCACGTGATCGTGGCCGGCGGCGGGCGGGTGGGGCGTCGCGCCGCGCGCGAACTCAAGGTGGCCAGGCTGCGGGTGCTCGTGATCGAACGCGAGGAGAGCCTCGTCGAGGAACTCGAGGCGGAGGAGATCCCTTGCCTGCACGGAGACGCCACAGACCGCGCCGTTCTCGAGCGGGCAGGCCTCGCGCGGGCGGGGGGTCTGATCGCGGCCCTGCCCGACGACGCGGCCAACCTCTACGTCGTCAGCCTGGCCAGGGACCTGCGGCCAGGGCTGCCGATCGCGGCCAGGGCGGCGGAGCTGCGCGCGGCAGAACTCCTGCAGCGGGCGGGAGCGTCGCGCGTCGTCCTGCCGGAGATCTCGGCCGGCAGGAACCTTGCGGCCTTCCTGTCCAGGCCGACGGTGGTGGAACTGCTCGAGGACGGCTCCGTCGAGGAGATCCGGGTCGCCGCCGGCTCGCCCGCCGCCGGGCGATCGATCGCCCAGGTGTCGGCGTCCGGCTTCAGCGGCACCGTTGCGGCGGTCAAGCGCGAGGGGCGCTTCCTTTCGGGCATCGGTGGCGATACGATCATCGAGTCGGGTGACATCCTGCTGCTCGTCGGGGATCCGGAAAGGCTCGCGCAGGAGCTGCCACGCCTGATCGGCTGAACGCATCCATCTCTGGGGGCAGAACACGAGTGGCGAGATGGCGCGGTGTCGTGGCCCTGGTCCTTGCTACCGCGATCTGGGGCGGCGTGTACGTCGTCAGCAGGGTCGTGCTTCGGGAGATTCCGCCTGTGCCGCTTGTCGAGATCAGGCTCGGCCTGACCATTCTGGCCCTGTTGCCGTTCTACCGCCCGCTGGCGCTCAGGCCGACCCTCGGCGACTACGCCGTTGCCCTGGTCAGCGGCACCCTCGGCTTCGCCCTCTCCCTTGTGGCGCAGTTCTACGGCACGTTCTGGTCGTCCGCGCACGTCGCCTCGCTGGTGACGTCGTCCTCGCCGGCCTTCATCGCCCTGCTCGCCCTGCCGGTGCTGGGCGAGCGGCTGCGTGGGGCCCAGATCTGGGCGATCGCGCTCGCGCTGGGCGGCGCGGTCGTGGTGATGGCGCCCGGGGCAGGCGGTGGCGCGACGCCGCGCGGCGTGCTGATGCTGGTGCTCGCGGCGGTCACTTGGGCGGTCTACACCGTGCTCAACCGGCGTCTCGGACGCCGTCAGGGGCTGTGGTTCATCACCGTCACGACGACGTCGTTCGGCTTCCTGGCTCTCATACCGGCCAGCGGCGCAATCCTCAGCCTGCCGTGGAGCCACTACGGCGTAGGGCTTTACCTGGGCATCGCCTACATCGGCTTCGTGTCGACCGCGATCGCGATGTACCTCTGGAACTACGGCTTCACGCAGATGCCCGCCGCGACCGCGAGCCTGTTTCTCTTTGTCCAGCCGATCGTCGGCACCGTCCTGGGCGTGCTGGCGCTGGGCGAGCGGCTGTCGCCCTGGCTCTGGCCGGGTGCCCTGCTGATCATGGCGGGCGTCGTTCTCGCCCTGCGCAACGGCGAGCCGCGGGCCGCGGGCGAGCCGGCCTTGCGGGCCGACGCCTAGCGCTGCTTCAGTTCGCGGCGCAGGCTGAGGTATAGCGAGAGGGCGATCAGGGCGAAGAGCAGGACGCCGAGCCACGGCGTGCGCGTCACGCCCGCGATGAGACCGACGATGACCAGACCGACGATCGGTCCGAAGAACTGGAACCCGTCCTCGTAGACGAGATCCAGGATCACTTCCCAAACCTTGCGCATCCCGCGTCCCTCCTAGGCGGCCTGCGCCTGGCGCCCGGGCTCGAGCCAGCGGCGCAGAGCGAGGCTGAATATGGCATAGAGCACGATCAGCACGACGATCGAGACGTCCTGCTGCCACCAGTGGACACCGATTCCCTCGCCGGCCCAGAAGGTGCCGAACGCGGAAAGCATGGTGCCCACGATCCACTTGAGCGCGTTCTCGGGGACGCGGCTCAAGGGTGTGCGCAGGGCGATGCCCGCGACCGCCACCACCACGAAGGCGATGGCCGCGCCGAGGATGGCCGACGGCAGAAGACCCGCGTTCGCGCCCAGGGTGAGGACGATGAAGATCACCTCGACGCCCTCGAGCAGCACGCCGTTGAAGGCGGTGGCGAAGGCGAGCGAGTCCGTGTTCTGTGCGGGGGCCGCCCGCAGCTGCTGGAGCTCGCGCTCGTAGATCAGCGCCTCGTCGTGCATCGCCTTGCGGCCGCTGCTGCGCAGGACCGCCTTGCGCAGCCACTTGAGCCCGAAGAGGAGCAGGATGAGTCCGACAAGCGCCCGGAAGAAGCCGATCGGGAACAGCGCCAGCAGGGCGTAGCCGAAGGCCGCAACCAGGGCCGCCAGGGCAACCAGCGCGACCACCGTGCCCCAGATCGCGGGGCGCCAGCCGCCCACGGAACGCGCGGCGAGGAAGATCGTCAAGGCTTCGACGAACTCGACGCCCGAGGCCGCGAAAACGGCCAGGACCACAACGACGTTCAAACCTTCAGCCTCCTGACCACACGGTCGGATCAGGGTCTTCGCATCACGAGCCGGGCGTTCCTCCCTCGGAGGCGAAGTGGGCCCTGGAAACTTCGATGAAGGCCTTGGCCGCCGGCTTCAGGGCGGCGCCGCGCGGCAGCACGAGGCAGGACTGGCGGCTCAGTGCGGGCAGGCCCTCCGGCTCGAGCCGCGCGAGGCGGCCCGACGCGATGTCCGCCCTTGCGGCCGAGAGCGGCACGAAGGCGATGCCGAGGCCGCGCAGGATCACCTCGCGCACGCCCTCGTGCCCGTGGTACTCGAGCATGATGCGCGGCCGGATGCCATGCTGCGCCAGCGTCGCGTCGACGAGGGCCCGCAGGTGCGTGCCGGACTGGAACGCGATGAACGGCTGGTCCTGCAGGTCCTGGATGGTGCGGGGCGCCGGGAATCGGGTCAGGAACTCCGGAGTCGCCACGAGCACGACGGGATCGTCGAAGAGCGGCAGACATTCCAGGCGCGGATGCGTCACGGGCGTCGTCGTCAGGGCGAGGTCGGCCTCGCGCTGCAGGACTTCGCCGACGGCGGTGCGCGTCGCGACGGTGTGCACGTGCACCTGCGCGCCGGGGTGCAGGCGCAGGAAGTCCTGCAGGAGGTCGGGCAGCGTGTGGACGGCGACCGTGTCGACGCAGCTCAGCGTGAGATCCCAGGTCTCGGGCGCGGCCAGTGTCGCGACCTGCTGGTGGAGGTCGCGCTGCAGGGCGATGGCGCGCTGCGCGTAGGCGTACGCCACCTCTCCGGCCGGCGTGGGCAGGACGCTGTGGCCGCGGCGCTGGCAGAGCTCCGCGCCGAGTTCGCGTTCGAGCGCCTTGAGCTGTCGCGACACGGCGGGCTGGGACAGGTGGAGATGCTCGGCGGCGGCCGTCATGCTCCCGAGCTCGAAGATGGAGGCGAATGTCTGCAACTGGCGCAAGAGCATCGCTGTAGCCTCCGTCATGCGTCAAAGACATGCTGGGAATGGGGCATGTTCACTTTTATTATAGAACGGAATCGAGTACTCTGGTGGCGTATCTAGGGGGGGCTGCGGCTTGCAGGCATCGCTCGCATGGATGATTGGCGGCGACCAGGGAGAAGGCATCGATGCGACTGGCGATGTGTTCGGCAGGGTTCTGAGCCGGCTCGGCTACTACATCTATGGCTACAGGCACTTTTCGTCGCGCATCAAGGGCGGCCACACCAACTTCACCGTGCGCATCGCGCCACAGCCGGTGCTGGCGCCGCAGGACAAGGTGCAGGTGCTCGTCGCCTTGACGCAGGAGACGATCGACCGCAACTGCGGCCTGCTCGAGGCGGGAGCGCCGCTCCTCGCGGACAGCCAGTTGAAGCCGACTCTGCCGGAGGGTTCCACGGCCAGGCTCGTCGAGATGCCCTTGACGCAGATCGCGCGCGAAATCGGCGCGCCGGTCGTGCGCAACATGGTGGCCGTCGGCGCGTCCGCGGCCTTCTTCGGTCTGCCGCTCGACGCGTTTCAGGCCTATGCCGCGGAAAAGTTCGGACGCAAGGGCGACCTGGTCGTCGCGCAGAACGTCGAGGCTCTGGCGCGGGGTTTCGCGTTCATCGAGGCGCAGGGGCTCTGCGGACGTTTTTCGCTGCCTGCCGCGACACCGGGC
>JAJZQO010000082.1 GCA_021847575.1 Bacillota bacterium | reverse complement strand
GCATTAGCGGACGGCGATGAGGAGACCAAGGCCTAGGACGAGCACGCCGGCCATCCAGTGCAGCGGCTGGCGGACGCGGATGAAGAGCCGGCCGACGGCCTGCAGCAAGCTGCGTCTTGTGGCGACGACAGCGACGATGACAATCGGTGTGAGGTAGAAGACATTGTACAGGAACAGCAGGCCGAGGCCCGCGGGCCTGTTCAGACGTGCGACCACCGCGAGGACAGCAAGGTACACGGCCCCGCTGCACGGAATCGCGCAAAGGCCCACAAGCCCGCCGGATGCGACGCCCGCCGAGACGGTGGCGGTCTTGGCGAACCCGTGCAGAATGCGGGCCATGGCCTGGGGCATGGATGGGGTAAGACGGCGACCAGGCAGGAACGCTTCCGCCAGGATCAGCAGGCCCCAGATGGCCAGCCCCGCACCCATCACCTTGATCACGAGCGTCGAAATGCCGGGTGGCACGGCGTGGCCGAGTAGCGTCAGCCCCGCGCCGAAGGCGAAGTACACGAGAAACAGCATGCCAATGTATGGAACGATGAATCCCAGAAGGGTGCGCCGCACCCCGAGCGGCCGCGGCGCGCTGGCCGCACGCTCGACGAGACCTAGTACAGTGCCGACGTAGAAGAGCAAGGTGGAAAAGGCGCACGGATTGAGGCCATCCAGCAGCCCTGCCGCCATGACCAGCAGGATCAGGAGCAGAGGATTGGTCCCCTGCACGGTGAGGGCCTGGGTGAGCGATCCGCCAGAAAGCAGGAGGCCCGCCACTGCGGCGAGCAGCGCCAGAGGCAGAAGCCACAGCGGCGAACGGCGGGAACGCTCCATCACGCCTTCACGACCAGCAGGCCGTTCATGGACGGGTCGGCCGACCCGCCGCAACAGATATCGCAGTAGAAGCGATAGATGCCGGGCTTCTTGATGTCCAGCGTGAAGTACTTGGTCGAGAGAGGGGCAACCTTCTCGGTGATGTGGAAATAGGGCACCTTGAAGTTGTGCCAGCCGCCGCCGTCGATGTGGTTCGAGTCGTCAAGGTCGACGAGCGCGATGCGCGTCGGGCTGCCAGCCCTGAGTCTGATCACGTTGGGGGCGAACCCGGACATCGAGATCTGAACCTGTTTGGCGCCTGCGGCGGGCTGAGCGATCAGGGGCCGAAGTCCTTGCCAGATGCCTGCGCCGAGAACCAGGATGACAATGACGCCGACCGTGATGAAGGCTATTAGCCCGAACCGGTCATCCTTGCGGCTTGGGTTCCTCTTGTCCACGCCTGCTTGTCCTCCAATGCCGAACGCGGGCCCTTCAGCGACTTCAGTCGCACGAAGCCGATCAGGGAATGCGCAAAAGGCGCTACCGGCTCACGATGAACCTGCCTTGCATTCCACCCTGGGCATGCCCAGGGACGCTGCAGTCATAGATGAAACTTCCCGCGGTCGTGGCGGTGAAGCGCATTAGCGAAGACGGCACGCTTTGCGAACTCGCGGTGCCGAGTTCAGGGCTTGCCGCGCCAGCGAAGGCCGGGGCGCCGTCCACCGCTCTTGACACCACGAAGTCGTGCGGTGCGGCGGTGTCGTCGTTGAGCACCTGTACCGACACGTTGGCGCCGTGTGGCACGACGATGGTCGGGTTGATGAGTCCCGCGACTTCGAAACTGAGCTCGGGTCCGCCCGCTGGGGCGGCGACTGCCGCCAACTTCACATCCTGGCTGCGGAACGCAATCGTGTTGCGAGCGCGGTCTATGGTGGCGCCCGACGGAAGCTGCTTGGCCAAGCGTTGCGCCGCGGCGACGCCCACAGTCCCAGTGGCGGCGTTCGTCGAAGATCCGGCGCCTGCGGCGTACCCGCCCATCATGCCGTAGTACGGGACTGACCCCTGGCTCGCTGTGCCAGGAGCGGCGTAGCCACCCATCATGCCGTAGTACGTGCTGCCGCTTTGGTGGTTCGGTCCCAGTCCGAACAGGCGGCCCATCATGCCCCAGAGCCCACCGGTGGTGGCGGCTGATCTGCCGTAGAACCCCGACATCATGCCGTACGGAGCGTAGCTGCCGGTGGCACCGGAGGCGACGCCGGACCCGAAAAGCAGTCCAAGAGCACCTACGACCACAGCGCCCCCTGCAACAAGTCCCTTGCCGAAGCGCATGGGAACGGTCTCCCTTCCGGCTACTTGGAGCCGAGGTCGCGCCGCATCTCCTCGAACTGCTCGCGGCTCAGCTCGCCGCGGGCGTAGCGCTCGCGCAGGATGTCGAGCGCGGCGTCAGATCCCTGCGCGGAGCGGGAAGGAGGTTGCCACCACGCCCTGAGGATAAACGCGATGCCCCCAATCACGAGAACCCAGAACATAATCATCATCAGCGGTCCCACCCAGCTCCACGGACCGCCCCAATAACCCCACATCATCGTCCGCCACCACCCTTCGACACAAAGTCTAGGACGCGAACATGCGGATAAGGTTCGCGGCACAGGCAGCGATCGGGCAAGAATTGATCAAGAGTTCATCAAGATGGAAACGACTTCGTGCCCGCGGCAGTGTCATCCGGCCGAGCATGCCGAGGCCTGGCCCTGCACGTGATCGCGCCAGGCTTCCATCCCGGCTTCCGCGAGACGACGGGCTGGCCCAAGGCCCATGCCCGGCTGGCCAGTATGCCCTAGGCCGAGACCCTCGCCGCAGAAGCGGCGCAACACTCCCGCTGAAACGTCTCCGGCGGGGAGAAGGCCGGGACCACGGCTTGCCGCGCTCGCGCTGCAAGCCGTGGCTCGGCCGTGCGAGAGGCTGCGCAGCACGCAAGCAGGCAGAGGACATGCCGCGTCGACGCGCCTCGGGGCATAGCTTTCTAGGGATGGAAGGGGGCGGCATCCCTTGTCGAGTTCCGACCTGCCCGACCTTCGCGATCTCGAGCGTGACCGGGCCTTCCAGGTAATCCTCGACGAAGCGCGCATCCGGCTCGAGATGCCGCAACTCCTGGCGCGCCTCCTGGATCGTGACAAAGACGCCGTGCATCGGGCGATCCGCGACTGGGCGAGCCGCGTCCGCCCGCTCTCCGACATCGCTGACGAATTGCGCAGGGCCTTGGGGGAGGGCTAGTCCCAAGAAAAGAGGCCGGTCCTGAGGTCGCGACGCGTGGGCTGCGCTCGGCGTGACGCGCAGGGCCATTGCCACATGCGAGGGGGTCGGCGAGATGAATGGCAGCACACGGCTGGTGTGCTGAGGCGTCTCGCAGGCGCCTGTCGAGCCAGCGATCGCAGACGAGGGACGGGAGCGCGCCCGGAGCCGGGGAACGATCGCAAGCGGGGCAGAACGGTACGTCACCAGACTGCGGCACACGCTGCCGCACGTTTGACGGTATCCTCGGTCAGTTGACGGACAGCGTGGCGGGCTGCCTTTCGTCGCGCGGAAGGAGCAGGGCCAGCAGCGCCCCTGCGGTCGGGCCAAGCGCCAACAGCGCGAACACGGGACCGAAGGACCCTGTGGACTGCGCGAGCAGGCCGCTCAGGACAGGCGCAAGCAACTGCCCGACGCCGAAGAAGAGCGTCAGGATTCCGAGTGCCGCCGCAGCCAGCGACCGACCGAAGTAGTCGAGCACCATCGCGGCCATGATTGCCGGCACGGACCAGAGCATCAACGAGTACGCAAGGGCGGACCAGACGATGTCCAGGCGGGTCAGGGCGAGACCGAAGAGCAGCAGGAAGCCCCCCTGCAGGATGTAGACGAGCGCGAGCCCGCGGCGGTGTCCGATGCGATCGGCGACGAAGCCCCAGATGATGCCGCTGGGCAGTGTTCCGATGCCCACCCAAGACCACAGGCTGCCTGCCGCGGCGAGCGAGAAGCCGCGGTCGGCGGTCAGGTAGGCGCCGAAGAAGGTGGTGAAGGCTACATACGAGAGACCGAACATGAAGTAGATGACGCCCAGGTGCCAGACGAGACGCCGGGAGAAGGTGCGCAGGGGCTCGGCTGTGCCGCTCCCGCCGCTTTCGCCGAGCGGCCGCAGGCCGACATCCTCCGGTCGGTCCCGAAAGACGAGGTAGCCCAAGATGCCCAGAAGCAGGCTGCCCAGCGCGAGCAGCGCCCAGCCGTAGCGCCAGCTCTCGCCGCCGTAGGCCGCGGCCAGGGCCGGCACCAGCGCGCCGCTGATCACGAGCCCGATGCCTGAGCCCGCCACGAGCAGTCCGGACGCGAGGGCGCGCCAGCGCCGGCCGACCCAGGACATCCCGAGCGCCATCACGGGCACATTCGCGCCCCCGGTGCCGAGTCCCGTCAGAATCTGCCCAATCAGAGCCAGGGCATAGCCCTGGCTCAAGGCGGTCAGAGCGAGACCCAGCGCGACCAGGACCATCGAGGGGAAGATCACCCGTCGCGGGCCGAAGCGGCTGGCAAGACCTCCTGCGCTCACCGCGCCCAGGAGGTACCCGCCAAAAGCGAAGCTCGCCACGACCCCTGCGCCAGCTGTGCTCCAGCCCAGCGTCTTTTCCATGCCCGGAAGGAACAGAGCATAGCTGAAACGGCCGAATCCCAAGGATCCGAGAACGGTCAAGCAACCGATCGGCACGATGAAAAACGCCCGGTGGATGCGCACAGCGAAGCCTCCTTCTCGGCTATTCCGCATGCATCGCCCATGGCGCTGCGGCGCGGCTGCGCCGCGCAGCCGAGGGGGGACGCACAGCATATCGTCCACGGGGGACGGCAGGCGGCTTGCCACTGCGAGGGGGGGTGCTGCGAGGGGCTTCATTGGCGGCCTGACGGTGCCACGTTAGGGAATCAGGGCGGGTCAGGTCACCCCGAGCAGGTCGGGCGGCACCGCGGGGTGCAGGACGGCACGGGTCTTGACGTCGATCAGGCCGCGCGATGTGAGCCGCGGGCCGGGGAGGAAGTCGCAGGTCAGGAAGAGGAGGGAGTAGAGGATGTCGTGGAAGGGATAGCCGCGCTGGCGCACCGCATCCAGCAAAGCTTGCTGGTGGCGCAGAGCGGTCTCGAATAACGGGCTCTCCGTCATCATGCCGGCGAGCGGCAAGGGGGTCTCGAGAACCGGTTTGCCATGCTCCATCAGTACGATGCCGCCGCCCAGCGAAACCACCCGCTCCACCGCCAGGGCGATCGCTGCCGGGTCTCTGCCCGCCGCGAGGATGTGTGTTGTGGTGTTGTAGGTTGTCGCAAAGCCTTCGACACCGCCCATCAGCCGATCGATGATCGCGTGCGAGATCCAGCGGCCGGCGCGGTCCAGCAGAGCGGCGTAGACAAGCCCGGGCTCCTCGGAGATGTCGACGGCGCCGTCGCGCACCGGCAGCCGGTGGTCGTGGCGCGACGTGATCACCGCCAGGTCGAAGCGTATCACCGGTACCTGCGCAAACCCCGACTCGTCCGGCGATGCGCGGTAGAGGAACAGCCGGGGGTCGCCAGCCGACCGGGCGTGCACGGTGATCGGCATCTTGCGGGGGTAAGAGTTCCAGTCGATCTCCGGAGTGGGCGCGAGGAGCTGGCCGTGTGCCGCCACAACGTTGCCACCCGCGATGACGAGGCTCGGACGGAATGTCTCGAGGTCTGGCAGGAGCAGCAGATCGGCTCTGCGCCCGGGCGCGATGCCGCCCAGAACCTCGTCGAGGCCGAGGTAGGTCGCCGGGTTCAGTGTCGCGAGCTGCAGCGCCTGGATGGGAGGCACGCCGGCCCGGACGGCGATGCGCAGCAGCCCGTCCACGAAGCCATCCGCCTCGACGCACGCGGGGTGGGGGCCGTCGGTGGTCAGCAGTAGGCGGCCCGAGCTGACGTGCCGCTCGCTGACGGCCTTGACCAGCTCCGGCAGGTCGGGACGCAGGGAGCTGTGGCGCAAGGCCGTCCACAGGCCGAGCCGCAGGCGATCGAGGACCTCCTGCACAGTGATGGCTTCGTGGCAGGCGCTGATGCCAGCCGCGACGATCGCGTTCAGGCGGTCGTACGAGGCGCCGGCCGTGTGCCCGTCGGAGATCTTGCCGTGCCCTTTGGCCTGCGCGATGGCAGCAAGGGCGAAGGGATCGGCCTCGACCAGCATGGGCCAGCGCGTCAGCTCCGCCGTGCCGATCACGTCCCACATCTCCAGCAGGGCGCCGATCTTGCGCGTGTCGAAGTCATCCCGCTCCCCATCGTAATCCGCCTGCGAGACGATGCGGGCCAGCCAAAGGTGCAGTCCCGGCAACGCGCGCAGATCCTCCACCATCCGGCGCACACCTCTGGCGCCGAAGTGGAGGTAGAAGTAGAGGTCATCGTGGACCATCGTCGTCGTCCCGAGGGGCAGGACCTTTCGCGTCAGGCTTACGGGGTTGTAGAGAACCCACGGGTGGGCGTGAGGTTCGATGAAGCCGGGCGCGACAAACTGGCCCTGCGCGTCGATGATCTGCGTTTCCCCGCCGCCCGTCAGATCCTTCGGCCCCACATAGGCGATCCTGTCCTGCACGACGGCGATGTTGCCGTCCAGCAGTTCCCCCGAGTAGACGTTGACGATCTTCGCGTTGCGGATGATAAGGTCAGCGGGGCGTGCTCCCTGTACCGCTTCGATGAGTGCTGCGCGACTCGCCCGCAGCGGCAGTTCCTGTCGGCGCATGATCCCAACTCCAAAGACCTGTTCGTTGGTGCGACGCATGGGTGCGCTAGGTTCCACTCTCCGCTGGAACGTGGGGCTTGTCAACGCCTCGAGCTTCTGCCGGTGCGGCTGAGCGATCCTGCCCGGGAGAAGCGGCATGGCAGGGCACGTGCGTCGAAGTGCGCCGTCGCACGGCGGCGCGGCTGTCGCCCACAGGAGTGTACGTGCCGCGTCCCGACCCGACGCGGCATAGGATCCCCGGTGGGGACGGCGGTGGCCGGCTCATGGCAGGGATGGATCCCGACAGCCTGCCCGACGGCCGGTCGGTGCAGGCACGCCAGGTTCTCATCGGCCCCGCCGGGTGCCGGACTGCAGCCCGGATCCGGTACACCGATCACAGCCGATCACCCTGAGGACGTCGGGGGAGGGGTAGCACATGCGGGTGGCACTGTACTGCCGAATCTCCACGGATGAGGACCTGCAACGATACTCGTTGGTCAACCAGGAGGCATCGTTGCGCCACTACGCCGAAGATCGGGGCTGGCAGATCTTTGGCGTCTTTGTGGACCGCATGAGCGGTAGCCAAGACAAGCGTCCTGGCCTGAACCGCCTTCTCGACGCTCTGGCGCGCGGCGACGCGGATGCGGCGCTGGTGACGGAACAAGATCGCCTGAGCCGTCTGGACGAGATCCCTTGGGCTCTCCTGAAGCAAGCCTTTCGGGACTCGGGCGCGAGGTTCTTCACCCTGTCGGGCGAGGTGGACTTCCACAACGAGGACGACGAGTTCTCGGCCGACATCATGGCCCTGATCGACCGCCGGCGCCGCAAGACGATCGTCAGGCAGATGGTTCGCGGCCGCGCGGGCGCGGCCAAGCGCGGGGAGTGGCTTGGGCGCGTTCCCTTCGGCTATCGCAGGAGTCTCGGCACAAAGCATCTTGAGCCTCATCCGGCGGAGGCGCAGCTCGTTCAGCAGATCTTCCGGCTCTTCAGCCAAGAGCGGATGGGCAGCATGCGCCTGGCTGCCCTCATGCGGGACCTCGTTCCGACGAGACATGTCGACCAGGCGTTCATCGTTCGTGTGTTGCGCAACCCCGTGTACCTGGGCGACATGGCGATGCGGGTCGGTGGCGAGACCATACGCGTCGAAGGGGCGCATGAGCCGATCGTCGGACGGGACCTCTGGCAGACGTGCAACGAGCTGCTGGACAGAAGGGGCGCCGAGAACAAGAAGTCCAGGCTCGAGAGCACGGCCGGGCTCGTCGCGGGCATGGTCCGCTGCGCCGACTGCGGGCATCTCCTCTCGCCCACCACGGCAACGAAACGGGTCGGAGCTCGGCTATTGCGCTACCATTACTACAGGCACGTCCGCCAGCACCGGGACGGGCAGTCGCCCGACGGCCGCCTGTGTCGTGCGGCGCATCGGTCGGAGCAGGTCGACGCGGATGTACGAGCGCAAGTGGCCCGCATTGCCACCTCGCCGGCCGGTAGGCGCCAACTGCTCCGTCGCCTCGCGGACAGCAGGGCGGTGCAGCAGTTTGAAGCCAGGCAGAGGGAACTGACCGAGCAGCTTGCGTCCCTCGGCCGCAAGCAGGAGCGACTCCTGCAACTCTTCCTCTCGGGAGAGTGGGATCGGGCCCGCCTTGCCGCCGAGAAGAGACACCTGGAGCGAAGCGTCGCGACCCTCGCGGGAGAACTCGGCGATGTGCAGGCGAGGCTGCGGTTCACGCGGGCGGACGCCTTGGGCCTCGAGCTGCTCGCGGAGACGTTCGCGGTGGCGCAGGACCTTGGGAGCCTGACGTTCGGCGACCAGCAGGCGGTGGTGCGCGGGCTGGTCGACCGGGTGGAGATCTGCGGCGACGGGCGGGTGAAGGTGATCGCCAAGGTCTCGGTCGCAGCGCCCGATACGACTGCGACGCGGTTTGCGCATCCTGGCACCGGAGCAGGATAATCCGACGGTCAAACCGAACTCGGTGGCCGCCGATCTCAGCCTTGTGCCGGACACGGTCGTCGCGGCACTGGAGCATCGGCAACTTCAGCCCCTGTTGATCGGACGATAACCAGGACGGAGGATCGCTTTGCAAAGCGCCAATGTGGTCATCGTGGGAGCAGCCGGACTCGTGGGTCAGCAGATCGCCTCCGTTCTCGCCGAGCACATGCAGGGGTTGCCGGTGGGTGAACTGCGCCTGGTGGCCAGCGACCGCTCGGCAGGGCACGAACTCACGGTGCTTGGCCGCCGTCTCACGGTCGAGGCGATTTCCCCCGCAAGCTTCCAGGGCATGGACTTCGCCTTCTTCGCGGCGCCGAACGAGGTGTCGGCCAAGTACGCGCCGATCGCCGCGGAACTTGGCGTGGTGGCGATCGACAAGTCGAGCCACTTCCGTATGCAGGACGGCATCCCGCTCGTCGTGCCGGAAGTCAACATGCGGCACATCGGCCCGGCCGACCGCATCATCGCGAGCCCAAACTGCTCGACGATCCAGCTCGTGATGGCGATCGGGCCGCTCGATCGGGCGTTCGGCCTGAGGCGCGTCGTGGTCAGCACCTACCAGGCCGTATCGGGCAGCGGCCGCGAGGCACTGGAAGGTCTCGACGCCGAGGCGCGCGACTGGGCGGATGGCGCCGAGCCGCAGGCGAAAGCCTACCGCGAACCCATCGCCTTCAACGTGCTGGCCCAGTGCGACTCCTTCCTCGGTGACGGCTTCACGAAGGAAGAGCATAAGCTGAGGTTCGAGACCCGCAAGATCCTGGGCAGGCCAGACCTGCCCCTCGCGGCGACCGCCGTGCGCGTGCCGGTGAGGGTGGGCCACTCGGAGGCCGTGACCGTGGAATTCGCCCGCGACGTCAGCCCGGACGAGGCGCGGGAAGCCTTGCGCGGGCTGCCTGGCGTGCGCGTCGTCGACGACCCGGGGGCATCGGCTTACCCGACTCCCCTGGCCGCAGCCGGCCAGGACGACGTGTTTGTCGGCAGGATCCGCCAGGACCCGGACCGTCCCGACACCCTGCACATGTTCGTGGTGGCCGACAACCTGCGCAAGGGCGCGGCGACGAACGCCGTGCAGATTGCCGAGGCGTTATGGCAGAGTGGGATGTAATAGTACAGAAGTTCGGTGGGACATCGGTGGCGGACTACGAGCGCCGCGAGCGGGTCTCGCAGATCGTTCGCTCGGCGCTCCAGCAGGGGCTGCGCAGCGTCGTCGTCGTTTCGGCGCAAGGCAGGGTCGGTGAGCCTTACGCCACCGACACCCTGTTGCAGCTGCTCACGAACGAAGGATCGAAGGTGCCCGCACGCGAGAGCGATCTGCTGATCGCGTGCGGCGAGATCATCTCGGCCGTCGTCATGGCGGCGCACCTGCGCAAGGACGGCATGCCCGCGAAGGCGCTGACAGGGGCGCAGGCCGGCATTGAGACGGACGGCCGCTTCGGCGACGCCAAGATCCTGCGCGTCGATCCGGCGCCGCTCAGGACCGTGCTCGAGGAGGGCCTGGTACCGGTCGTGGCCGGCTTCCAGGGGAAGGCGCCGCAGGGCGAGATCGCGACGCTCGGCCGCGGCGGCTCCGACACCACCGCCGCCGCCATCGGCGCGGCGCTCGGCGCGAGCTTCGTGGACATCTACACGGACGTCGACGGCATCAAGACCGCAGATCCGCGCATCGTCCCGGAGGCGCGCACCATCAGCGCCCTCGACTACGACGAACTGTTCCAGATGGCGCAGGCCGGGGCGAAGGTGGTCCATCCGCGTGCCGTCGAGGTGGCGCGTCAGGCGCGCATCCCCTTGCGCATCCGCTCCACGCTGGGGGACGATGCGGGCACCGTCGTCGGCGGGCCGAGGCTTCAGGACCTGTGGCACGCCCGCCGGCCCGAGAACACGGTCGTCGGCGTCACCGACCGCTCCGACATCGGCGAGCTCGTCATCGCGACGCCCAAGGGACCCGAG
>JAJZQO010000081.1 GCA_021847575.1 Bacillota bacterium | reverse complement strand
CATCGTTCGGCCGGACGGCCAGCCCTTCGACGGCTGCCCGCGCACGGCCCTGCGCCGTCAACTCGGCCGTGCGGCGGATGCCGGCTTCAGCTTCCGCGCAAGCGCGGAGCCGGAGTTCTTCCTGTTCCCGCTCGGCGCGGACGGGCGCGCCCGTCCGGAGACGAGCGACCAGGCAGGCTACTTCGATCTTTCGCCCGCGGACACGGGCGAGCGCGCCAGGGCCGATATCGTTGAACAGCTCTCCCTGATGGGCGTTGAGCTGGAGGCTTCGCACCACGAGGTGGCCCCGGGCCAGCACGAGATCGACTTCAAGGAACTGCCCGCGCTGGCCGCGGCAGACCTGCTCGCCACCTTCCGCATCGTCGCGCGCATCGTCGCGCAGCGGCATGGCCTGCACGCCACGTTCATGCCGAAGCCCGTCTTCGGCATCAACGGCTCGGGCCTGCATCTCCATCTCGCGCTCTGGCGGGGCGACGTGAACGCGTTCGCCGACGCCGGCGCCCAGGACGGCCTCTCGCAGACGGCGCGACACTTCATCGCCGGGGTGATGGCGCACGCCCGCGCCCTGACCCTGGTGGCGAATCCCCTCGTCAACTCGTACAAGCGGCTGCAGCCCGGCTACGAGGCCCCTGTCCACATCGCCTGGTCGCTCGCGAACCGCAGCCCTCTCCTACGCGTGCCCGACGAGCGGGGCGAGCGGACGCGCATCGAGCTGCGCTCGCCCGATCCCGCGTGCAACCCATACCTTGTGCTGGCTGCGACGCTCGCGGCGGGGCTGGACGGCGTGGAGCGCAAGCTCGAGCCGCCGCCGCCCGTACCGCGCGACATGCACCGGCTGACGCGCGAGGAGCAGCGGGAACTCGGCATCGAGGAACTGCCCCACACGCTCGCGGCGGCAGCGCGCGCCCTGCGTGCGGACGAGCTGGTGCGCTCGGCGCTCGGCGAGCACATCACCCGGCAACTGATCGAGGCAAAGGAGATCGAGTGGCAGATCTACCAGTCGCAGGTGCACGCCTGGGAGATCGAGCAGTACCTGATGTCCTACTGAGCGCCGGGGCAGTTGACCGATGCGGCGACCTCGAGCCAAGCGGGGGAAGCGGTAGCGGCGCAGGTCCGGCCAGATCCCACGCGGCGGTTCTCGATCCTCGCTTCCCGGCTGCGCGGGCCATCCCCAGCCGCGCCAACGCAGGAATAGGGGCGGCCCAGCGGAGCCTGGGCCACCCGCAGGCCAAATGGCGGGCGAGGGGGCCTTCAGCGGATGGACTGTGCGGCGCTATACATGCGCAGCAGTCCCACGACGCGCCCCACGATGCTGAGATCGCGGGGGCGCATGTCGGCGTAGGCCGGGTTCGCGGGACGCAGGATCCAGTCCCTACCGTCCCGCTCGAGCTGCTTGACGGTCGCCTCGCCATCGATCAGCGCCACGACGAGCGCACCGCGCTCGGCCGAACTCTGCTGGCGCACGATGACGAGGTCGCCGTCGAAGATGCCCTTGCCGATCATGGAGTCGCCGCGCACGCGCAACAGGAAATGCTCTCCCGGCCCCACGAGGTCGGCTGGCAACGGGATCTCGCCTTCGCGCTGCTCCTCGGCCAGGATGGGCTGGCCGGCCGCCACCTTGCCGACGAGCGGCAGACGAACCAGGCGCGGCCGCTCGCCGACGAGCTCGATCGTACGGCTCTTCTGCCCGCTCCGCCGGATGAGGCCCTCTTGTTCGAGCCGCTGCAGATAGCTGTGCACCGTCGATGTGGACTTGAGTCCTGCGGCTTGGCAGATCTCGCGGATCGACGGCGGGTAGCCCTGATCCGCGGTGCTGTCCCTGATGAATGTGAGTATCTTCTCTTCGCGGTCGTGCGAGCGGGCTCGCGGCATCCCGACACCTTCTTCCGTGGTTGACATTGCACCATCGGACTTGAAAATTCCTGCCGCGCGACGAGGCGAACGGCAGCAGGGGGATGAGTAACCAGATTATACCAGTTGACACAACGACCGCGCAAGAGCCGTTGCCCTCGTTGGGCGCGGCAATCGCGAAGGAGGCGGGGTTGCCCCGCCTCCTTCGCGACTCGCACGGACCCGGGTTTCTAGCGGGCGCGCAACGGCCGGTCGCGCAGCGACTCCTCGGCCACCTCGACCGCCGCGCGCACGAGCATGCCGCACGTGCGGGACGGGATGGCGCCCCAGCCTTCGCGCCGGATCACGTCGGCGTTCACCCCGAGACGTTGCCCGAGGTAGGCGCGCAGGTTCTCGTCCATCAGCTTTGCCATGCCTCGACACCTCCTCTGCAGACAGTCTCTGCCGCCTCGCGGCCGGTGACGCAGGGGACGGGCGGCAAGACTGGCGGGCGTTAGGCGAGCGGTGCGAATTCAGCCGCGAAATGTCGCAGCGTCGCCGGCTCGTAGGTGAAGCGGTAGCCCGCGATATCGCGCCGCCGCGCGAGAATGCGCCGCGCTGCCTCGGCGACTTGCGCGAGCTGCGCCTGGCTGTACACGCGGCGCGGTATCGCGAGGCGCACCAGATCGAGCGGGGGGTAGTCGTGCTCGCCGCTGCTGGGGTCGCGGCCGGCGAGCACGGTGCCGATTTCGACGCAGCGGATGCCGCGCTCGCGGTAGAACTCCACGCTGAGGGCCCAGCCTGGGAAGACGTCGCGGGGCAGGTGGTCGAGCATGCGGCCGGCGTCGATGTAGACGCCGTGCCCCCCGGCTGGCGACATCACAGGTACGCCGCAGTCCTTGAGCGCCTGGTGCAATGCACCCACCTGCGCCACGCGGTAGCGCAGGTGCGGCTCGTAGACGGCCTCCCTGAGGCCCTGGGCCAGCGCGGCGAGGTCCCGCCCGGCCAGACCGCCGTAGGTCGCGTAGCCCTCGTAGAGGATGCCGAAGTCCCGCAGGCGGCGATAGAGGTCTTCGTCGCGCAGCGCGACGAAACCGCCGATGTTCACCATGGGGTCCTTCTTGGCGGACATGGTGCAGCCGTCGGCGCAGGCCATCATGTCATGCGCGATCTCGGCGACGCTGCGCGACGCCTGTCCGCGTTCGCGCTGCTGGATGAGGTAGGCGTTCTCGGCGAAGCGCGCGGCGTCGAGGAAGAAGAGCCGGCCGTGTCGGTGGGCGATCTCGCTCGCGGCCCTCAGGTTCTCGAGCGAAACCGGCTGGCCCCCGTTGTTGTTCGATGTGACGGTGGTCATCACGACGGCGACCCTATCGCCTTCGTCCCGCAAGAGGGCGTCGAGACGCGCGAGGTCGATGTTGCCCTTGAACGGGAAGTCGCCCTCGGGGTCCTCGCCCTCGGGAACGACGAGATCGACCGGCGTGGCTCCCGCAGCCAGCACATGGGCCTTGGTGGTATCGAAATGCAGGTTGTTGGCGACGAGGTCACCGGCATGCGCCAGGGCCCGGAAGAGGACATGTTCCGCAGCGCGCCCCTGGTGGGTGGGCAGGACGAAGGGAAAGCCGAGAACGTCCCGCACTGCGCGCTCGAGTTCCTGAAAGCTGAGAGAGCCGGCGTACGATTCGTCGCCGCGCATCAGAGCGCTCCACTGTTCCTGGCTCATCGCCGAAGTGCCGGAGTCGGTCAGGAGGTCTATGTAGACCTCCTGCGCGAGCAGCTTGAACGGGTTGTAGCCAGCGCGCCGGAGCGCCGCCTCGCGCTGCGGCGCGGGCAGGAGCTCGATCCACTCGATCATCTTGGTCTTGTAGGGCTCGGCAAGGGGCCAACCGTCCAAGGACATGGTCACGGGCGCACCTCCCAGTCGTGTTGCCGAAAACCTGCGTTACTTTACGCGCGGAAGCGCGAGCGCAAAGCAAAGCCGCCACCCATGTTCAAAGTCCGAGGCGGCGCTGCGTGAAGTGGAGCGCCGTCTCCGCGGCCGCGCGCTGCATGCGCACGCGCACGTCGAGGGGCTGGCGGCCAGGTGTCTCCACCGTGATGACGTGGTCCGCGACATGGTAGAGATAGAAGGCAAGCGGCCACTGCGGGCGCCCGGCCGCCAGTGCTATGAGGCTCTTGCCAGGCGGCAGCGGCATGTGCACGAGTCCCTGCTCGATCGGCGGGTCGTCGCCCTCCTCGCCGTAGGAAAGGGGCCCCTCGAGCGCTATGCGCTGCAGGAGGGCGGGCGCGACGTTGGGACCGTGTTCGAGGCGCTCGTAGACGTAGAAGCCGTAGTAGTCGCAGTCTTCGTGCATGTCGACGGCCATGGCGTAACGCCTGCCCGCCGTGACCTCGCGCACCATGCGCACAGCGGGCGGCGGCGTCTCCTCGCGGAAGCACCGGTTGAGGTCCCGGCCGGAGGCGTCGTAGCGGTTGCCTCGCTCGAACCCCCATGGATTGAGGCAGGGGAAGGCTTCGATGTGGAAGATGTGCAGCCACTTCGCGAGATCGCGCTCGCACCAGTGCAGGAAGCCTGTCGTGGAGCCGGGCTCCTCGCCATGGATGCCCGCCGACAGGAGGAAATGCGGCGCCCCCTCGGGCCCCGGCAGGTCGAGATGGTAGAGCGGATAGCCGTCGGCCTCGGCCTGCTCTGTGAGCTGGCCGCCATAATCGTCCGCGACGCCGCGCAGGCGTTCGATCAGTTCATCGTAGTCCGGTTTGTTCACGCTTGTCCTCCAGACCGGTCCTGGCCGCTGCAGGAGTTGTCCCCGAGTCCGGGGAAGCGCTGCGGCTGGGACCGCCACGTACTTCCATTCCTCTGGCGGACGGGAGATTCCTGCTGCGCGTCACGCGGCACAGGGCCTGGTGTTCCATGAACGGCGGTGACAGGCGACCCATGGCGGAAGGCGATCTGATCCGGGCCGCCAAGGCCGGACGGCGCGAAGCGGCGGCGGAGCTTTGCAGCATGCACTGGCAGGGCGTCTACCGCATCGTCTACGGCCGGCTCGGCAACCGCGCCGAGGCGGAGGACGTGACGCAGGAGACGTTTCTCAGGCTGTGGCGTCAGCTCGCCCGCTTCGAGGGTGACCAGCTGGGGCCGTACCTGCGCACGATCGCCTTGAACCTGTGCCGCAACCGCCTGCGCGACAGCTACCGCCACCCGCAAGGGGACCTGCGCGAAGACCTGCGTGCCGACCCGGGTCCGTCGCCTGAACAGCGCCTCTTGGACCTAGAGCGTGAGGAGCAGCTGCGCCGCGCCTTGGCCAGGCTCGCGCCGGACCAGCGACGGGTGCTGGAGCTCAGGCTCGTCGAGGGCCGGAGCGTCGCCGAGGCGGCCATCGCCCTCGGCAGGACGCCCGAAGCCGTACGTGCCCTGCAATACCGCGCGCTCATCCGGCTCAGGGAGATCGTCACCGGCACGCCGGGCGAGAAGGAGGGGTGAGCATGGACGAGGAGATGCGCGCACAGCGCGTCGCCGCCGCTGTGGACAGTCTCGTGGGCGGTCGGCCGCCGGCCGTGGCCGCGGACGACGTGGAGGCGGACCTCCTGCTGCTCGCCCGCCGGCTGCACGGCCTCGGCGAGCCCGAGTGGCCAAGGGACGAAGCCGCCTTCGTCGCCGCGCTCGCGCCCGCCCCCGCGCGGCGCATCCGGCTGCAGGCAGTCTGGCCCGCGGCGGCCGCGGCTATCCTGGCGGGCGCCCTGGCGAGCGGCGGTCCTGCCGCATCGTTCGTGGCGGTCGCTCCCGGCCTTGCGACAGGGGCGACTGCGCAGAAGAGCGTGGCGCTGGTCTTCACAACGGCCAGCCCACTGGCGGCGCATCCCCGCGCGCCCGCCCTGGCGGGCGTGCATGGCACGAGAGCTGCCATGGACGCGTCAGGCTCCGCTGCGCATCTCTACGCGACGTCGCCGGGGCTGCACGGCGTCTGGCTGCAAACCGACACCCTTGCGCTGCTCGGCCTGCCGCGAGGCGCAGAGACCAGCCTCGTCGCGCAGGACCTCGCAGGCCGCCGGCGGCTTATCGCCGCGCGGGAGGTGGGGCCTTTGCGGATCCTGGACTTCTCCGGTCTCAGGCCGGGCTGGTACCGGCTCGGCAAGGGCGGTCGCAGCTACGTCGTTCTGCTGCCGCTGCCAAGAGGTGCGGCGCTCACGCGAAAGGTCGTGCTCGCGGCGAGAGATCAGCCGACCCGCCTCGACGGCGTGCGACTCGAGCGCGTCGACCTGTCCCCGACTGGTGTTCTCGCAGAGTTTGCGGCCAAGGACGAGGCCGCAGCGACGCAGATCGAGCTGATGGGTCCCGGCGGGCCGGAACGCCCTCTCGCGACGCAGGTTTCGGCCAGGGGCGGCACGGTCGCGCTGCGCCTGATGTTCGACCCGGTACCGGTCGGCACCGTGCTGCTGAGATTCGTCGCCCCGGCCGCTTCGGGACATCCGGCCGCGGTCAAGGACGTGCGGCTTGGCTCCTAGCCACTTTGAGCGGGGCCAGTCCACACGAAGAGGCGATGGGAACGTCCAAGGACCGGTCCCACTCCGCGATCGGCGCGCGGCCCTCGCGACCTGGCGATCTCTGCTTCTCGGCATGGCGCCGGTAGAGAGGCCTGCGTCGCCACCACCGTAAGAGCATCACGCCGAAGAAGCACGAGTCGCTTCATCCTGCTCTGCAAGCGACGCGATTTCGCGCTCGCGTCACGCGACGGGTCTCGGGGTGTTCTCAGAACGTAACGGAGGGGAGGGGCCCGCGATGACCTGGCCCAGGTGGTCCGAGGCGGTTCTTGCGATCGTGGCGCTTGTGGTGGCTCTCGGCATCGGTTTCGCGGCGGGGGGCGGTGCCCGCGGGGCAGCTGCCAAGGGCAGTTTGACGGTGACGGCGAACGGCAGCGCGTGGGTAGCCCCAAACGAGGCCCAGATCAACCTCGGCGCCCAGGAGACCGCAGCCACGGCGCCCGGGGCGCTCAAGAAGCTTGCGGATGCGGCCGCCGCACTGCTCAAGGCGGTGGGGAAGTACGGCATCAAGCCGGCGCAGGTTCAGACGTCCAACCTGAACCTCAGCCAGAACTACGGTCCGAGCGGTGTTCCACAAGGCTACCAGGCGCAGGAGCAGTTCACCGTCACGACCCGCGATCTCCGCCACCTCGGGGCGGTGGTCAGTGCGGCGACCGCGGCGGGGGCCAACCAGCTGAACGGCCTGCAGCTGCTGACGGCCGATCCGAACGCCGGGCGGCAGCAGGCTGTGCAGGACGCGCTTCAGTCCGCCCGGGGACAGGCCCGCAAGGAGGCTGCCGAGCTTGGCGTCTCGCTCGGTGGCGTGCGCAGCGTGAGCGTCAGCGCAGGCCAGTCGCCCGCTCCGTACATGATGTTCGGCGAGAAAGCGGCGGCGCTAACGGTGGGATCTGCGGCGCCGATCGCCACCGGCAACCAGCAGGTGCAGGTAACGGTGCAGGTTACCTACAGCTTCCGTTAGGCCGCGACGCGGCGGATCTGGCGGCCAGGGGAGAGGGCACGGCTTTGCCCGCGGTCTCTCCGCCTCTGCGCGCGACTGTGAGACCCTCTGGCAATGGCTGCAGGGATTTGGCGAATCGAGTAGAATGGTGCCAAGCCAAGGTGCAACCGTCCGTTGTCGGCGCCGCTTTACAGGGGTAAAGCAAGGGCGGGGGAGATCAGCATGGAACACGAGTTGAGACGAGCGCTCATCGGCTATCGCCGGAGACCGACGCAGACCCTGTTCGATCTGCTTGTGGCAGAGGCGGACCGCCTGCGCGAGGAGCGCGAGAGCGAACTTGAGGAGCTGTCGCGCCAACTCGACGGGGCCCTGGCCGCGTTGCGCGAGACGGAAGCGCTGATCGCCGCCGAGCAGGAGCGCGAGCAGGTGATCCTGGCTCGGCTTGAGGAGTTGGCGCGGCGCGGCCGCGACGCCGTGAGCGCGACCGAATCGGCCATCGCCGGCGAGGCGGCGGCAATGCTTGCGCGTCTCGCGCAGCGCGAGATGATGCTGGCCAAGCGCCGCAGGCAGCTCTATGGTCTGCGTGACGATGTGGAGGACGCGGTGGCGCGCGTCGTGCGCGAACTTGAGGGATTGGCTCCTGAGCCGGCTTCCGCGGAGGTGGCCGCGGAAGCCGGCGCAACCGGCAGCGCGGCGCCGGAAGAGGATCTCACACGGGAGAAGGCAGGGGCTTAGGCGTGCCAAGACGCAGTTCGCGCCCGCGCTCTCGGGTCCAGCGGTTGCCGCTGGGCCTTTTCGGTTATCGGAAAGGCGATGTCATCGAAGCCGCGTCGGAGTTGGAGGCCGAGCAGCAGAAGGCTGCGGACGCGCTGCAGTCGCTGGCCGACGGGCAGCGCCAACGCATCGCCCAGGCGGTCGCGCGGCGCGAGACCTTGCAGGAGGTGCTCGGCCGGCTCAAGTCGGACCGCGAGCGGCTCGAACGGCAGCTCGACCAGGCGCGACGCAATGCCGCTGTGCTCGACGCGGGGGCGAAGTCCGAGATCGCAGCGCTGCAGGAGGCGCACGACGCGGAGCAGGCGCGGCTCGCTGCCTATGTCCCCGAGGTGGAAAGCCAGATCGCGGCGGCGGAGACGGAGATCCGTCAGCTTGCGCAGGGGCTGCGGCGCGTGCTGCAGGGTCTTGGGCCGGGGGATGGCGTCGACGCCGCGTCCGAGTTTGCGGATGTGATCGCCGCGCTGTGCGCGACGCCCCCGGAGGACTTGCCGGTTCGCCGCCTCGCCGCGGATCGGGTGCTGTACGCGGTGCCCCAGAGCAGCGTGCGCCTGCAGATGCGCGGCGGGGCCGGCGTCGGGACGGTGCACGGCGTGGTGGCGAGCGGGCTGCCGCCGCGCGTCGTCGGATTCGCCGTGTCAGGGGAAGGCGCCGATGGCGTCGTCCCTGCGGCCGACGTGGTCGCCTTGCTGCAGGGCGCCGTCCTCGTCCGCGACAGCTACCGCATCGTGGACTTGGCAGATCTGCCCCGCGAGGCGGCGCACCTGATCTTCTCGGTGGCCCGGCAGCAGCCGGCCATGGCCGGCGCTGCAGCTGCCCTGCCGTCTGGCGCCTGGCAGGCCCGGTCGGAGGACAAGGCGGACGACCATGAGTCGGCGGCAGAACTGTCCGGGTCGGAGGCCACCCAGGAGGCATCCGGCCAGAGCGAGGGGACAGCCGGAGCCGAGCCCCTCGGCGCCGCGGCGCCGGCCATGGGGCTGTCGGCAGACGCCGAGGGATGCGAAACAGGTTCGACGCGGACGCAGCCGTCGGAGCACCCCGCTGCTGGGCAGGCCCGGACGGAGGCGCCTCCCTCGCCCGCGCAGATCCAGGACGAGGGCCCGGCAGAAGGGGCTGCTGCAGGGGGGGCGGGCGAACCCTTGGACGCATCGCCCGCAGCTGGCGCGGCCGAGCCAGGCGGCATGGGTGCGCCGGACGCGCCGCCGGCGACGCTGGCGACGATCCAGGCGGACGCTGGTCCGACCATCATCGATGCGGAGGACGCCGACCTTACGGCCACGGGAATGCCCGAGGCACCGGCGGCGGCGGCGGAGACGGTGGCCAACGTCGGACAGGCGACCGCCGCGGAGGCGGCGGACGGTGGGCTGACGCCAGAAACTTCACAAGCCGTGCACGACGGCGGCGTGGAGGCGCCGACCGGTTCCGGCCCGGTCGATGCAGGAAGGGCCGGGCCGTCCGCCGGCGGCGCGGGCGATGACCAAAGCGCAGCCGCAGCGGCTACCTCCGACGGGGCGGAGGGACATTCAGACGGGGCACCGGCGCAGGCGGCGGCAGAGCCCGCGGCGGCGGATAGCGCGTCTGCGATGCAGTCCACCCCTGGCGTGGCCGGGGGGCTCAATGCGGAAGACGCGGCGAGGGCCGCGGCCGGTGCTGCGCCGGTACCCCGCTGGCCAGCCGACATTCCCCTGCCGGACTGGCAGATGTCCCTAGGCGCGGAGGGTGAGGTGGCGGCGTCTGCAGAGCCGTCGGTTGTGGCCCAGGCGGAGAGCCGCCCGGCTGCGCCGGTGCACGATCCCGGCGCCGCGTCGCCCGCCGGGGCGCACGGCCGCGCTGCCGCCCAGGAGGCGCGCGATCCTGCCCGCGCCGTGCCGCCAAGGCCAGTCGGGCCGACGTCCGGGGCCGCAAGCCTGAACATTCTCGCTTTCATTGCCGGCAAAGTGGTCGGGCGGGATCTGGTCGCGCCGGACGGCGTCCTGCTCGCCGCGCGCGGCGCGCAGATCACGCCCGAACTGGTGGCCCAGGCGGAGACGCTCGGCCTGCTGCCCGAGATGATCGTATACATGACGGTGCCGGAGGCCGGACGTTGAGTCCTGGCGGGAAACCGCGCCTCCCTCAGGTCAGCCGCCAGACGCTGGTCATCTTCGCCATCTCCCTCGTGTCGGGCGTGACTTCCTACGCCTTCAACCTGCTCATCGACCTCTTCTACGGCCCGCAGGTGCTGGCTGGGGTCCTGGCCGCGCTGGGCGCGGGCGCCACCATCGGATTGCCGGCGGCGCTCGTCAGCCTGCCCGTCGCCACCTGGGCCGGCCAGGCGCCTCTCTGGCGCCGCCGCCTGCCGCTGGTGCAGGCGGCGTTCCTGGCAGCCGGTCTAGTCAGCGCGTTCGCCGTTCTGTTCTTCCGCGGCAGCTTCCCGAGCGGCTGGCTCCTGCCGGTCGGCCTCCTGGTCATGCTCTCAAGTTACCTGCCGGCGGTCGCAACGGGCGTTTTGATCGGCCGCGCGGCATTCGTCGGCTCTGCCGTCGTCAACATGCTGCCGAACGTCGGCCGCCTGCTCGGCCTCCTTGCCATAGGTCACAGGGCAAGCAGCGGGCTCGGGGTGCTTTGGGAGCAGGTCTCCAGCT
>JAJZQO010000013.1 GCA_021847575.1 Bacillota bacterium | reverse complement strand
TTTGCTCGACACTCCCATTGACTATTGCTGAACTGGCCTGTCCTGCGTTGTTTTGTGGGGGAAACTCATTCTCTCCGTGCCCGCAACCTCGCTCCCAGAGCGGGTTTCCCGACAGCGAAATTAGCTCGATGCCGTTGGCCATGCCCGCCACAAGCAGCGTCGCCGCGGCCAGAACGGCCGTAGGGGCAAAGGGGAAAAAGATCATCAGCAGGGCCTCGACGCCGAACATCGAGGTCAAGGCCCGTCTCAGCCCCCAGGCGCCGACGCGGCCGGCGAGCAGACTGCCCGCCACAAGGCCGGCGGCCCAGGCGGCATCGACGAGGCCGTAGCTGACGGCCCCGCCGCCGAGGACATGGTGGATCCAGTACGGCAGCATGGTGAAGGCGGCCATGAACGCGAAGTTGATCGCGAGAGCGGCCGGCAGCACCGGCAACACAACCGGCGTGCGGCGCAGCGCCGCGAAACCTTCGCGCATGCTCTCGGAGAAGCTTTGCGCCGGTTCCCCGTTGGACGGAGGCCCCTTGGGCGCCCATGTGAACGTCCTGAGCACGAACAGGATCGCCGCCGCGGAAATCCAAAAGGAGACCATGTCGAAGCCGAACACCCAGGCGACGCCGATCGCGACGATTGCCGCACCGCCGATGGCGGCACCTATGGCGTTCGCGAGTTGGAAGGTGAGGTTGTAGACGCCGTTCGCCCCGGCGAGGTCCTGGTCGGTGACCAGTCGCGGAATGACGACCATCTCGGCAGGCCCGAAGAGCGCCACCCCCAGGCTGTTCACTGCAATCAGCGCGATGGTGACGGCCGCCAGGCTGCCCGGCAGGAGAAGAAGAAGCAGTCCGAGCGCTACGGCCACACCGCGCAGCACATCGGTCCAGAGCATCAGGCGGATGGGGTGATGGCGGTCCACAAATACGCCGCCGAAGGCGGCGAGCAGCGTCGGCAACACCATCGCGACTCCCGCGACCGAGAGGAGCGCGGGCCTCTGCAGCTGGATCTCCCAGAGGGACATGATGAGAAAGACGGCGTTGCCGAACTGCGAAAAGAGCTGGCCCAGCCAGACGGCTCGGAAGTTCCGGTAGCGCAGGATGATGCCGATCTGGATCGCTCCTCTCCTCGGGGGTCATCTGGCGCGGCTGGTGTCCGGAATGTCCTGGGGCGGCATCTCGCAGGTGCGCCTTGAGCCGCTCAAATTGCGCCGGGTACGGCCGCCTCCGCACCTTCGGCGGCGATGTCGTCCGGCACGCTGGCCCAAATGGCCGCGGTCAACCAGATGCAGGCGAGTCCAGAGGCGTACCAGGACCAGGCGAGCGGCAAATGGCCTAGGGCGAGCCCAGCGGCCAGGGAGCCGAGCGGGTTCGCGAGGCCGAACAGGGTGAATAACACCCCGAACACGCGTCCCCGCAGATTCTCTGGCGTGAGGCGCTGCATCATGGTGAACAGCAGCGCGTTCGCCACACCGTTGGCGACACCTGCGAGGAACAGAACCGCCGCCGCCAGCGGGCTCGCGCCGGCAAATGGGAAGAGCAGCGTCAGCAGCGACTGTCCCGCGAACATCAGAGCACTTGTCGTGCGCAGTTTCAAGGAGCCGAGCCTGCCCGCGAGCAGGCTCCCGAGCACGAGCCCAGCCGCCCAGGCCGCATCGATCAGGCCGTAGTCCACCGCATCGGCGCCGAGGATGTGGTGGATCCAGTAGGGGAGCATCGTAAACGCGGCCGTAAACGCGAAGTTTGCGACGAGGACGGCCGGCGTGAGGGGCAGGATGCCTGGCAGGGTGCGCAGTCCCGCGAAGCCCTGGCGCATGCTCCCGCCGAAGCTCGTTGCCTGGGCCTGCTGCGCTTGGCGCTCTGCGGGATGCCAAGTGAAGGTCTGCAGCATCAGCAGGATCGCCGCTGCGGAGATCCAGAACGACACCATGTCGAAGCCGAAGACCCAGGCGACGCCTACCGCGACGATCGCGGCTCCGCCGATCGCCGAGCCGATGGCGCTCGAGAGCTGAGACGTCAGGCTGTAGAGGCCGTTCGCACCCGCCAGGTCAGCAGCTGCGACGAGGCGCGGCACGACGACCATCTCGGCAGGGCCGAACAGGGCCACGCCAAGGCTGTTCACCGCGATCAGAGCGATCGCCACGATGTCGAGGCTGCCCGGCAGCAGGAGGCACATCAGGCCGAGAGCGACGGCGACTCCGCGCAGGATGTCGGTCCAGAGCATCAGCCGTCCCGGATGGCTGCGGTCGACGAAGACGCCGCCAAAGGCGGCGAGCAACGAGGGCAGGACCATGGCTAGCCCGGCCACCGCGAGGAGCTGCGGTTGGCGGAGCTGGATCTCCCAGAGCGCCATGATCATGAAGACCGCGTTGCCGAGCTGGGAGAACAGCTGGCCAAGCCACACGGCGCGGAAGCCCCGGTACCGCATGATGATGCCCATTCGCCGCCTCCCTCCGTTTTCAGGGTAGGGTGGGAGGCGGCGTCGGGCCATGGGCCGCGGTACAGTGCGGCGGTTGTACCTCGGTACAGGCTCGCGGCTCAGGGGGAGAGGCGGGTGAGGTCCCGCGGGAACAGCGTAGCCAGGCGGATGTTCTGCAGGCCGGTGAGGCGTGCAACAAAGCGCTCGAGACCGATGGCGAACCCGCCGTGCGGCGGCATGCCGAACCGGAAGGCCTGCAGGTAGCCTGCGAAGGGGGCCGCATCGAGGTGCCGCGCCGCGAGCGCGGCGAGGTAGTCTTCGTAGCGGTGCAGGCGCTGGCCGCCGGTGACGAGTTCCTGGCCGCGGAAGAGCAGGTCGAAGCCGCGGGTGAAGCCCGGCCGCTCGGGATCCGGGTGGGTGTAGAAGGGTCGCTGGTCGGCGGGATAGCCCTCGACGAAGAGGAATTCCGACGCATGCTCGCGCCGGGCCCAGGCTCCCAGCGCAGCCTCGTCAGCCGCGGAGAGGTCGCCGCCGGACGCCCCGGCTGCGCCGAGGAGCCGCTCTGCCGCCGTGAAGTGCAGGACGGGGATTTCGTCCGGCACTACCGGGAGTTCGACGCCAAGCAGGTCAAGCTCTGGCCGCGTCGCGCGCTCGACCTCCCCGAGCATGCCTGCGATCACGTTGCGCAGCATCGCCATCACGTCGCGGTGGTCCGCGATGAAACCCATCTCTGCGTCGAGAGAGACGTATTCGTTCAAGTGGCGGGGCGTGTCGTGGGGTTCGGCGCGGAACACGGGTCCCACCTCGAAGACTCGCTCGAGCACCCCGACCATCATCTGCTTGTAGAACTGCGGGCTCTGCGCCAGGTAGGCCGTGCGCTCGAAGTAGGCGACGGGAAACACGTTGGCGCCGCCCTCGGTTGCGGCCTCGACGAGCTTCGGCGTGTGGATCTCGACGAAGCCCCTGTCGCGCAGGCTCTGCCGGAAGCCGTGCGCGGCCGCGGCGGCCAGCTCGATCACGGCCCTGCGCCTGGGGTGGCGGAGCGAGACGGGCGCGTAGTCGAGCATTGTGGGGAGCGGCAGGTTGAGCTCCGGACGGAAGAGGTCGAAGGGCGGGGATTCGGATGCGGCGGCGAGCAGGCGGATCTCGGGGTCGTGCAGCTCTCCACCAGGCCGACCGTCGCCGCGCTGGGCAACCCTGCCTCGCACTTCGAGCACCGACTCCCGCGGCAACTCAGCGAGCCGCTGAATCATTCCCGGATCGCGCAGCACCACCTGCGCGGTGCCACTTCGGTCGCGCAGGAGCAGGAACGAGAGGGCTCTGAGTTCGCGCAGCTGGGACAGCCAGCCCTTGAGCACGATCTCCTCGCCCAGGTGTTCGGACATGGCTGCGGCCAGGATACGGGACATGGCACCACCTCCAGCAAGACATGTGCCCCCACGTCCTGTGCGGACGAGGGGGCGTCGTGGTGCCACCGCACTTCGCCGGCTATGCGCCGACCTCTTTGCTGCCCGTGACGTGGGCGTTACGGCAAAGCCGCGGTGTGGGACCGCGGGCCATGCGCTCCGGAGCGTCTTCGCGACGGCCGGGAACCGCCTTCGCAGCTGCGGCGGCTCTCTTGGTCCCGGCTGGTGCCGCTACTGCTCTCCTTCATCGTTTGCGCCATTATAGCACGACGGGTGGCGTGCCCAGCTGCCTTTCGAGCGGCCGCATGCCCGCATGCGGGGCGGGCAGCCTGCCTAGGGGGTTGATGGTCTTGGCAGGGCCTCGGCAGATCGCATCCTGGCTGCACGAACTCGCAGACCGCATCGCCTTTGCAGGCGAGAACCCGTTCAAGGTGCGGGCCTACCGCGAGGCGGCGCGGCGCCTCGAGATGCACGCGATCGATCTCTCGAGCCGCGAGGCGCTGGAAGGGACTCCAGGCATCGGCAGGAAGATTGCCGACAAGATCATGCGCATGGCCGAGGGCGAGATGCCCCCGGGCCTCGTCCGGCGCAGGCAAGTGCAGCCGCCCGAGCTCTCGTGGCTCCTGCGTCTGCCGGGCGTGGGCCCGAGCACGGCGCGCAAGCTCTGGGCGGCCGGCATCGGCACTGTTTCGGGACTTGCGGACCATCTGGCAGCCGGGGAGGAACTCCCCGGCGTGACGCCGGCGCAGCGGCGCCAGTTGCTGCGGGCGTTCGCCGAGCGGCGGCGCGGTGTGCCGCTGCCCGACTTGCTCGCTCTGACCGAGAGCCTGGGACGGGTCGTGCCGGGTCTTGTCGCAACCGGCGGAGTGCGTCGTCTGGATCCGCTGGTGGAGAGACCGCGCTGGCTCGCGCCCGACAGCGCGGAGAGCCGCAGAGCTTGGCACGAACTCTTGCCGATCGTGCTCGAAGGTGCGTGGACGGTAGCCGAGGACGCCCTGCTCTTCGTTCCGGAGCAGGAGCTCGGCACGGCGCTGCTCTGGCACACGGGGCCCGAGAGTTTCTTGGCCGAGATGGGGGAGACGCTCGGACATCGCGGCCTGCGGCTGGACGCGGCGAAACTCTACGATGGGGAGCGCCAGGTGCCGTGTTTCGCCGAGGACGATGTGTTCGAGCGCGCCGGCATGATCCCCATCCCACCCCCGTTGCGCGGCATCGCTCCCAGGGTGCGCGATGCGGCTGTGCACACGGTGCGGGGCGACCTGCACAGCCACTCCAGCTGGTCGGACGGCCTCGCGGACATCCCTGCCATGGCGCGTGCGGCGGTGGCCCGCGGCTACGCCTACCTTGCCGTCACGGACCACTCGCAGGGTCTCAAGGTGGCCAACGGTCTCACGCCCGAGCGCTTCCGAGCGCAGCGCCGCGAGATTGAGGAGTTGCGGACGCACCTGCCGGAGGGTTTCTCGCTGCTCCAGGGCTGCGAGGTGGATATCCATGCCGACGGGTCCCTGGACCTGCCGGATGATCTGCTCCAAGAGTTCGACGTGGTCATCGCGTCGGTGCACAACCACTTCGACCAGAGCCCTGCGGCCGCGACCGAGCGTCTGGTGCGGGCGATCCGCCACCCGCTCGTCACCGCGATCGGCCACCCGGGCGCGCGCAAGCTCGGCGAGCGCCCACCCATCGCCGCGGACTGGCAGGCGGTGTTCGACGCCGCAGCGAGCTGCGGCACGGCCCTCGAAATCAACGCGTCGCCGCGCCGTCTGGACCTAGACTTCCGTTGGCTCGAGGGGCGAAACGGCGCAGGGCTGTCTTTCGTGATTGATAGCGATGCCCACTCGACGCACGAACTGGAATACATGCCACTGGGCATCGCGCAGGCGCAGAAAGCCGGCTTGCGGCAGGACCAGGTCCTCAACGCACGTCCTGTCGACGGCCTGAGGCGGGCGCATGGCTAGGGGCTGTGCGCGCCGTCACAGCCAGCCCTGACTCGACGCGGCACGATGTCGCGAGGAGGCGTATAGCATGCGCCAGATCGTGCTCTTCATCCACCTGTTCGCGGCGGTCTTCTGGATCGGCGAAATGCTGATGGTCGGGTTCGTGCTCCACCCCGTCAGCCGCAATCTCTCGGCGGTTGAGCGTTCCGCGCTCTTCAGGGCGGTCGGGAAGGCGTCGCTGCCGCTGGCCTGGACCGCGATCGCCATTTTGGTCGTCACAGGCATCCTCAATCTGATCCTGATGGGAATTCCGCTCGGATCGCTTCTGCTGCCCGCCTTCTACGCCACGGGTTTCGGCCGCTGGCTCGGCATCAAGCTGTCCGCGGTCCTCGCGATGGTTGTGCTCAGCTTCATCCACGACTTCCATGTCGGCCGGCGTGCGACGGCCATCCGGCGCGAGATCGAGGAGTCCGGCGGGGTTCCGCCGGAGGTCCTGGCGCGCGCGGCCGAGCGCTACCGCCGGCTCGCGATGCGCATTGGTGTCGCGAACGTCATCCTGGCGGTCGTCGTCCTGTTCGCGGCGGCGGGACTCGTAGCCGCCGGCTGAGCCGGCCAGGGCCCGCTCAGTCTCCGAAGCGACGACTGTATGCGGACAGGATCAATGCAGTCAGCAGCACTCCCGCTGCGCCGAACACCACTCCGTTCCAGCCGCTGCCTTCCCAGAGGATGCCGAGCAGCGTGCCGCCGAGGCTCGAGCCCAGGTAGTAGGACAGCAGGTAGAGTGTCGAGGCATGCCCGCGCCGCGCCGCCGCGCGCTGCGAGACGAGGGTCGAGGCTGCGGCGTGGCTGCCGAAGAAGCCGAACGTGAAAAGCGCGACGGCCCCCAGGCGCAGCGGAAGCGGCCGGGCCAGGGATGCCAGCGCGGCGAGCAGGGTCAGGGCCACCGACCAGAGCAGAACGGGACTCCGGCCAAGGCGGTCCGCGAGACCACCCAGGAGGAACGAGCTGAGGGAGCCAAGCAGATAGAAGAGGTAGACCAGGCTCGCCGCTCCCAGTCCGAGGTGGTAGGTCGGCCCGACGAGCAGGAAGCCGAGATAGTTGTAGACACCCACGAACGAGGCCATCAGCAGGCCGCCGATCAGTACGAGCGGCAGGACCTCCTTTCGCCCGGCCAGCGCGAGCAGGTCCCCCAGGGCGGCGAAGCCGACGGGGCTGCGGCGGGCTGCCTGCCGCGAGGGTGGCAGCAGGTGCTGGGCTGCCGCGCTCAGCAGCACGACCAGCAAACCGAGCAGGGCAAGCGCCCACCGCCAGCTTAGGGCTTGCGCTGCGAAGCCGACGGCCAGACGGCCGCTCATGCCGCCGATGGAGTTTCCGGCGATGTAGAGGCCCATGGCTGCCCCAAGCGCAGCTGGGCGCACCTCTTCGCCCAGGTAGGTCATGGCGGTTGCCGGAACTCCGGCAAGCATCAACCCCTGCAGAAAGCGAAAGGCGGCAAGGAGGGAAAAGTTCGGCGCGACGGCGATCAGCGGGGCGAGAGCGGCCGAAGCCCAGAGAGCCGTCAGGATGACCGGCCGCCTGCCGTAGCGGTCGGACAGCATGCTCCAGAGCGGCAGGCCGAGAGTCAGACCCGCAGTCGCCAGCGAAACACTGAGACTGGCGGTGGTGGGGCCTATGCGAAAATCCGCCGCGAGCAGCGGTAGAAGCGGCTGCGTGCTATAGAGCAGCGCGAACGTGACGAGTGCGGTGATGAAAAGGGCGAGGCTCGCCGCCCGGTAGCCTGGATCTCCGGGCCCGAGCCCGGCGTCGGTCGATCTGGACATGCTTCGAGCATAGCCAAAAGACACCTGCGGAACCAAGAAGATTCCGCGCTTGGGGTTGCCGGATTGCGGCCCCCGGGCGAGGTACACTCCGGTGCCGCAACCCTCGGCCTGCCGCAAGTCTCAGATCAGCGCATGTCGCGATGTTTGCGCGTCGGACGGCCATGAGTTGCCACACCCGCCAGACGGCAGGTGTAGTGGTCGCCGGCCGTGCGCATGCCTAAGGCGAGGAGGCGGTTTGGCATGTCCGAACATCCGATCCAGGGACTCATGACGACGGCGATGCAGAGCATCAACAAAGATTGAACGACAACGCAAACAGGCTTGACGGGCCCGGAGAACACACGGAAGGCTAATCCTGAAGCGGTATTCTTCTGCAACTAAAGAAGCAACGCGTCCTGCGGATCATGTCCATCCTGATCGGCGGCGTGCCGCAGGAGCTCACGTATTGGTCGGATTGCGTGTGGGCAGACACGGCTCCAGACGATGAAGCGGCCGGCGAGATGTTCGCCGAGATGATATAAGCAGGAGGGGGCGAGCGTCAAGGCGCTCGCCCGTCCGTGGCTACCGAATTTCGCCGATGAGGGTCAGCGCCAGTTTTGCGGCGGCAAACCGATGACCATGGTACGCAGGAGGCGACCCTGCTCGTCAAGCAGGAAGACCCATTCCGCCGTATGCTGCCCCTCCGAGGCTGGCCCCTTCCAACTCTCGCTGAGCATCACCGCACGCCAGATGCCGGCAGGACGAGGACCTTTGGGAAACGTCTCGAGGTACGTCTGTCGCGTCAGGACCTCAGTCGTGCAGATCCCGTGGAACGGTGTGTATGACGGTCCCACAGGACCGCCATGGTCGATCGAACAGGCCTTCGATCCGGTCCGGTGCGGGAAGATGCTGAACGTGGCGGCCCGCTGCTGAACCGATTTGAGTGACCAGAATCCCTGCGGCACCGGCAACGCAACCTGACTTTGCCCGGCGGGTAGTTCGTGATGAGCGAGGTATGCACCGCCGAATCCGAACGCGAGGACGAGCACTGCCGCGCCGACCGCCCACGGAAGCCGGGGGCTGCGCCGCACCTTCGTGGCAAGTCCCGCTGCGCACATCTTCTTTAGGTCGGGCGAGGACATCGTGCGAGACGCTGCACCACGCAGGTCGTGGAGAATGTCGTCGAGCGGCCTTCTCATTCCCTGTCACCCCCCGTAAGTATCGACCGCAGAGTGTTCCGAGCACGGTGCAGGCGGCTTCGCACCGTCCCGGCCGGAAGACGGAGCAGGATTCCAATCTGCTGTGGCGTCCAGCCTTCGAAGTAGCGTAGGACAACAGCCTCGCGCAAGGGTACCGGCAGTTGCTGCACTGCTTGGACAACATCACTCTCTTCGTAGCGGTCGGCCGGGTCGTCGACTGGTGCGTCGTGCTCCTCATTCAGCGACACCTCGCGCCGGCGTCCCTGAGCGCGCAATGCGTTCAGAGCCTTGTTATGGGTGACTCTCGCCAGCCATCGGGATGGTTCCCGCATCTGGTGCAACGTCTGCACGGCCGCGATCAAGACCTCCTGCGCCACGTCCTCGGCGAGTGCGGCATCTCCTGTGTAGAGGCGTGCTGCGCGGTAGACGTCGGGCCCGTAGCGCTCTACGAACTGGTCGAGCGTCGTGCGGCTCACCTCCTACCTTGAAGACACCGGTGCGGGGCCGTGCGTTCGAGCATTGCCACGGTATAATCAAACCGAGGTGAGGGCGATGGAGATCCCCGTTATCCTGGAGGCCGGTGAGGACGGATGGGTCATCGCAGAATGCCCCGCTCTACCCGGTTGCCTGTCGCAAGGGCGAACTGAAGAGGAAGCTCTGACGAACATCAAGGATGCGATACGGTCCTGGCTTAGGGTTGAAACCGATAAGCGCGGGCAACCTTCTGGCGGAAAGTTGGTCGAGGTGGCACTCTGATGCCACCTCTTCCCGTTATCTCGGGGCGTGAGGCGGTCCGAGCACTCCAAAAGGCCGGGTGGCTGATCGCGCGGCGCGAAAGCAGCCACATCATCCTTATCAAGACTGGCGTGCCGGTCAACTTGTCAGTTCCGGATCACCGAACACTCGATCGTGGGCTACTTCGAAAACTTGTCCGGGCTGCCGAACTGTCCGTCGAAGAATTCCTCTTGCTCCTCGACGACTAGCCATACCAATCACTGCCACGCCGCTTCCTGCCGCCCAAAGCCACGTAGCGCGGGCCCGGCCCGAGCCCTGTGCCCTAAGTGATTCCCCAGGTTCGGCCGGGCCGGGCCTTTCCTTGCTTACGCCGTCCTCGCAGCGCGGTCTTGGATCAGCGATGCGCTCGTCATATCCCTGCGGTGGATGCAAGAAACCAGAGGTTAGCTGGTCGGAAGCCCAATTTGAGCACGTTATGAACGGTGCCACCATCTGTTGCCACGCTCGCCATATGCCCTCAGGTGTAGGCATTGAACAACGTGAGCATCCCTAAGCCGAGGAGGCGGTTGAGGGATGTCCGAGCACCCGATCCAAGGTCTGATGACCACAGCCATGCAGAGTATAAAGGACATGATCGACGTCAACACGGTGATCGGGGACGCGGTGGAGACGCAGAGCGGCGGTGTGATCATCCCCATCTCGCGCGTCAGCTTCGGATTCGCGGCAGGTGGCGGGCAGTACGGCGGCCCGGGTCCGGAGCGCCGCACAGCTGCCGGCGACGAGGAGCACCTGCCGTTCGGCGGCGGCTCGGGAGCGGGGGTGTCCGTGCAGCCGGTCGGCTTCCTGGTGCTGCACAAGGATGAGGTCCACCTGGTGCCAGTCGACCAGAACGCGGTGCTCGACAGAGTCCTCGACGAAGCGCCCGAGCTGCTCCAGGAAATCGGCAGTTGGATTCGACCCGGTTCCCATGGCGAACGTCTCGCCGAGAGCGGGCGGGACATGAACGGTGGCCCGTCCTATTGACGGTCTGACGGACGGCGCAACAGCGGGGTTGCGCGCCTGGCCGCGACTGGAACCCATCTGGCGTCGTGCGCGCGTCGTGCGCTACCCCCACCAGCTGATGGCGGCTGGCGAGATCGTGGACCGCCTGCAGGGTTCGGCTCTCCTGGCGGACGAGGTGGGCCTCGGCAAGACGATCGAGGCTGGCCTCGTCCTCGAGGAACTGAAGGCTCGGGGCGAGGCGAACCTCGCCCTGATCCTCTGTCCCGCAGGGCTGCTGGTGCAGTGGCGCGAGGAACTCCGGACGAAGTTTGGCAGGCAGGTCGAGTTGCAGCCCAGGGTACCGCCCAACACGGGCATCGTCCTGGCGTCGCTCGACTGGGCGAAACGCCCGCCGCAGGCGACGGTGTACCAAGCGCGGCAATGGGACCTGGTGATCGTCGACGAGGCGCACCACCTCAAGTCGCGGGGCAGCCAGAACCACACCTTCGTGGCAGGCTTGCCGCGGCGTCGCATGCTGCTCGTCACCGCGACGCCGATCCAGAACGAACTGACGGAACTGTTCAATCTTGTGACACTCGTCAAACCCTCGGTCTTCGGCTCGTATATGCAGTTCTACCGCCGCTTCCTGCTGGCTCCCCGGCGCCCCCGCAACGTCGACGAACTGCGGCAGGAGCTTTCGACCGTCATGGTGCGCCGCACGCGGCAGGAGGCCAGGATCGCCTTGCCGGAGCGGAAGGCGGAATTGCTGATGGTGGATCTGACGCCGCCGGAGCGCCGGCTCTACGACAGGGCGACCCGGTTGCTCGTGCAGGCGTACCAGGCCCGCCGCGCGCAGCAGGAGACGATTCTGCCGCTCGTTCTGATCCAGCGCGAACTCTGTTCCTCCAGCTTCGCGCTGGCGGACACGCTGCGCCGCATGGGCCAGTCCTGGTTTGGGGACGAGACCAGAGACCTCCTGCGCTGCGCCGAAGAGATCCGCCACAACCAGAAGGCAGAGGCTGCGCGCGCTCTCTTGTGCGGGCTGCGCGAGCCGGCTCTGGTGTTCACCGAGTACCGTGCGACGCAGATGTACCTCGGCCGTCAGCTGGAAGACGCAGGTCTCGAAGTGCGCTACATGCACGGTGGTCAGAGCCAGCGCCAACGCCAGGAGGAGATCCTGGCATTCCGCAAGCGGGGCGGCGTGCTGGTCGCGACCGAGGCGGGCGGTCAGGGCCTCAACCTGCAGACGGCGGCCGTCGTCGTCAACTACGACCTGCCCTGGAACCCGATGCGGGTCGAGCAAAGGATCGGGCGCGTGCATCGGCTCGGTCAGACGCGCGAGGTGCGCATCCTCAATCTCTGCGCGCGCGACACTGTGGAGGAGCACGTTCTGCGGCTCCTGCACGAGAAGATCGACATGTTCCGGCGGGTGATCGGCGATCTCGATGTCATCCTGCGCCACCTTGAACATGAGAAGCCCCTCGAGAGCCAGTTGCTGGAGATCTTCCTGACGGAGAGCAAGCAGGGCATAGAGCGCAGGATGAACGAGCTCGCGCTCAGCGTCAGGAAACAGGGCATGCAGGAAGTTGTGTCTCCGAAGGTGTAGTTTCCTGTCGAAATGAGCAGCCTCGCGGAGGTGGCTTCGACGGACGCGGTGCATTCGTTCGAGGAACTGCAGGCGGCGGTGGGGACGGGTCGGAAGATGGCCCTCATCCTTACGCGGGGATTCCTGCACCCCGGGCACCGCGAGCTCGTGGCCCGGGCCAAGGCCGACGGCTTTGCCACGGTTCTCGGCATCTTTCTCCACCCGCGCCAGTTCGCCCCGGGCGACAACCCTTCGCTTTACCCACGGGACCTGGCAGGCGACCTGGAGCGTGCCCGCGCGTACGGGGTGGACATCTACTGGCAAATCGGCGAGCGCGATGTGTACCCGCCGGACTTTGCGACAGAGCTGCGCCAACCGGCGATCGAGCGCACGCTGGCAGGTGTCGTTCACCCGGAGGTGCTGCGCTCCCAGGTCACCCTGACCTTTCGCCTGCTGAGCCTGGCGGGAGCCCAGGCCATCTATTTCGGCGAACTCGACTGGTACAAGGCTCGCTGCGTCGGCCGGGCCCTCCGGGATCTCGGACTCAAGTGCGACGTGCACATCGTCGAGACCGCCCGCGACGAGCATGGCCTCGCCTACTCGGCCATGAACGCCAAGCTGATGCCCGACGAGCTGAAAGCTGCATCCCGCATCCACACCTGCCTGCGCGACGCGCAAAGTCTGTTTGCGGATCATGGCGAGTACGAGGTGACGCGCCTTTTGGGGCGCACCTCCGCATCACTTACGCGCATCCCCGGTTTCCGCCTGCAGTACGTGCATCTGCTGGATCCGGACACCCTCCTGGAACGGGAGCGGGCGCATGCTGGCGACCTGCTGATGATCGGCGGCTTTTTTGGCCGAACCCGCGTCTCGGACGCCGTGCGCCTGCCGGGAGTCTGCACCGCCGCCGATCCCTCCGCATAGGCTGGCCATTAGCCGCTCGTGCGGGGGGATCCACTTTGGAGGACTACTTCCTCGAGCGCAGCGCCGAGCGCGACGCGGTACGACACGAGGAGCGCGTCCGCGCAGCGCTATCCGGATATTTGAGAGAGCTCGTGGCCGAGGAGGCTATCGTGGGCGGTGATGAGCACACGCTGCGGGTTGCCTATCCGGTCCTGCGCGAGCGACGCTTGCGTTTCGCGGATTCCGCGCGCGGACTCATCCTCGAGGGGCCGGGCCATGGCAGTGGGGCCGGCGACGCGCCGGGTGACAGTGTGCTCGATTGGCTGCGGGAGGAGATCGCCCAGGTACTGGACCGGCGCTGGCGTCTGCCGGACCTGGCACGTCCTGGCGGACAAGGAGTGCAGCGCGCGGAAGCCGAGGGCATTTCGCGCGTGGGGAACTGGGCCTGCATCGCGCGCAGGGAGACCATGCTGGCTGCCCTGAGGCGCGCTCGCGCCAAAGGTGCGCCCTTAACCCTGGCGGACGAGGACCTCAGATTCCGCAGCGTGACCTCACGGCGCGCGCCGGCGCCGGACATCCGCATCGTGGCCCTGCGCGACGTGTCAGGCAGCATGGGGGACGAGAAGAAGCAACTCTGCCGCAGTTTCTTCTACTGGCTCACGGGCTTCGTGCGCCGCCAGTACGGGCCGCTGGAGATCATCTACATCATCCACCACACCGAAGCACAGCGCGTCAGCGAGGACGAGTTTTTCCGGCGCGCCGAATCGGGCGGGACCAAGGTCTCCGCGGCCTACCGGCTTGCGGCCGAGTATGGCGCGCAGTCGCACGGCCGGGGTCAGCAGGCTATAGTACTGCACTTCACAGACGGCGACAATTGGGGCGACGCGGACAATCGTCTTGCCCGGGACCTGGTGCAGGGGATGCTGCCGCTGATCGGCCTCTTCGCCTATGTCGAGGTGCGCCCGCACGGGCGGCCATCGGGGCTCGGCAGCACGCTCGCGGAGATTGCGGATCCGCGCTTTCGCAGCCTGCGCGTCACCGACCGCCAGAGCGTACTCGGGGCGCTCGACGAGCTTTTCGGTATCGATGTTACCGGCTGATAGCGAGATTGTGGCTTGCGGGCGTTGCCGGAGGGGGACGGGACCGCGCCGCGCACGGGACGGCTATGCTCATGCGTGGACTTTCCTCTTGCCGGGGAAGGCCACGGGTCCCGACGACCCGCAAGACGCCTTTGCCGCGGCCGCAGGGACCCGAGAAACCTGTCTGCCAAGGTTTGATCTTACACAGGGCGATACGATGAAAGGTGTACATGTGTGCGAAGATCGGCGATTGTTGCCAGCTGTAAGACGTTCCGCCCAGTCGTGGCAGGATGGCCCACACCGGGGCACATCGGTTCCAAAAGGTTCGTTGCCCTGGCGGCTGTGAAGCCGCCAGGGCAACGAACATCCCTGCGGGGAGTGGGCGCTGGGGGCGTCGCGCCCCCAGCTAGGAGATTCTGCAAGGAGCGCTCACTGCGCTCCGCTACGCGGAGACCTTGAACGCGCCGACCGGCAATATGACGCGTCCGTACATGTGGGCCAGGATGTCTGATGCGGCCAGGTACCAGACATCCAAGGCAAGCAGGAGTCCCGACCAACCGGACAGATGGAACATCGCAACGTTGCCCCCGGAGAAACCCATCACTGCGGGTACAAGCACAAGTTCCACCAGAATGAAGGCGATGACCAGTACGACGTTGGTCCGGAAGGAGCCGATGAGCATGTACAGCGTGAACACGATCCAGGGTGAGAGGAAAAGTGCGTTCGCCGCGCCCGCGCTTGCCGCAGGAATGTGGCTCACGTACAGGGTGTTGAACAGCGAGAAGGAGATCCAGAACGCACCGAAGGATGCGAACGTGACACCTGGGAACAGCTTCCCGTCCTTCAACTCCCAGAACCCGACGAGCACCTGAATGATGCCCCCGTAGAACCAGGCCGTCGCAACCACGGTACCGAGCAGTGCGGGGCTGGCGAACCCCGCGTTGATCCAACTGAGGAGGAACGTGGTGAGTGCGAACGCTCCCAGGGCCAGCGGTGCCGGATCCACCGATGCGGGTTTCGTCGGGTTAGCAGTGGACAATCAGCTCATCTCCCCTCTGAAGCTACGGATCAGATCGCCTCTCGATGTCATGCTCAGACGACGGTGCCCCTCACCTCCCTTGCGGACCCGTCGTACCACCAACACTGATCGGCAGTACGCCCTCGTTTGCAAGCAGCGAGAGCAGTGCGCCGGGTGCTGTCTGCAGCAGGTAGTGGTTGCCGGGAGTTTCTACGAGTCGCCGCTCGCCTGGGAAGCGGTCCACCAGCGCTAGGGCCTGGGCCCGCGTCCAGTGGTGCGAAGCGTCTGCCCGCACGACAAGCGTTGGCGCGCTGACATCCTGGGCAAGCGACTCGCTCGCGAGGTTCCACGAACGCACGATGCCGGTGCGCGCGTGGGTCGGACTGCGCCAATGTCCGCCGTCGTAGTTGGCCCGTACGATCGCGCGCGCGGCGGGCAGGTCGAGCAATGGGTAGGCTGCGCGCAGGGCGGCCAAGGCGTGCGCGGAATCGGTGAACGTCGTCGGGAATCCGCGCATGCGTCCATGCAACGCACGTTGCACATCCTCCGCCAGGTCGACACCGCCTTCGATCAAGACCAAGCGACCGACCGCCCAGGGAAAGGTCGCGGCGACAGCGAGCGCCACCCGAGCACCCAGGGACTGGCCGATCAGGGTGACCGGGCCGCGGGCCACCGCCCGGAGTGCGACGCCGACGTCTGCCGCGAGCGCGCCTAGCCAGTAACCTTCCGCTGGCGCGCTGCTGTGGCCGTGGCCGCGCAGGTCGATGGCGGTGCCGCCGACGGTGCGGAGGAACGGTTCGAACGTCCAGGCGTCGAAGTTGAGCGCATGGAGGTAGACGATCGGGCTCCGGTCGGCACGCAGTGCCGAGATCTCGATGCCGGGGCCTGGGATCCTCAGCCGCCTGAGCTGCCGCGCAGTAGCCATGCCGCTTCTTAGCGCTTGTGGATCAGGGTGTAAGTCATAAGGCCCTTGGCGCAGAGTTTTCCGTCGGAACGGAAGACCTCCGTGTCGCCGAGCGCGACGCTGCGCCCGTGGTGCACGACCCGGCCGACCGCCACGAGCTCGCCCTCGGTTACCTTGGCGAGGTAGTTGAGCTTGCCCTCGATCGTAACGGCCTCCTCACCGGGCTCCGCGAGGGTGAGCAGGGCCACGGCCACTGCGGCGTCGGCGATCGAGAAGATCGCTCCCCCGTGAACTGCCCCCTGGAACTGGAGGAGGTCCTCCTGAAACGGCATGCGTATACGCGCCATACCCTCGCCGACCTCGACCACCTCGAACCCGAGCAACCGGTAGAAGGGGCTCGCGTTGACCCGGGTTTGCAGTTCTGCCGGGGTTTCCCTGGTTGCCGACATCCTAGAAGGGCACCTCGTTTCGCTCGTCCTTGACCCGGCGTGCCTTGTGATCCCAGCGCGGCAGGGAACCCGGCTCGGTGGCCTCCACTTCGATGCGGATGCCAATCTTCTTCCGCAGGTCGTCCTTCATCGTCTTGACGACCTGCTGCAGGTTCTCCTTCGCGACTTGATTGCCAGTGTCAATCAGCACGGTGACCTCATCGAGGTTGTTCTTGCGCCAGATGCGCACCTGGTACTCCTCGACCTCCTGGTAGCGGCGCACCGCTTCCTCGATCGACGTCGGGTAGACGATCACGCCGCGGATCTTCTTCATGTCGTCAAGCCGCCCGATCACGCCGCCCTCGATCGAGAACAGCGTGCGGCCGCAGGAGCACAGGCGGTCCGCCACGCGCACGATGTCGCGCGTGCGGTAGCGCAGGAGCGGCAGGGCCTGGCGGTAGAGCGACGTGAAGACGAGTTCGCCCTCCTCGCCGGGGCCGACCGGTTCGCCCGTCTCGGTGTTGAGGACCTCCGGGTAGACGTAGTCCTCGTGGACGTGGTCGAGCCCGGACTCGTGAGAGCAGGAGAAGCCCCAGGCCGCGATCTCGGTCAGCCCAGGCAGGTCGCAGACCCGAGCGCCGTACGCGTCTTCGATCTTCTTGCGCGTCGAGGGGATCGCGGCGCCCGGCTCCCCGGTGTGCCAAGTAATGCGGATCTTCGATTTCGAGAGATCCTTGCCGAGTTGCCTTGCGGTCTCCGCCATGTGCAGGGCGTAGGAAGGAGTGCATCCCAACACCGTTACGCCGTATGCCTCGATGATGTCGATGCGCTGTTCGGTCGTCATGCCGCCGACGGGGATCACCAGGCAGCCGACGTCCTGGGCGGCGTAGAAGCCGGACCAGAAGCCGATCCAGGGACCGTAGCCGAAGGCGCACATCACCACGTCGTCCGGTCGTATGCCCATGCCGTAGAGGCCGCGGGCGTAGGACCGGTAGAAGCCCTGAAAGTCATTCGCCGTGTCGAGCACGTGTACCGGCCGTCCGGTGGTTCCGGACGTGAAGTGCAGGCGCATGGCATGCTCGGGCCCCAGGGCCGAGACAGTCCCGTAGAGGGGGTTGTCGTGCTGATCCTGCTTGAGTTCATCCTTGGTGGTGAACGGCAGCTTGCGGATGTCGTCAAGTGTCACGATGTCCTCCGGCTTGACGCCGGCCGCATCGAGTTTGCGTCGGTAGAAGGCGCTGTTCTGGTACGCGTGCGCCACCTGGGCCTGGATGCGTTCGAGTTGCCATGCGCGCATCTTATCGCGAGGCCAAGTCTCACGCTCGTCGTAGTACGTTCCGTCTGGCGACCTTGGATGAAGAAGCTCCGCCATCTGTGCACCTCCTGCTGGCGTTCGTCGGTCTCTCGGTCTACGCGTGGTTCCCGCCTTCACCCCCCTTGCCGTCGCTGTCAGCAGCCGCCAGCACAGCGCGTACGATCTGCTCATAGCCCGTGCAGCGACAGAGTTGACCCGCCATCGCGTGCCTGACTTCGCTGTCGGTGGGCGAGGGATTCTCGCTGAGTAACGCGGTTGCCGAGATCAGCATGCCGGGAGTGCAGTAGCCGCATTGCAACGCGTGCTCCTGCGAGAAACTCTCCTGCAGTCGCGTAAGCTGCTGCGGAGACCGGGCAAGGCCCTCCACCGTGACGATTTCGGCTCCGTCTGCCTGTACTGCGAACATCAGGCATGAACGCGCCGGCTGACCGTTGAAGAGGATGGTGCAGGCGCCGCACACGCCGTGCTCGCAGCCGACGTGGGTTCCTTTGAGGTCTAGGTCCTCTCTGATGAAGTCGCTCAGCAGGCGACGAGGTTCTGCCATGGCGCGATAGAGCTTGCCATTGACAGTGCAGGCGATCTCACGCGCTTCGAAGAGTGCGTCCTCGAGGTGTCCCGTGCGCATCTCAGCCACGTGCGTTTCCTTCCTTTCGTTCGAGGGCGTGGCGTACGGCGCGTTCTACCAGCTTGGAGACCATGGCGCGGCGGTACTCGGCGGTTGCGTGCAGGTCGCTGTCGGGGTCCGAGTCGGCTGCGGCCAGGCGTCCAGCCTCCTGCAGGTCGCCCTGTGCGGCGGCGGTTTCGGCTTTCAGCGGCCGGAACGGGACGGAGTTCGCCCCGCAGACGCCCAGGCGCACGCTGCCGTCGGGCAGCGCAGCGCAGGCGACGCCGACGATCGCAAAGTCGCCGTGCCGTCGCGCCAGCTCCTCGAACGCAAAGCCGGAACCGTTGGGCAACTTGGGGAAGCGGGCCTCGACGAGCAGCTCGTCGGGTTGTTGCGCCGTCATCAGGTAGCCGAGAAAGTACTCCTCGGCATCGGCGACGCGGCGGCCGGAGGAACCCTCAAGCACCACGGACCCACCGAGGGCGGTCAGCAGGGCAGGCAGCTCCGCGGAGGGATCGGCATGGGCGATGCTGCCGCAGACGGTGCCGCGCTGCCGGATGACGGGATGGCCGACGAACTGCAGCGCCTCTGGCAGGAGTGGGCACTCCCGGGCGGCCTCGGCCGATTGCTCGACCGAGCGGTGACGCGCGAGTGCGCCGATCGCCAGATAGCCCTGCTCGCTGCGGATGTAGTCGAGGTCCGGGATGCGGTTGATATCCACCAGGTAGCGGAAGCTGGTCAGGCGGAAGTTCAGCAGCGGCACCAGGCTCTGGCCGCCAGCCAGCACCTTTGCGTCCCCTGCGTAACGGGAGAGGACTTCAATCGCCTCTTCCCGCGTGCGCGGCGTCAGGTATCCGAATGCCGCGGGCTTCATGCGGCTCTCCTCCTCGTGGCGTTCGATCGGCGTGGCCGGGTGTGGGGGTTCAGGCCTCGCTCTGCGCCTGCTGCAGCCAGTTCCACACCTTGGTCGGCGTGACAGGCAGCTCGTTGACCTCGATGCCCAGCGGGCGCAGGGCGTCGGTCACCGCGTTGGCGATACAGGCCGGGACCGTCTCCGTCGCGCTCTCGCCGATGCCTTTGGAACCGAGCACCGTGAAGGGCGAGGGAGTTTCGACGTAGCGGGTCTCCAGCGGGGGCACCTCGAGGAAGGTCGGGCAGAGGTAGTCCATGAAGGTTCCGGTAAGAAACGCTCCATCCTCGTCGTAGGCCATCTCCTCGTACATCGCGCCGCCTAGGCCGTGTACGAAAGACCCCTGGATCTGCCCCTCGGCGATCTTGTGGTCGAGGATCACACCCGAGTCGTGCACACCCCAGTACTTCTTCACTTCGACCTCACCCGTCTCGCGATCGACCTCGACGAGGCAAAGGTCCGCCATGAAACCGTAGGTGTTCGAGGAGTTGACCCGGTCCTCGTCGTCGGGCGGCAGAGCCGTGGGCATCGTGTGAAAGTGGGTGACATAGATGCCGGGGTCGGTGCCCGGCGGCAGGGACGCGGGATCCCAGTGGGCGATGCCCGCCGCGTGGCGGAATGCAAGCGAGCGCTCCGGTGCACCCTTCACGCGGAAGTTGCCGTCCACGTACTCGACGTCCGAGGGGTCCGCCTCGAGTTGGTGGGCGGCGATTCTGCCCAGCTTCTCAAGCACCTTGCGCGCCGTGACCACAGCGGAACTGATACCGATCGACGCGAAGCGCGAGGAGTAGCTGCCCGAGGGGATGGTCCAGCTCCGCGTCGCCGTGTCCATGCCCGAGATGACCGTGATGTCTACCTCCGGTATACCCAGTTCCTGGGCGATATGGCGGCGCACCATTGTCTCATGGCTCTGGCCTTGCGGCGTGGTGGAGATCTCCACGGTCACCTTGCCCAGGTCATCGACCTGAATGGTGGTGCCCTGTGTGGCCCCGGACTTCGGACGGCGGCGCTTGCGCTCTTCTGGTGTGGCGGCGATGTCGACATACCCCATGTTCGAGACGGACGGGTCGACGCCGAAGGCAAACCCGATACCTACAAGCCTGCCGTGTTGGCGCGCATCTGCCTGCATACGGCGCAGACCCTCGTAGTCGGCCGTCTCCAGGAGGGTGTCGAGGCAGGCCTCGTAATCACCCGCGTCGTACAGGCCGCCCGTCGGAGTCCGGTACGGGAACGCGGCCTTCGGGATCAGATTGCGGCGGCGGACCTCCGCAGGGTCCAGCCCCAGCTTGTGCGCCATCTCGTCGACGACGCGCTCCAGCCCGAAGTACAGGTGAGGGCAGCCGTAGCCGCGATTCGGTCCAGTGAGGCTCTTGTTCGTGAACACGATGTACGCATCGACATCGAGATTGCGAAAGCTGTAGCCGCCGACGTAGTTGCCCAGCGGGCGGAAGGTGCACCCCGGTTCGGGTGGGCGGAAATAGCCGCCGACGTTGTCGTAGATCTTCATTCGTACGCCAAGGATCGTGCCGTCATTCGCGGCCGCGAGCTCCACCTCGGAGACGCGGTCGGTGCCGCTCGAGGAGGCCATCAGGTTCTCCTGGCGGTCCTCGATCCACTTGACCGGCACGCCGGAGAAGCGGGACGCGAGTCCGATCAGCGCGAGGTACGGGTAGATGCTTGTCTTGATGCCGAAGCCTCCGCCGATGTCGCCGGGAACGATGAAGCGCAGCTTGTTGCTGGGGATGCCGAGAGCCTGTGCGACGACGGGGTGCATCGAGAACGGCCCGTGAAAGTTGGACCAGATGGTCAGCGTGTCTTCCGCGGCGTTCCAGGCTGCCACCACTCCGAACGTTTCGAGTGGGGTGGAGCCGTACTTGGGGAAGCGCAGCCGTCGCTTCACCACGACGTCCGCTTGGCGGAAGGCCTCTTCGGGGTCTCCGTAGCGCAATGTGCGGTGGAGCGCGACGTTCGTGCCGACGTCCTCATGGAGAATCGGCGCGTCGGGGTCGATGACCGCCTGCTCAGGGTCGACGACGGCCGGCAACTGTTCGTAGTCCACGTCGATCAGCGCCAGCGCGTCTTCTGCGAGATAGCGGTCTTTCGCAACGACGACGGCGATAGGTTCGCCGACGAAGCGCGCCTTGTCGACCGCCAACGAGTAATAGGCGGCCTGGCGCGGCAGGGCCGAAGCGAAGGGGCGGCTCATCTTGGCAACATCCCGGCCCGTGAGAACAGCATCGACGCCTTCCATTGCCAGGGCCTTGGAGGCGTCGATGTTGCGGATGCGCGCGTGCGGGTACGGGCTGCGCAGAATGGCAGCGTGATGAACATTGGGCACGGTGCTTAGATCATCGAGAAATGTTCCGTGGCCCGTCAGAAGCCGGCGGTCTTCTACTCGATACAGATCCATCGATTGTGCCTCCACTCCGAACGAAAGGGACGACCCGGAAACCGTATCTCCCAGGCCGTTTATGACGCGTGGCCGCGTTGACAGTACCCAGAGATCAAGGTACACTCGTGCCGTATCCATGGCTCATCCAATCCATGTATACACAGCCACCGAGAACTTTGTCAAGCAAGAGCCCACGCAGTAAGGATGCTGATGCGGTTGGACTTGATGGTAGTAGGCCTGCAGGGTGAAGCTCGGCAGCTGACGCTGCGCAGGCCGGTACTGATCATGGTGGGATTCGCCGGGCGAGACCGGACCTTGGTGCAGCAGCACATCGACGAGTTGGCCCAGGAAGGCGTACCGGCGCCCGAGACGGTTCCGACCTACTATCGTGTCCCAGAGTACCTGCTGGTTGGGCCCGGGGAGTACGACGTGATGGGCGAGCACACGTCCGGCGAGGCTGAACCCGTGCTCGTCGTCACGGAGCGCGGGGTGTACGTCGGAGTTGGCAGCGATCATACCGATCGGGACACCGAGCGCCAGTCCGTAGAGCTGTCGAAGCTGCTCGGACCGAAGGTCATGGGTACGACGGTCTGGCCGTTGGAGGAAGTAGAGGAGTACTGGGACGAACTAATCCTCGAAGGCTGGAGCGGAGGGATACCCTACCAGCGCGGCGTGCTGGCCGACCTCCTGCCCTATGCGGCGCATCCGCTTGAGCGCATGCGGCCGGCCGGTCGCGATCTGGTCCTGTTTCTCGGGACGCTTCCAGTCATCGGCGGCAAGCTCGGCTTCGCGGAGGACTTCGCCGGGTCGCTCAGGGATCCTCGCACGAGCCGTTCGCTTTCATTCTCCTATCGATCGACGCCGCAGCCAACAGGCGCGGCGGAGCGTCCAACCTACTGAGGAGGCACGGAACATGCCTAAACCCGAAATCGAGTTTCGCGCGGTAGACGACATCCCTTGGCGACAGATTCCAGGCAACGAGATGCAGTGGGAGAAGATCCTCGCGATGGATGAGTCCGGCAACGGCACTCGCCTGTTGCGATTCGGTCCAGGCTGCCGGACGCAGGACGTCTTGCGCCACGATTTCTGGGAGGAGATCTGGATCCTCGAAGGGAGCCTCACCGACCTGCGCCTGGGTGAGACATTCACCGCGGGCATGTATGCCTGTCGGCCGCCTGGGATGCCGCACGGACCATGGGAGGCGCCCCAGGGGTGCATCACGTTCGAGGTTCGCTACGCGGCACAGGACAGCAACCCAAAACCCTAGGAGGATAGCGCGGACAGAGATTCAGGAAGGAAGCGTACGGGAGTGCCCACTTCATATTCGCCGGAAACCGCCGGCTCACGATTGACCCGTATCGGCCTGACAGATCAGGTGCACCGAATCTTGCGCCGCCAGGTGCTCGACGGGAAATATCCCGGCGGCAGCACCCTGAACACGGTTGAACTGGCGACCGAACTCGGGATATCGCGCACTCCAGTGCGGCAGGCGTTGCAGATCATGGAGCAACAGGGCCTGGTGGAGGTCGATACGCGTGGCCAGTACGTGGTACGCCAGCCTACGACCCCAGAGATCCTCGAAGTCTTCCTCTTGCGCGTGACACTGGAGTGGATGGCGCTGCGCATGGTCGTTGAGCGCGCGGACGACGCGTCGATCCGTGCGCTCAGGCGTGTGCTCGACGAGCAGGAGACCGCCATGGTGGACGGCGATGGTGCGAAGTTCCTCGATCTGGACGGCCACCTGCATGTGCAGATCGCGCGCAGCGCCGGGCTACAGCATACGGCCCAGTTTCTCACCGAACTCCGTGATCAGATCGTGCTGTTGGGCGGCAAGGCGATTACCCAGCCTGGTCGCCGCGAGGCGGTTCTGGCCGAACATCACGTGATTCTGAACGCTGTAGCCGAACGCAATGCGGAGAAGGCCGTGGAGGCCTTGGCGAATCACTTGCTGAACACGGCCCGCTCGCTTTCGGAGGAGATTGTCGGACCGCTCGAGGTGCTGGTCAACGTGTCCTATGGGAAGGGTGACCTCGGTGCCGACCATCCTGCTCGCTCAAGTTGAGGTCGAGGCCGACAAGCGAGAGAACCTGAAGAAGTTCGGACGTGCCTTCGCAGCCGCGCGGACGAGCGGAGCGCAACTGGTGGTGTTTCCGGAAGTGGCGCTTGCCTATCTGCCGTCCACCGCGTCGAACGCTGAGCGCTGGGAGGCGGCCGAATCTATGGAGGGCCCAGCCGTGCGGGAGATGCGAGAACTCGCAGCGCATCACGGCGTCTGGGCTGTCTTCGGGATGTACGAGCGGCCGGGCGAGAAGGACCCTCTGCTGCGGGTATACAGCAGCGTGGCGGTGGTTGCCCCGTCCGGCGAGGTTGCGGGCGTATACCGCAAGAGCCACCTCTACGACGCATTCGGGCATAAGGAATCAGAAGAGTACGTCCCGGGCAACGAGATCTTCAACCCGATCGAGACGCCATTCGGGAGACTCGGCGTGCTGGTCTGCTACGAGCTCCGTTTCCCGGAGGTGGCGCGTACGCAGGCGCTGCGCGGTGCCGACCTCCTTGCGATCCCATCCGCATGGTACGCCGGGCCGCTGAAGGAGATGCACTTCGAACTTCTGGTACGCGCGCGCGCGCTGGAGAACGGAATCTACGCGGCTGCGTGCGATCAGGCCGGCAACGGCTTCGTCGGACGCAGCCTGGTCTCCGACCCGCTCGGTGTACCGATCGCCGTGGCATCGGAGCAGCCAGATCAATTCGTGCTCGCCAGTCTCGAGAGGTCCCGCGTCGAAAGCACCCGCCGGACATTCCCGTACCGCGATCAGCGCCGTCCGGATCTGTATCGGTCATAGCCCCCCTGCAACTGGCTCTAGCGCTTTCCCAAGCGGAAGGGGATGGAGTTTCGTGGTTCTGAGTGGACAGGTGGAATTGAATGCACCGCAGGATGTGGTCTGGTCGGTGCTTCTGGACCGGAACGCCCTGCAGAAGTCGATCCCGGGCTGCCAGGAACTCGTCGAGGTCGCGCCCGACAGCTACGAGGCCAACCTCAAGCTGGGCATCGCCGCCGTCCGAGGCAACTACCAGGCGCGCGTTCAGGTCTCCGACCAGGTGCCCACGGACCACTACAGGCTCCGCATCGAGGGTTCCGGTGGACCGGGTTACGTCCAGATCGATGGCACGATTCGGCTTGCGCCGCAGGGAGGAGCCAGTACGCTCGTCCAGTACGAGTACGAGGTTAAGGTAGGGGGGACGATCGCAGCCGTGGGTCAGCGGGTGCTGGGCGGAGTGGCGAAGTTCATGATGGGAGAGTTCTTCAAGGCGATGCGCAGCCAGTTGCCCCAGGCCTAGCGTGGCGTCGCGTCCATGGGGGGAGAAGGCATGGTAATCGACTTTCACGTGCACCCGCTCCATTGGCAGGAGGTCACATCGGGGTTCGAGCACTACCTGCACGGGTCATGGAGCGCGGAAGAACTTGAGAGCCTGCGCCGGCAGTGCGAGACGGGGGAGGGCTTGGCTGCCTACCTCAAAAGCCAGGGGGTGGATTACGGCGTCGTGCTCGCCGAGCAGACGCCAACCACCGGCATGGTGGACAACGAGGCCGTGATCGAGATGTGCGCCGGCCAGGAGGCGCTGATCCCCTTCGGCACGGTCTACCCCGCGTTGCGCTACGACCTGCCCGCATACCTGGGCGAACTCGTTGCCAAGGGCATCCGCGGCATCAAACTCTACCCCACCTACAACCTCTTCTATCCGAACGACCGCGTGCTCTACCCGTTCTACGCGAAGGCGGAGCAGCTCGGCGTTCCCATCATGGTCCATACCGGAACGTCGGTCTTTCCCGGATCGCGCATCAAGTACGGCGACCCGCTGCTGCTCGACGACGTCGCGGTGGACTTCCCGGAGCTGCGCATCCTGCTCTCCCATGCGGGGCGTCCGTTCTGGCATAGCCAGGCGGAGTTCCTCGCGCGCCTGCACAAGAACGTGTACCTGGACATTGCGGGGCTGCCGCCGAAGAACCTGCTGCGCTACCTGCCGAACACCCGGCGGTTGACGCAGAAGATGGTCTTCGGCTCGGACTGGCCGGGCATCCGGAGCATCGCGCAGAACATCGCGGATATCCGGGCCCTGCCGCTGCCTGTGGAAGGGACGGAGCGGATTCTCGCAAGCAATGCTGCGGCCATATTAGGCCTTTAGGCGAGCAGGGGTGGTTGCGTGGCGGAGGGGTTTGAACTCGGAACTTGCAAGTCGGCAGCAACCGGGCGCCCGGTGCTGTTGCCACCGTCGTCGGGGTGCGCCGAGGGGGGGCTGCAGAATCCTGCGCGAGGCACACAAGGTGGTGAAAGGCGTGCTCTCGGGCGGCAGAGGGCATCGCTGTGGTCCGGGAGGCGAGGGGTGACGGGTTGGCGCGCCGCCTGACCCCGCGATGCGTCCGACGGCACCGATCTGCCGCGCGTGCGCAGCCGCTCGCAGTGCTCGCCGAGCAGGCTCGAAACGCCAAGGGCCAGCCAATGCCCGCAATCTTTATGGGAGGAGATGGTCGCCAGCAGCCAAGGATCGTTGCACCGCACCCGGTCCCGGTGGTTTCCACTGGAGGAGGGGGGAACGGAGTGAACCTTGCCAACAGATTGCAGATCTCGGCACAGCGCTTCCCCGATCTCGACGCCTTGATCGAGGGGAGCGTGCGCATGTCCTACGCAGAGCTGCTGCACGAAGTGGAAGTTGTTGCGGCGAACATGCAAAGCCTCGGCGTTCGGCCTGCCGACCACGTTCTGGTCGTGCTCAAGAACCGCTGGCAGAACGTTGTCACCTACTGGGCGTGCCAGTACCTGGGCCTTGTCTACACGCCGCTGAATTTCCGCATGGCGACCGCTGAGGTCGCCTACTGCGTTGCCGATTCGGAGCCGGTGGCCGTGGTGTACGAGGAGGACCTGCGCGGGACAATCGAAGCGGCCATGCGTCAGGCGAAGAGCAGCGCGGAGACGTTCGCGGTCGGGGGCAGGCGGGGGGTCGACAGCTTCGAGCGCCTGCGCCGGGAGGCGAACGCAACGCCACCGGTCTTTGACGCGCCGGGGGATGCTACCGCCATCATGCTCTACACGTCGGGCACGACAGGACGTCCGAAGGGCGTGCCCCGCTCGCACGACAACGAGGCGACGGCCGCGATCGCCCACATCGTTCAGAACAACTACTCGACCTTTGAGAGCACGCTCGGCGTGATGCCGATCTACCACACGATGGGCATGCGTTCTCTACTTGCCACCACCTTTCTGAACGGCAAGCTCGCCTTGCTACCCGACTTCGAGCGCGAGATCGCGCTGTCGCTTCTCCAGGAAGAGCGGCTCAGTAGCCTCTACCTCGTTCCCACGCTGTTCTACGACCTCCTGCACCATTCTGCGATCGACCGCTACGATCTCTCCGCGCTGCGCAAAATCGGCTACGCAGGTGCGGCGATGACATCCAGTCTGACGAAAAACTGTTTCGAGCGCTTCCGACCTGACGTCTTCGTCAACCACTTCGGCAGTTCCGAGGTGTACACGTTCAGCATCTGTTCATGGCTCGATCGAAAACCTACCTGCGCAGGCCGCGCGGGGTTCAACGAGCAGATCCGGGTGGTCACCCCCGACCCGACCGCCCAGGCCGGGCCCGACGAACTGGTGGCGCAAGGGGAGCCCGGGGAGGTCATCGTCAACCTCTCATCACCGGAAGCGTTTCGCGGCTACTGGCGGCGCGACGATGCGAACCGCAAGGCGCTGCGCGGCGGCTGGTACTTCACTGGAGATGTGGGCATGCAGGACGAAGAGGGGGACCTCTGGGTTCTCGGGCGCGTCGACGACATGCTGATCTCGGGCGGCGAGAACATCCACCCGCTGGAGATCGAGGATGTGCTGGCGCAGCATCCCGGCGTACTGGAAGTCGCGGTGGCCGGCCTGCCCGACGACCGGTGGGGGCAGGTGGTAACGGCGTTCGTGGTGCCGAGAGACGACAGCGTGACGGAGGAGGAACTCGACGCCTGGTGCCTGAAGAGCGAGTCGCTGGCGAATTTCAAGCGACCGCGCCGCTATGTTATGGTGCGGGAGATCCCGAAGTCGCCCGTTGGCAAGATCCTGCGGCGCAAGCTGCAGTCGGGAGAGTATGAGCAGTTGCGCTAGCCGCACGAGGGGGTTCACCACCTTGGCCGAGTTCGAAGGCTCCATCCTGCGCGTCAGCTACCCAGCCGACCGTCCGATCGCCGTGTTGACGCTCGACGCCCCGCCACTCAACATCGTTACAGTGCCGACGCGCGAACACCTCAGCGCTGTGTTCCGCGAGATTGAGCAGAACGACGCGGTGCGCGTCGTGGTGATCCGGGCCGCGGGAGACCAGGCCTTCTCCTCCGGCGGTGACATTCGAGCCTTCTTGGACGCGAGCCCTGAGTATCTGAGTCGCCTCGCGGAGGACGTTGCGGCGCCCGAGCGCTGCTCAAAGCCGGTCATCGCGCGACTGCAGGGCTTCACGTTCGGGGTGGGGCTGGAGATCGCGCTCGCCTGCGACTTCCGCGTCGCCGCAGATACCACCGTGCTCGCGCTGCCAGAGATGCGCCTCGGCATGATTCCCGGCAGTGGCGGCACGCAGCGCGTCGCCCGCCTTGCGGGACTCGGCCGGGCGAAGGACATGATCCTGCGGGCGCGTCGAATCGCGGCCGGCGAGGCGCAAGGCTGGGGACTGCTCACGCAGGTCGTGCCGCCGCAGGAACTCGACAGGGCGGTGGACAGCCTGGTCGACGAGATGCTCGCCTTCTCTCCGCTGGCCTTCCGCTACGCGAAGACGGCCATCAACGAGACGCTTGAAGGGCCGCTGGCGATGGGACTGCGACTCGAAGGCGTGATGTACGGACTCCTGCGCACCAGCGAGGACTTCCGCGAGGGCGTGGATGCCTTCGGGACCAAGCGCAAGCCTCGCTTCCAGGGTCGGTAGACTGGCTCCCGTTCGACATGTTTGGGGCCACTTCGTGCGCTGGTGGCCCTTGTCCCTTTCGTTGTCCGGTCAGTTGGGTACGCGTAGAATGGACCCGGAGGGTCCAGCAGATATCCCCCGTGCGCAAGAGCAGAGCCCAAACGGCGCATAAAGTGGAGGCGACAGCGTGAGCGACGTTCGCCGGAACCTTTCGGGGATGGAGATACAGCCCGTGTATCGGCCCCAGGATGCATCGGTCACTTACGCAAGTGATCTTGGAGATCCCGGGGAGTTCCCGTATACGCGCGGCATCCATCCGGGCATGTACCGCGACCGACTTTGGACGATGCGGCAGTTCGCCGGCTTCGGCACCGCGAAGGAAACGAACGAACGGTTCCATTATTTGTTGCGCCACGGTCAGACGGGTCTCTCCGTTGCGTTTGACATGCCTACCCTCATGGGTCTCGATTCCGATGATCCGCGCTCCCTCGGGGAGGTTGGGCGCGAGGGCGTGGCCATCGATACGCTTGAGGATATGGAGAGACTCTTTGCAGGCATTCCCTTGGGAGATGTCTCGACGTCGATGACGATCAGCGGGCCCTCGATCGTCCAGCTCGCCATGCTCCTCGTTGTTGCGGAGCGCCAGGGAGTGCCTTGGGAAAAGGTGCGCGGCACACTGCAGGCCGACATCCTCAAGGAGTACATCGCCCAGAAGGAATGGATCTTCCCGCCGAAGCCATCGATGCGGGTGATCATCGACATGATGGAGTTCGCCGCCAAGCGAGTGCCGCTTTGGAACACGATCTCCATCTCCGGCTACCACATCCGCGAGGCAGGATCGACGGCAGTGCAGGAACTGGCGTTCACGTTAGCGGACGGCTTCGCCTTCGTCGAGGCGGGCATGGAACGCGGACTCGACGTGGACTCCTTTGCACCACGCCTCTCGTTCTTCTTCAACGCACACGCGAACTTCTTCGAGGAGATCGCGAAGTTCCGGGCGGCACGTCGCATCTGGGCCAAGCGGCTGCGCGACAAGTATCACGCCAAGGACCCGAGGTCATGGGTGATGCGGTTCCACACGCAGACAGCCGGTTGCACGCTGACGGCGCAGCAGCCGGAGGTAAACATCGTCCGCACGGCCTTCGAGGCGCTCGCTGGGGTACTGGGCGGGACGCAGTCGCTGCACACAAACTCCATGGACGAGGTGCTCTCGCTGCCAACGGAGAAGGCAGCCAGGATCGCGTTGCGCACCCAACAGGTGATCGCCTATGAGACCGGCGTCACCGACACGGTAGACCCGCTCGCCGGCTCGTACTACGTCGAAAATCTCACGAACAGAATGGAAGAGGCGGCGGAGGAGTACTTCCGCAAGATCGAGGAGAAGGGAGGCGTCCTCGCGGGTATCGAGGAGGGCTTCTTCCAGAGGGAGATCGCGGATGCCGCGTATCGCTACCAGCAGGAGGTCGACCGCAGGGAGCGCCTGATCATCGGAGTGAATGCCTTCCAGGAGGAGGCTGCGGAGACCATTCCGGTGCTGCACATTGACCCTAAGGTCGAGAGCATACAGCTCGAAAGCCTGCGGGCGGTCCGCCAGCGGCGTGACCAGGCCTCGGTGGACCGCGCGCTCGAGGCGATCCGCAACGCCGCCGTCGGGGATCAGAACCTGATGGAGCCAATCATCGACGCAGTTCGCGTGTATGCGACGGAGGGGGAAATCATCCGGGCAATGCGGTCGGTCTTCGGCACCTACCGCGAAGTCTCGGTCTTCTAGGATCGCATCCTCGCCGACGTGGGTCGGGAGATCCGGCGCCAGGGCAGCCCGCGGTGAAGGTCGAAAGCGGTGCATACCCATTCCACTGTCGTGAAACCCGCAGCATGAAGCTGCGGGCATTTGTCGTGCAGGCTGCGAGGCGCAGGATCATCGCGCCGCGGGTCAGCCCATACGTAGATTAGCACGAGCACGCTGACGCCTGGCGTAGGTTGGTTGCCAGTCAGCTCCAGCCAGTGCTATGTTGCTGGCAGAGACTGGGGGATTGCACGTGACAGGAACGGGTGTGCCGGTTTGGCTGTCGCTGGTCACGCTGTTCATGGAGCTGCTTGTCCTCGCGCTTCCGGTCGGCCTTGTGCTGGTGATCGTCGGACTCGTGCAGTACTTTGGCTCGGTGCCGGCGCCGCTCGGCCCCGAGGAGACGGCGAAACAGCGCTACGCGGCGGGGGCGATCAGTCGGTCGGAGTTCGAGGAGATGCTGCGCACGCTGCGCGGCGACCGATCGTGAGGCGCGCTGTAGGCATCGCGCTCGCCGTGGCGAGCGTCGCGGCGGCTATCGCCCTTGCCATGGTGGCAACCCCACAAGGCAATGGCCTGACGCCTGCCTTCTTCATCCTGCTGGCACTGTTGCTGGTCGGCGTGCCAAGTGCCGTGTGGCTGGCGGTCTTGGGGCAGCCGAACGTCGCGCCGGGGCGGCTGCCGCGCGTCTTCTGGATGGGGCTAGCGCTGATCGCGTTCGCATTCTGCGGCGCAGTGTTCACCATGCTCTGGCCGCCTGCCGAATACACTCCCATTCGCCTGACGGTCTCACCCGTGCGATGGGCGATGACGTCGCCTGAGAGATCCCTGCGCTTCGCCCGCCTGCCGTCCGGCGCCGAGGTGCAGTTCCGCACTGCGTTCCCCACCCTCGTCGTCGGGCGCTCGCTGGTCTCCACGAGCGGCACGTACGAAGTGTGGCTACACCGGCCGGACAGCCGGGAGTACCAATTGCAGGCGACTTGGCAGAACGGCGTCATCCACCTCGAGAACCTCCAGTTCAACAGCGACTACGCGCCGCAAGGCTCCGGGCTGCCGTCCCTCGCCGCGCTGAATGCGCGCGTACAGGCACCCAAAGGTGCCTTCTACGGCCCCGTGCTCTTTCCCGGCTACCTTCTTTACGTGTCGCTGAGGTACGACCTGGTCTGGGTCGTGACCAGGAGCAATGCCGGCGTCTCGTTCGAGAGCGAGGGGGCCTGGTGATGGCCGGAGCGCGCAGCCGATCGGGGCCGATCATTTGCGGCTTCGCGCTGATGCTCGTGGGCGCGGCGTCCGCGCTCGGGCTGCATCTCGTGGAGCAGGGCGTCCTGCAGCGGAGCTTGACGCCGCGGGCACCGTCGCGTGCCGAGTGCGTGCGTGCCGCGCGGCACGCCGCGGACGTGCTCTTTCCCAGTTACCACGTTCTTGCGCTCTACACCGCGGCGACGCCCGTGCGCGTGATGGCGTCGAAGGACCGGTCTACCGTCTCCCGGGAGATCAGGGTGCTGATGGTGCTCGGTCAAGCTGGCAAAGCGGCCCTGGTCGCCCAGGATGCCTTTTTCCCGTACTCCCCCGGTCAGTGGCTGGGCAGCGGCGACGGTTGGGAGATCCCGTTTCCCCCGGCGCAGGGTCCCACGGTCGAGATGGTACGGGGCCGCAGCCTGACCGCAAGCCTACGGGGACGTGTGGCGGGATGGCTGCTCGGCGACGGCCTGGCAACGTCGGCAGACTCGGTTGTCGCGTGGCCCTTCCCATCAGGGACACTCGTTGTCGCACGCTACCGGAATCGGGACGCTGCTGTGCTTTTCCCGGCAAAGGGTGCACCGCGCGTCCTGCAGTCCTATCCCTGAGCCCATTGAGCGGGCTGGTCCATCTCATGTGCGACTTTGGGTCGGCGGGCGCGGGGGGTCAAGGACAGGAGAAGGTTGGAGAGCACCTATGCCCGCCTTGAGCGCAAGGTCACGTCAGTACGCAAAAGGAACAGACGGTCTGCCGGAAGCGGGTGCCTCGGCTGACGTCCGTGGCAGGAATCGGCCGCCGGCAGGCAAGGCCAGTGCCGGTTGTGGCAGGGGTGGACGAGATGCCGGGCGGGTGGTGACTGCTGACAAAGCGTCGGCCCCGGCGAGACGACGCAAGGCGGCGCCCACCTCACGGAGCCGCTTTCGCTGAACACCTAGTCCATGGGCATCATCCGATATGGCACTCTCGCCACCACCACGTTCTTGTGGTACACCAGCGCGGATTCCAGGTTTGTGCCTATGCGGTTGTGGAGTATGTTTTGCCACAGGTGCTCGACCACCAGTTCGGAAATCAGCACCACGACATGCTTGTTCGGCTCCTCATGACTCGTCAGATGGTCGACGAAGTGCAGGACGGGTCGCAGCACTGATCGGAATTGCGAGGTCAACACGACAAGTTTTATACGAGCGTCGGGATTCTGTGCCTGCCATTGTGCGTGCAAAGCGGTCTCTTCCTCTTTTGTGAATGCCACGTGGAGTGCGATCACGTCAGAGGACATCGAAAGGGCATACGCCAGTGTCGCTTGCGTCATTCGGTTGAGATTCCTGATGGGGACGACCACCGTCAGGCCGTGCGGTTCCGGTTTGACTGCCTTTTCCGAAATGCGCAGCACCTCGGCGGCTTCCTGGTAGTGGTGCTTGACCCGGTGGAAGAACCAGATGAGCGCAGGGATTGCGACGACCACGATCCACGCTCCGTCGACGAACTTTGTCACCGTGGAGATCACCACCACGGTTGCAGTCAGCAGGGCGCCGACAGCACCCACCATGACGACGACACCATGACCACGCTCGGATCTATGGGCGACCCAATGCTTTCGCGCCAGGCTTAGCATCGCGATGGTGAAACTCATGTAGACTCCAATGGCGTAAAGCGGAATCAATCTGCTCGTATCCCCGCCGAACAGAACGATGAGCAAGATCGCCACAACGCCCAGAGCGATGATGCCGTTCTGGTAGACCCAGCGATCGCCGCGGGCCATGAACATGCCCGGCATCCATTGGTCGCGGGCCATGATGCTGGCTAGCTGCGGGAAGCCGGCGAAGCTGGTGTTCGCGGCGATGGCCAGAATGGCCATGGTGACAAGGGCGAGCACATAGAAGAACGGCCCTTTGCCGAAGATGGCTAGGGCCAACTGCTGGAGCACGGTCGTGTGGGTGCTCGGAACGATGCCGTACCGGAAGGCGATGGCGGAAGTCCCGATGAACATGGCGCCGAGGAAAAGTCCGAGCAGCGCGAGAACCGTGCGAGCTCTCCCGGTCGCCGGTTCCTTGAACAGGGGGACTCCGTTCGAGACTGCTTCGACGCCCGTCAGTGCCGAGGACCCCGAACTGAAGGCGCGCAGGAGGATCAAGATGCCGATCGAAGTGCCCAGCTGCGGCCGGAGGTAGTCGTGCGCGCTCGGCGCGCCAGCATGCGACTTGAACAGGCCGACGGCCACCATGCCCAGGATCATGACGATAAACAAATAGGTTGGGGGCGCAAAAAGCTCGGCGGTCTCCCGCGCGCCGCGCAGGTTGACTCCCATGAGCAGAACGACCATCGTCACCGCGATCGCGACTTGGTAGCCAACCATGCCCGGGAATGCCGACACCAGAGCCGCGACGGCTGCTGTGACGCTGACCGCCACGGTGAGGGTGTAGTCGATCAGAAGGGCGGCGCCGGCCAGCAGGCCGGCCGTGTCGCCGAATGTGTCCCGCCCGATCACGTAGGCCCCGCCGCCTCCGGGGTAGGCCTGGATGATGTGCCGGTAGCCGACAATCAGGAACAGCAGCAGGAACACGATCACGGCGGAGATCGGCAGCGAGTACCAGAGGGCAGCTGCGCCGGCCGTCAGCAAGATGATCAGGATTTCCTGGGAACCGTACGCCACCGAGGAGAGTGCGTCCGGCGACAGCAGAGACAGCCCCTGCCAGACACCCACCTTGAGGGTGCCGACGTCCCTGCTGCGAATGGGGTGGCCAAATAGCCAAAACTTATGACTCATGGTCGCTCCTATGTTTGCCGGACTCGCCCCGGGGCAGACTGCGAGCCGGGGCGCGAAACAAAGCCCGTCGACAAGCGGAATGGTCTTTTCCGCACCGGATGTCGCTGTCCAGTCCCCGCCTGGGCGTCTATGCAGGCCCGCGCTGTGGCCCTGCGTCCTCTCTGCCGCGATCGACAGCCGTATCCCTGAAGAAGTTGCCTAAAAGGGATCGCCCCGTTCCTGTGCGGCGCCATCCCGTGCGACGGCGTGCCGCACCCCTTTTCAAGCGACCAGGTCTTTGGTCGGCATGGCATAGTTGACCAGGCCGACCACTGTAGCCGCGACCAGGGCTGAGAGCGGCGACACGTGTACGTGCCCAAGGACGGATTGCCCGCCAAAGATGACGAGCCCTGCGACGACGAATCCGACGGCGCCGCAAAGGTACTTTTTGGCCCGATACCCGCGGAAGCTCTGCATGGCATAACCCAGCACACTGATGACGAGCGCGCCCAAGACGGCGTCACCAAACAGCAGGTGGCCAAAACCCGGGATCAAGTAGCCGATCAGGGACAGGACGACAGCGGTAATGACGAAACGCAAGGCGGAAGCGAAATACAGCATGACCACACCTGACTCCTGGTGAACTTGAAAAGGGGCGGACGGACGGGCGCGCAACCTGCGCTGCGCCCGCAGGCGCGTGGACCGCCTGCGACTCCCGAAACGGATCGGGACGGCTGCGAGGCCCGGCCCCAGCGTCGCCTGCCGAGTGCTCGCCCGCCTCGAGCGGGCACTCGGCGGTCAGCTGTCCAAGCCGGAACGTGGCTCAAGCGTCCGTGTGTGCGTCACCACCGGGGCTCCGAACGTGGTCGGCGTTGGACGGCTCCTTCGCCCCGGTCATACGACCGGCGGCAGACATCGGCAAGCCGGCGTTCGCCTCCCTGGCGAAGAACGATCCCAGCTCCTGGATCGTTGTCATGAGGGGAGCCGGGAACACCACCGTGGAGTTCTTGTCCACCGCGATCTCCGCCAGCGTCTGCAGGGTGCGCAGCTGCAAGGTGACCGGGTGCTTCTGCATGATCTCGGCCGCCTGGCTGAGCGCATCGACCGCCAGAAGCTCGCCCTCGGCGGCGATGATCTTGGCGCGCTTCTCCCGCTCCGCCTCCGCCTGACGTGCCATGGCCCGCTTCATGGTGTCCGGCAGCTGGATGTCCTTCAGTTCCACCGGAGAGACCACGACGCCCCAGTCGACCGTCAATGGGTCGAGGATCTCCGGTATGCGCGCGTTGATGCGGTCGGTTTCCGCCAGAATATCGTCCAGGGCATGCTGGCCGACCACCTTGCGCAGCGTCGTCTGAGCAATCTGGTTGATGGCCGACTCCACATTTTCGATGGCCACGACGGCCTTGACGGGATCCATGACCCGATAGTAGGCGACTGCGGAGATGTCCACGCTGACGTTGTCCTTGGTGATGATGCCCTGCGACTGGATCGGCATCGTCATGATGCGCAGCGAGACCTTGTGCAGGCGATCGATGAACGGAACGATCAGAGTGAAGCCGGGTTGGCGAACTCCGATCACTCTTCCCAGTCTGAACAGCACACCGCGCTGGTACTGCTCCACGACCCGTGCTGAAGACATAACGATCAACACCACCACGACCACGAGGATGACGGCGACAGATACGTTCACGTTCTCCATCCCCCTTTTTCTGAGCGGACTCGATCGGGTGAGAGATGCTGCTGGCGGGCCGTCGGCCGCGTCGGCCAACGATCAGACACCAACCGCGAGAGCAGCGGTCTGCTCTCGCGAGAGATCGCCGTAGACAGCTGCGGTGCGTTCCGCGCAGCGGTCCCACGTGTAGTCGGACGCCCGCTCGATGCCTCGCCGCGCGAGGTCCTGCCGCAGCTGCACGTCGGACAGAACGCGTACCAGTGCCTGTGCCAGCGCGGGCGCGTTCGCTGGTGGCACCAGGACCGCCGCACCTTCCGTGAACTCCCGCAGCCCGCCGACGTCGCTCGCTACCAGCGGGACGCCCCAGGCCATCGCCTCCAACGCCACGAGTCCGAAGGGCTCGTAGTAGCTGGGCACCACGGCCACCTGCGCCGCCGCGCGCTGCTTTGCCACGGCATCCGGCGGCAACTGTCCGAGGAACTCGACGCCAGCGTCGAGCCGCAGGCGCCGCGTCTGGCGAAGCAGGGCGGGGCGCTCTGGACCATCGCCCACAATGGCCAGGTGCGCCGCGGGCAGGATCGCGCGCACCGCAGCCAGCGACTGCAGAAGATGTGCAAGGCCCTTCTCCTGCACGAGGCGGCCGACGAAGAGGATCCGGCCGGGCACGCGACATGCCTCAGGTGCGGGCGTCGGCAGATCGACCCCGTTCGGCACGACCAGCGTGCTGCGACTTCCGTAGTTGGCCGCGATCTCACGCGCCATGGCGGCGCTCGGCGCAAGTCGCCTGTGCGCGCCCAGGAAGAGCTGTCGCTCCAATGCCTGGATCTCGGGATTGGGTAGCCGCGGTTGCGAAAACTGCCCGGAGCGTCCGCGCTCCGAGGAGTGGAAAGTCGCGAGGAGCGGCAGGTGATGGTGCAACGAAAGAGCACAGCCTGCCTGGGCCGTCATCCAATCGTGGGCGTGAACGATCGTATGCTCCCCGACAAGGCCCTCTGCCAGGGCGACGAACCTGGCGTTCATGTCCGCGGCCGCCTTCAGGGCGGGAAGACGGTCAAAGGGATTGCAGCCGAGCCGCACGATCTCTACCCCGTCCTCCTGCACCAGATGCGGCTGCCCTTGCCCGCCCGGCGTCAGGACCGTGACCCGGAGGTCGCCGCGCCGCACCAGAGCGCGACTGAGGCCGGCCACATGGATCGCGAGCCCACCGACGATATTCGGCGGATACTCCCAAGAGAGCATCAGCACGTCCGTAGGTTGCGAGACGTCCGCGGCGTTCACTCTTGCCCCCTGAGCGAACTCCGCTTTTCGACCAGGTCCTGGACGGCGGCGACAAAGAAGGCGTGGCTCCAGGTGAGAGGAGAGACGGAAAGTGGCGCGTGGCTGCGGGGGTCAACCTGCTCGGGCATCACGCCGGATGGGAGCGTGTGCCTGACGATGCGGCCCAAGAGTTCGAGGGCGGCATCCAGGTCCCCCGGGCTGGTCGCGCGGGCAATGCGCCACCGGGCTACCCAGAGCGCGGCGATGTCCCAGGGGTTGCCCGGCACGTCCTCCGACTCAGCCGCTCGCTGATAGGTGTCGCCGAGGTAGCGAGCGAAGCCGCCGATAGGGGTATGCACCTGCGTCGCCGCGATGGCATGCTCCACGGTCCGCTGCAGGCGCTCATCCTCCACCGGCAGGAAGTCGAGGTCGACAAGGCCGAGCAGGCTGATGTCCGGTACAGGGTCGTAGCCCGTTATGCGGCCGGTCTCGGGGTCGATGCAAGCCATGCGGGCGAATCGCCCGTCGTCAGGACGATAGAGGTACTGCAGCGTTGCACGGTGGATCCCCTGCGCGGCCGTGGTGTAGCGATCCGCCATTGCGGCCTCGCCGAAAGTCCTGGCGAAGCTGGCGGCTGCTTCGAGGCCGGCCTGGGTGGCGGCAGCGGTGAAGGTGCTGACGCCCCAACGCTCCTCCCAGATGTCGTAGGAGGGCAGCGGCAAGCCGGTTTCCTGGTCGCGGTAGCGAGCAAGGAAATCTCCCGCCAGAACGATGAGCGGACGAAACAGGCGACTGATCTCCTCGACGTGCCGATGGCGGGCGAAGTGCCGCCAGAGCGCCCAGAGGACGAGAGCAGTCTCGTCCTCCTGGATCGGCAGGCAAGCACGCGCGCCGATCACACGAGGGTGCGGGGTGGAGCCAGGCGAGCCGTCAGGGTTGTGCTTCGGCAGGAAGTAGCCACCGGGGCTGATCGTGCCGAGGCAGAAGTCGAAGAAACGGCGGGCCACTTCCTCGTAGCCGGCGCGGTCGAAGGCGTCGGCGGTGAAGGACGCGTCGCGGCCCCAGACATAACTGTAGGTATCGCTGTTGAGGTGCGTGATGCTCCAGTCGTTGCCCGCCAGAATACCGCCGTGCTGGTCGACCTGCGTCCGCGCGATCAGGAGACTGCGCAGGTACTGCTCGCGGATTTCGGCAGGGAGGTACGCCGGAAACTCGTGCCCCTCGGCGTGCAGCCAGGCCTGCCAGTAGTCCGCCGTCCGCTGCAGGAGCAGCTCAGGCGACTTGCGCAGCACGCCCTCGTGCAGGCGCAGGACCTCGTCCTCGCTCGTGCCGAGACATAGCCACAGGTACGCCGTCTCGCCCGGCTGGACACGCAGCTCCACCGTCGAATCCACCGAGCCTACGCCGACCGGGTTGCCGTCCAGGGCACCATCCTCGGCATCGCGCCAGGTGCCGTCCGACAGGTTCGAGACACCTTTGCCGCCGACGGCATAGTGGACGATGCTCGGGGTGCTGGGGGAACGGCCGCCGATGAGGGCGTAGCGATCTTTCTTGTACTGGATCACGACCTGCTGCGTCGGGTCGTAGTAGGCGCAGTCGCCAATCGCAGTCTGCGACAGGTGGAAGTCATGGTGGAAGAAGAGACGTACCTCGCCGCCCTGATCCGGGGAGAGGTCCTCCGCCTTCAGGGCGCGGACCAGGATGTTTTCGTGGAAGTCGACGGCGTCCGAGATGCTGAGCCTGACGCCAAGTCTGTCGTGTTCGAAGCAGCAATCGCTGACAAGGGTGTCCTTGGCGTACTGCTGGCGTACGCGGCGCCAGCCGTCGTCGGGCAGCCAGGCGAACTCGCCGGCTCGGAACGCTCCCAGGCGGCAGATGTGCCCGTCAGTCTGGTTCTCCTTGCCGACAAACGGAAAGAAGACATCGGCAAGATGGTAATCGAGGTCGAAGTTGACGAGCATCTGCCCGTTTCCCAGGGGAATGTCCCGCGGCATGCGGTGCTACCTCCTCTTGTGTCAGGACCGCCTGTGCACTGCTGCGCAGATCACCTCAGGCGATCGCGTCGGGCACCGCGTAGTTGACGAGGCCAATCAAAGCTGCGGCAAACAGCGCCGTGAGCAGCGACACGTGCAACTGTGGCACGACGAACTGCCCGAGCCAGATCACGACGCCCGCCACGACGAAACCGATGATCCCGCGAACGTTCCTGGGCATCCTGGGCCGGAAGAAGATCTGGATTCCGTAGCCCAGGGCGCCGATGACGAGCGCGAGCAAGGCAGCATCGCCGAATGTCATGTGGTGGAAGCCCGAAAAGACGTAGCCGATCAGCATGAGGGCGACGACAGTCAGGGCAAAGCGCACCACAGTACCAAAATACGCCATAACGACACCTTCCTACGCTTGCAGGCGTTGCGGGACCACGGCCGACAGCGCATCCGCCAGCGGCCCTGAGAGAACACCGCGAGGCGTGGAGCCCATCGCCCACACCTCGCGCTTCAGAACACTTTCGTTTCTATCCTCGGAGGCAAAGCCGGGTTCTAGTGGCTTGCACAGCGCAGTGTAGTGATGCGCGGGGGAATTCCCCGGGGAAGGCCGCCCACAGCGCGCCTTGGCACGGCAACAAGGATCGGGGTTGTGCTGGTCACCATGGTCCTCAGCCCCTTCCATCTCTTTGCAGTAGTAGTGTACCACGTGCGCGTTGAGTTTAGATATAGCAAAAAAATAAACGATAGCATACGTGGTTTGTGTGAGCAAGTATCTGTCCCATCGAGCAGAGCTGACGCACGACCATGCGTTACAGCGTTGAGAGCGCGTCGCGCGGCGGGTGCAGCGTGTCTACATACGTGCGTTGGGGTCCGCGCGTGCGCCAGCACGGAGCGAAAACAAGACAGTGAGGGGCGTTCAGCGAACACGAATCGGCGCGGCTTTGGGCGCCTAGTGGGTGACCTCTGCGTAGTGGTCCAAGCAGCCGAGGTCAGAGGATCAGCCGGATTTGCGGCGGACGGCGGCAGAGGTCCGCGAGGCGGAGAGGGTCGAGCCAGGGCGCCATCATGTTTGCACGCAGAAACCCGATCGTCCCTTGCAAAGCGGGCGAAGATGCCGGGAAGCAGGGCGCGCAGCACCTGCAGTTGGGCTTCCGTACCCTCCCGCCTGGCTGCCTGTTCCTCGGTTCCCGTCTGCCATGGGCTCTTACGATTCGGCAGCGTTGCCGGATGGACGGCGCTCGGGTTACGCATCGTCCTCGTCCTCGGTCACAGCCGGCAATGGCTGACGCAGCAGGTCGCGGAGGTTCCGTCGCAGCGGGTAGACGAAGATCGTCTTCCGGGCGAGCGCATACTCCTTCGCCCGATCCTGCCGGCCACGCCCTGCCGTGTCGCCGAGCTCGAGCCAGTTGGCCGCCAGGTAGCATGTGCCGCGCCACGGCGGCTCGACAAAGGTCTCGAAACAGTACCGGCGCGTAGCCGTAGCGCGCAACCCAGTCCCTGGGCAGACGCCTGGCCGCCAGCGAGAGCGCATGGCTCGCCAGGTGTGGCACCTCTACCCCAGGCAGGATGAGAAACCGGCTCTGGTTCACGATCCGCACGCGATAGCGCGAGAGCTCTTCCTTCGTCCAGCCGATCCAGCGATCGCGGGCCATGACCGCCTTGGCCGCGGCCCCGAACAGCATCGCCCCTGCGATCCGCCGCTCCACACCCACCTGCACCTTCAGCCAGTAGCACTGGTGCGCCCCGATCGGACGGCGATACCCCAGGTAATGGTACGCTGCCAGCGTCGCGTTGAACGTGCGCAGCTCTTCCGCTGGAACAAGTTCCAGCGACCGATCGCCAATCCCCTTATGCAACGAAGTTCTTCTTGCCCGCCCCTACAACCCACTACCCGAAAGGGCTTATCGAACTTGGCCATCGCAGAAAGCGCAGGCCTCCTTTGATACCGTCTCCGACGATATCATCGCAGGCCCGCACCGGAATGTTCAGTTCCTGATGCGGTTCTCCACGATCATGCGTCAGGGCTGACCGCTGTAGCCGTTTCGCGAGGGGAACGGGGGTTCGCTAACGGGCGGTGAAGCACCCGGCTACGTTTGTGGGTGGCTGGGAACAAGGTTCACGAGTTTGGGAGCTGCGAGGGCGCGGCGTTGTCGGCCGCGCGGGCGTGTGAAGCCGGCCCACGGCCGCCGGGCCTGGCTTGCATCAAACGGCGAGTTCGATGCGTTCAGACGACTAGGCTACGGATCTTGTCCTTCTCGTGCTCCCCCCCAGGGGTGATGGCGTCGCGGCCATATCCATACCCCCGGGTGATCTGATCCTGTGTTACCGCTGAAGTGAAGGGACCGCGTTCAAAACCGGGACCTGCCAGTTTGGGTGCAGGGAGCCGTCGGTCGGGAAAGTGGGCCGTGATGAGGGGGGAGCAGGAGTCTCAACATTTCTGGTCCGCGCCGTCAGGTACGGAAGAAACCGCACCTGACGCGTGGGCTGCAACTATCGGCCGAGATGCCAAGCCGCCGTCTCACTTCCCGTGGCAATGTGGTGCGAACCTTGCCACCAAACTTTCGATTGGAGTGTGACAGAATGCGGCGAGGGAGTCAGGGGATTGCCAAGAATTGCGCCCATCGGGCGGGCAGGGCGGTGCTGTCCGCACTGTTCGGCGGGCTGCTGGCCTTTGGCATGCTGCCGGGGGAGCAGATCGTGCAGGTCATGGCGGCGACGTCCGTCAGCGGCGTCAGCTTTGTGGCGACGCCGACAACGCCCAGTCAGACATCTGACTGGCAGGTGGACTTCACCACCACGACAGGCAATGCCACCAGCGTGACGATCACGGTGCCGAACGGAACCGTGCTGCCGACTACGCGGGGTGCCTACTACATCAAGTCGAACCTGACCGGTGGCAGTTGGGGGGACTACCCGAGCGGTCCACCGTTGTTTACAGGGACGAACGAGGTGACCCTCACGTTACCGTACGTCCTCGCCCAGGGTGTGCCGGTAGGCGTCTCGATCAGCGGTGTGACCAACCCGCCTGCAGGCAACGAGCCCGCCAGTGACTTTTCGGTTGCCACATCGGCCGATCCGGCCCCGGCAAACCCTGCGGTCGGCATCGACTTCGAACCGACCGCGGTCAGCGGTGTGAGCTTCGCGGCCGACCCGACGACGCCCGGCGCTACGTCCACCTGGACGGTGGGATTCACGCCGGCTGTAACCGGTGCAACCACCGTCACCATCGGCGGACCGGAAGGCACGGTATTCCCGTCCGCGGCATCCGACTACAACATCAGTTCCGGCTGGGAGAACAATCCAAGCACCGTCGTGGCGGATACCTACGCAGTGACACTGACCTTGGCGAACTCCGACACCCTGTCGGCAGGTTCAGCGGCGACGGTCTCGATCAGTGGGATGACGAATCCCTCGATCGACGCGCCGGCCAGCGACTTCTCGGTATCCACCTCCCAGGACGCCGCAACGGTACACCCTGCAAACGGGATCAACTTCTCGACGTCCGTGACATCGGTCAGCCCTTCCGTGGGGCCGGCGGACGGCGGCACCTGGGTGCTGATCACGGGCACGAACCTCGACGGTGCCACCGGCGTCCGCTTCGGCGGCACGGCGGCTGCGTCGTTCACCGTGGACTCGCCGACGCAGATCAGCGCACAGGCGCCGCCGGGTGCGGGAGCCGTGGACGTGACTGTCACGACGGCGGGGGGGGCCTCCGCGCAGAGCGCCGGGGACCACTTCACCTACCAGGCGGGGCAGGCGGTCGCGGCCATCGCCGCCTCGGGTTACGACGGGTATGCGCTGATGGGCGACGGCACCGTTCAGGATTGGGGGTTTGGACTGGACGGGCAACTGGGGAACGGGGCCAGCACGATGTCGAGCGCTACCCCTGTCAAGGTGAGCGGCCTCACAGGGGTGGCGTCTATTGCCGGTGGCTACGCCCTGAAATCCGACGGGACCGTCTGGGCCTGGGGGGCCAATGGCGCGGGCCAGCTGGGAGACGGGAGTACCAGCAGCTCCAACGTTCCAGTACAGGTATCCAATCTGTCTGGCATCAGGGCTATTGTGGGGACCACGCTCAACGGCTATGCCCTGAAATCCGACGGCACCGTGTGGGCGTGGGGGGACAACACCGACGGCCAGATGGGCAATGGGACGACCACGGCGAGCAGCACGCCGGTGCAGGTTTCCGGCCTCAGCGGAATCGTCGCGATCGCAGCTGAGGCCTATGACGGCTACGCCCTGAAGTCCGACGGGACCGTCTGGTCGTGGGGGCACAACAATGTGGGCCAGCTCGGCGACGGCACGACGACGGACAGCACCTCCCCGGTGCAGGTGTCCGGTTTGACGGGAGTCGTGTCGATCGCCGCAGGCGGCGCGGCGTACGCGATCAAATCCGACGGCACCGTCTGGGCGTGGGGGGACAACACGAGCGGGATGCTGGGCGACGGGCAGAGCCTCGACGTCAGCGACAGCACCACTCCATTGCAGGTGTGGCATCTGAACGGTAGCGCAATGATCGGCGCTGGAAGCGACGCCGCATACGCTCTGAACAATGTGTACGCCGGCAGCACCGATGGCTCCGTCTGGTCCTGGGGAGCCAATGTCGACGGCCAACTGGGATACTCGACGTCCGCAGGGGTCGAATCGGTCAACGCCGCAACCCAGATCTCCGGCCTGACGGGGGTGGTCGAACTCGCCGGCAACCAGAACGACGGTTACGCTCTCAAGTCGGATGGGACGGTCTACTCCTTCGGCGATGGTACCTACGGGCAATTGGGCAACGGGTCGACAACATCCAGCGACGTACCGGTGGAGGTCAGTCTGCAATCCACCAAGCTGCTGGTCAGCGCATCACCAGCCAGCGTTGCTGCGGACGGCAAGCAGGCGGTCACGGTGACGGCCACGGTCTGCGGCGCAGGCAACACCCCTGAGTCCGGCGTGTCGGTAAGCTTCTCGTCGGACATCGGTACCTTCAGCCATGCGACCGTATCGACGGACGGGAACGGCCAGGCGCAGGACCAGATGACGTCGACGCAGGCCGGCACGGCCACGGTGGTGGTAAGCGCCGCAGGCGTCTCGAACGGGACCAGCGTGACGTTCACCGCGGTCTCCCCGACGGTGATGACCGTCGCGGCGGGCGGCGACGCCAGCTACCTTCTGAAGTCGGACGGCACCGTCTGGGCCTGGGGAGACAACTCCACGGGCGAGATGGGGCCAAGCGGCAGCGGCAGTCAATCGAACGTGCCGGTGCAGGTGGCGGGGCTATCCGGCGTGATCGCCATTGCGGGCGGCGGCGTCAGCGGTTACGCCCTGGAGAACGACGGGACCGTCTGGGCTTGGGGCGGCAACGCGCAAGGGGAGCTCGGGAACGGCTCGACGAGCAGTTCCCAAGCCCCTGTGCAGGTGTCGGGCCTCACGGGGGTCACGGCGATCGCCGCAGGCATGAAAGATGCGTACGCCCTGAAGAGCGACGGGACCGTCTGGGCCTGGGGCTACAACGGCAACGGCGAGCTTGGCGACGGCTCCCAGACCGATCGTGACATGCCTTCGCAGGTGTCTGGGCTCACTGGGGTCACGGCGATCGGGGCGGCTGGCTACTCGGGGTACGCCGTGAAGAGTGACGGGACTGTGTGGGCCTGGGGCTACAACAACGCGGGGCAACTGGGGGACGCGACGACGACCAACAGCACCACGCCCGTGCAGGTGCAGAATCTCACAGGCATCTTGGCCGTGGCGGGTAGCATGGCCGGTGGCTACGCCCTGAAGAGCGACGGGACCGTCTGGGCCTGGGGAGGCACGCTGGGCAACGGCTCGACGGCTGACTCCTCCGTGCCTGTGCAGGTGTCCGGCCTCTCAAACGTAATGAACATCGCGGGTGGGCTTATAAGCGGCTACGCCCGCGAGTTCGACGGGACCGTCTGGGCCTGGGGCAACAACGGCGACGGCCAGCTCGGCAACGGATCGCAGACGGACTCATCCGTACCCGTGCAGGTCTCAGGCATTTCGAACGCGACGGCCATCGCCGCCGCGGGTCGGTCGGCCTTGGCTCTGTCGGAGGACGGGGTCGTGTGGGCGTGGGGCAGCAACGCCCAGGGACAGCTGGGAACCAGCGTCTCAGGCTACTCGACGGTACCGGTGTCCGGCATCAACCTCTCTGCACCGACGGTGACCGCCGTCAGCCCGACGAGCGGTTTCCGCACCGGCGGCACCAAGGTGACGATCAGCGGTACGAACTTCACCGGTGCGGAGGGGGTGGACTTCGGCGGCGCAGCCGCCACGAACGTCACGGTGGTCTCCTCGACCGAGATCACTGCGACCGCCCCGGCAGGGAGCGGCACGGTGGATGTGACGGTGGAAAACGTGCCAGGTGGAACGAGTGCCGCCGGCGCGACCGACCAGTTCACGTACGACACCAGCGTGACGCCGTTGGTCGTGGGATTCGGCGGCGGAGCAGTCAGTGCCAACGACACCTGCCTCAGCTGCATCCAGGGCGGCGGCTTCGCTCTGAAATCCGATGGCACGGTTTGGGCCTGGGGCGACAACACGCGCGGCGAGCTGGGGCCAGGGGCCGGGTCCATCCTCGCCTCGTATCGGCCGGTTCAGGTCTTGGGCCTGACGGGCGTCACGGCCCTCGCCGGAGGGGAGTCTGCGGGATACACCCTGAAGTTCGACGGCACGGTCTGGGCTTGGGGAGGCAACGACGCGGGGCAGCTCGGCGACAACTCGACAACGGACTCCCCGACACCAGTGCAGGTGTCCGGGCTGTCGGACGTCACCGCCATATCGGCGAGCATGGACACCGCCTATGCCCTGAAGTCCGACGGCACGGTCTGGGCCTGGGGGAACAACGTTGCGGGAGAACTGGGCAGCGGTTCGAGCATGAGCTCATCCCCGGTGCCAGTGCAGGTGTCCGGCCTGACAGGGGTCGTTGCGATATCCGGCAATTACGCCCTGAAATCCGACGGCACGGTCTGGGCGTGGGGAGTCAACGTCTGGGGCGAGCTGGGGAACGGCTCCAACGCTCCAAGCTCGAACACTCCCGTGCAGGTGCAAGGCTTGACAGGCGTCACGGCCATCGCCGGCGGGTCGGGGTTCAATGGCTATGCGCTGAAGAGCGACGGGACGGTGTGGTCCTGGGGATACAACCTCTCTGGCATGCTCGGTGACGGCAAGTCGTCGACTGAGTCCCAGTCCAACGTGCCAGTGCAGGTGTCCGGGCTGACGGGCGTGACCGCCATCGCTGCGATCGACGGGAACGGGTATGCCCTGAAGTCCGACGGGACCCTCTGGGCATGGGGAGACACGGGTGCGCTGGGCGACGGCTCCGTGGACCAGTACCTCTACCAGGGGTCCGACGTCCCCGTGCAGGTGTCGGGCATCACCGGTGCCACCGCCGTCGCCGGTGGTGCGTCCAGCACAGCCTTCGCCGAGACATCCGATGGCAAGGTCTGGGCGTGGGGCGACAATACCTTCGGTCAGCTGGGCAACGAATCGGCCATACCCTCGTCCCCCGTCCCCGTTGCCGTCGCCGACCTGCTCCTTGCCGCAGCGCCGGACGGGAGCCTCGTCAGTCCCTCGAGCGGCCCTGCGAACGGCGGCACAGTGGTGGACATCACCGGAACGGACTTCACCGATGTCACCGGGGTCAGGTTCGGCGGCCGGCAGGCCCTGGGCTTCACCGTCGACTCGCCGACCGAGATCACGGCGGTCTCCCCCCCGTCACCCAGCGGCACCGGAGCCGTAGACGTGGTCATCTCCACCGTGAGCGGCGCCAGCCCCACCGGTGCCTGGGATCAGTTCAGCTATGGCGCGGCGACGGCGTCGGCGCCGACACTCACGGCGGTGAGCCCGGCAGGGGGGCCTGAGGCCGGCGGAACTCAGGTTGTCATCACCGGCACGGACTTCACCGACGCCGAGAGGGTATACTTCGGCGGCAATATGGCGACGTTCACGGTCGACTCGTCGACGCAGATCACGGCGACTGCACCCGCGGGAACCGGCACCGTCGCCGTGATTGTCACCAGCACGTCCGGTGGAGCCAGCGCCACCGGTGCCGGGGACAACTTCAGCTACTACGGGCCGAAGGTCGTCGCGGTCGCTGCAGGCGAAGCAAGCAGCGACGGCTATGCCATCCGATCCGACGGAACCGTCTGGTCCTGGGGCGACAACAGCCAAGGGGAACTGGGCGGCATCGACAGCAGTGGCTACGTCGACAAGCAAAGCCCGACACCGATCGAGGTCTCAGGATTGAGCGGCGTTAGGGACGTAGCCGCAGGGGGTCTCGCCGCCATGGCGGTGAAGAGCGATGGTACGGTCTGGCTGTGGGGCCTGATCAACATCGGTTCCGACTCGTACAACGACTACGTCACCTACAGGATGCCTGCGGAGAAACAGGGCCTCAGCGGGGTGACGGCCGTCGCCACCACAGGCGACACCTACTACGCCCTGAAGTCCGACGGCACGGTCTGGGCGTGGGGAAGCAACGGGAACGGAGCACTTGGCACCGATACCCAGGCTACCACCGATTCGACGCCGAAGCAGGTTTCGGGGCTGTCCCACGTGGTGGCCATCGCCGCTGCCGACGGTGGCGCCACGTACGCTCTCGAGGCCAACGGCACGGTGTGGGCCTGGGGGGACAACTACGTGGGAGAACTGGGGAACGGGACTCAGGTGGACAGCGGCAAGCCCGTCCAGGTCTCGAACCTCACGGATGTCATAGCCATCGCTGCCGGAGGCGGCAATGGCTATGCCCTGAAGAGCGACGGCACGGTCTGGGCGTGGGGGATCAACGACAAGAACGAGGTGGGCACGGGTACCCAGACGTACAACGCGAAGAACGAGCTCGGCTACCCGGTCGTCACGGTGCCGGTGCAGGTATCCGGCGTCGCCGAGATTGCAGCCATCGGACCGGGTGGGTACGCGTTGAAGTCCGACGGCACGGTCTGGACGTGGGGAGACAACGAGTACGGCCAATACGGGAACGGCAGCACGACCAGCGGTTGGACGGCGGTCAAGCTTGCGGACCTTGCAGGGATCACTGCCATCGCAGGTTCCGGCGGCACCCGCTACGCTCTCGCAGGGGATGGCACCGTCTGGGCCTGGGGACAGGGCCAGGACGGCGAATTGGGGAACGCGACGACGAGCGGCAGTAGCAGACCGGTGAAGGTGGCTTTCATTCCGCCGCTTTCTATGCCAACGCCTGCGCCGACCGCCAACGGTAGGGGGACAGCTGCGTCGCCAACCCAGATCGTCAACCTTCCGCAGCAGCAGACCACCACGACGGTCGAGGAAACGGTGGACGCGAGTGCGCAGAGCGTGACCGTGGCAACGCTCGGGAACACGGTTGTCCTGAACTTCCCCAAGGAGTCCTTGCCGAGCCAGACGCAGGTCGACGTCGCTCCCGCGACCAACGCGCCAAACCCGCCGCAGGGTACCGACACGGTCATCGCGCCACTCAGCATCTCCACCGGTGGAGTTGAGCCGACCGCGCCTGTAACGCTGACGATGACTCTGCCCAAGGGCGTGAGCTACCAGTCCGACATGGCGATCTACACGCTTGTCAACGGCAAATGGAGCATCTACTCGATGGTCTCGCCGGGACCGACGGGCAACACGGTGACCGTGACGATCCCGCACTTCAGTATCTGGGCGGTGATGGCGATCCAGACCAGCTTCAGCGATGTGCCGAACGGCGACTGGGCGTACCCCTATGTCGAGGAACTGGCTGCTCGCGGGGCAGTAACCGGCTACCCCGGCGGACATTTCGACCCCGCTGCCCCGGTAACGCGAGCCGAGTTCCTCGCCATGCTGGTCAGGGCTCTCGCCCTGACTGCGCCTGCGGGAGGCAGCTCGCCGTTCCCCGATGTGAGAGAGGGAGCCTGGTATGCGCCGTACTTCCTGGCCATGTACGCCAAGGGCTACATTCACGGCGATCATACCGGCAAGGCACATCCAGGCGCACGGATCACCCGTCAGGAGGCGGCGGCGATCATCTACAGGCTGCTGGGCTCGCCGCAGCCTCAGGGCGTGCCGACCACGTTCAGCGACCAGGCGTCAATCGGTGCATGGGCCGTTGCCGCGGTGCACTCTGATGTCGCGGCAGGCATCCTGCAGGGGAAGCCAGACGGCATGTTCGAGCCGCTCGGCAGCCTGCAGCGCGACGAGGCGGCGGCAATGATCGTGCGGCTGATACACGCGCTGGCAGCGCAGGGCTGAGCAGCAGCCGAGCGATGGCGACGGGACCCCCTCGAGAGAGGGGTGTTCCGTCGCTTTGCTTCCGATCAGCGCTGCAGCAGGATCGGGGCCGGGTGGGGAGAACTTGGATTGAGACCATGCGGACTAGCCGCATGACCGCGAAACTGTCCAATTGATCTACGACAATCGGTCAGATCGGGATGGCAGGGGGTGTAGCTGTGCCACTCGGCCCGACCTGGTCAAGGATTCTGCAGCGCTATGGCGGTCCGATCCTTTACCTCGTCGGGCTCTTCGGGTGGGTTGTTGTCGTACCCCTGTTTGGCGACGCCACAGCGGCGTGGGCCGCAGCGCACAGCATAGCGGCCGGACCCCTGTACGACTGGTTCCTCCTGGCGCACGCCGTGGGCCTGGTCGCCACGGGCTATCTCATCGACCGCTGGCCACGCACGGCTTTGTCCCTGGCGCGCCTGGTACCCGTGGTCGACGCGATCCTCTCACTGCTCATGCTCGCTGCGGCGCCCGCGGTGCTGCCGCTTCTCTTCGCCGCCATGGGCATCGTCACCGCACTTGGCATGACGGCTTGGGGGCGATGGTACGCCACGAGTGTCGAGACCGTCTGGCTTGGACAGACGTTCGCTCTAGCAGCCGCCGGCATCGCCGTCTTCCATTTCGCGTTCGGCTACCTGGTCGCGTACGTACCTGTGGACACTCTCCTGCTCTGGGCGCTCCTGCCGTTGGGATTGGCACTGCTGGGTGCTTCGGCGGTGGGCACGGAGTCTGTGCCGGTACCGAGGCAGCGGGTGGCACTGCCGGCGAGAGGTCGGCTGCGAGCTGCGGCACGTTTCGGTCTCTTCATCTGCTGCTTCTCCGTGGTCGCTGGACTAAGCGACCGCTTTTTCGTCACGGTGCCGATCTCGCCTTATGTCCACGACTTCCTGCGTATGGCGCCATACATAGTGGGTGTGCTCGTCTCCGGTGTCCTCGCTGACCGCAGGGGCCTGCTCTCAGCGATGGTAGCGGGGGCAGGCCTGCTCGCAACCGCCTTCCTGATCGGCGCGTGGAGCGAAAACATGCTGCCCGCCATCGTGGGTACCGTGTTCAATGGACTGGCATTCGGTCTGCTGGAGCCGGCACCCTGGCTCCTGCTCGCGGCGATGGCGAGGCCCCGGTCGGCAGGCCGCTGGTTCGGCTGGGGACTCAACCTGAACGTGGTGCCGATCTTCATCGGCGCAGCCGTTGCGATGCCTCTCAGCCATGTGGGGCCGACGCAGCTTGGCCTCATGGCAACCGTCTTCACGCTGCTTGCTGTTCTGATCCTGTACGGCGCGCGCGACCCGCTTGCCACGCTGCATCAGGGCCCTGCGGGCGAACGCGAAGAGGTGAGCGCGGTCGAGAGCCTGGAGCGCAGGTTCGGGGCTGTGCTGACAGAGCGCGAACTCGAGGTCGGGCGGCTCGCAGTCGGAGGCGTAT
>JAJZQO010000080.1 GCA_021847575.1 Bacillota bacterium | reverse complement strand
GGCGTCGTCACGGGGCGCACCTGCATAGATACGGTGTCGAGCGCGAAGCCGTTGGGCCACAGGTACTCGATGAAGGGCATGCCGAACATGGGCTGTCCGGTCCATGCGGGGTCCGCGAGGCCGCTGTTGACCTGCACGGTGTAGCCGCCGAGCGTGACGGGCGCCGAGAAGGTCCACGCCTGCTGTCCGCTGTAGCCGACTCCCGCAACGCTGGCGCTGCCTGTGCGCGTGAAGCCCGCGAACCGTGCGTAGAGCGCGGGTGTAACGAGACTAACGGATGTGCCGGTGTCGATGACTGTGTTTGATTGCGAGGTGCCCAGAGACGCGCTGACGGCGAAACTCTGGTTGCCAGCGAGCATGTACGGCACAAGTGACAAGGTTGGACCGGACGGGCGCCTACCTGAAGAGGCGGCATCGACCTGCGCGGAGGAGGGGACGGAGATCGTCTGCAGGGAAGGCGGGTCGGATGCGGTGCGCGAGCGATAGAGGAGCACGGCGCCGCCAGCGACGACTAGCGTTGCCGCCGCACCTATCGCCAGAACCTCGCCTGTCCGCATGTCACTCGCCTCCCGAGCAAAGCGTAAGCCCGCGCCGGGATGGGCGCGGGCGTTGCCGCGAAGGATATGCGCTAGTTAGTGACATTGTTCAGGTTCCAGTTAGACAACCCCGCGTTCGCGCCATTGTTCCAGTTGGCGCCCACAAGGGCAAGCGCGCACCCCATAGCCCTAAAACGGAGACTAGGATCGCTGGGTGACTTCCGTCCCCCAGACCCCCTAAAGAGCCTTTTTAAGAAGCCGCCCGCCGAGGGTCACGCCCGAGTGGCCCGACCCAGCGCCCAGGTCCCAGTCGGACAACCCCGCGCTCGCGCCAGAGGACCAGCCGGCGCCCACAAGGGCAATTTGTGATCCTCCGGCTATCAAATAGTAATCAGAGTAATAGGTCGATGGCGACCCCGCTACCGTTACCGGCAGTGCGGCATACGGGTGTGCGCTGTCGTAACCCATAGCCTCCACATACGACGCATTGGTGGTGGAGACCGTGTAACTCAGTTGCTGGTACGGTGCCGCGAACACGTCGCTGGCGTACTGGTTCGCGTCGTTGCATACCCAGGGCTGGTAGGCGGTGATGTTCAGGCCGTCGACGAACTGCCAGACATCGCCCCATGGCGATTCGATACCTCGATACACGCACGGGTGCAGACCGTCCGTATTGCTCGAGATGCTGCCGCTCGTCGCGACGACGTTGGAACTAAAACCGTTTTTCCAGCCGACGTTGTAGAGGTAATTGCCGACCGCCACAGAGACGGGAGCACCGTCGAACGTGATCGCCATGTCGCTCGCGTCGTAGGTCGCGATGGCGGTGATCGACCGCCCGTAACATACCTCGTTGCCGCCTTGCGTGACGCCGATGGCGATGGGCTGTCCGACCGCGTAACCGGCTGCAGTGGCGTTCGCGACGACGATCTGATTGCTGCTCGTTGTCGCGACGGTCGCGAGGTCGGTAGCGACGAAGCGCCCATTCACCCATCCCTGCATGATGGCTTGCGAGTTGAGCGTAGCGAACTCGACGTAAAAGAGCGTTTGTAGTACGTCCACCACATGGATATCCAGTTGCTGATAGCCCTGGAGTCCACCCGTATTGTTGGCCTGCGCGTAGGTCCGCATATTGATGATGTCGGTGTTGACGAGTGGGAACACGCCGGATACGGACTGCAGGGCGTTGCCGGCGCTCAATGACGCGTTGTACGCGCCAACCCAGACGTAGGGCAACTCCTGACTCGTCTCGTAGTTCCAGAAGCATTTGGGCAGGTAGAACCCAGGGTACTGGTACTTGCTTATCTGCCATGTTTTGAAGCCTGCGCCGTCCTGCTTGCGGATGTAGAACTTCGGGATCTGGATAAAGGTGTTGCCGAGCGTGTCCGTTACCGGGCCGATCTCCCGGTATATTTCCGCGTTGTCGAAATCGTTCTGCACGAAGTTGCCATCCGTCCCGGCAGCGGCGTTCATGCCCACGGCGTTGTTGGTGCGCACGAGCGTTGGGCTGGAGCCCTTTGTCCAATAGGCTCCGTAGATCGGGGCGGTCAGGGTGGTGTTGACGGCGGTCGCCGCTTGGATCTGCTGCTGCAGCGCGTAGCTCGAACTGTTAAACCGCGACATACGAGATGCCCTCCCCGCTCACCGAGCAATCGAGCCAGATCAGGTTCGCGTTATCAACGGTCAATGTAAGGCTGTCCTTGGCCTGTAGTTCTGCTCCGTAGACCGACGACGAAACGTTGTTTCCGCCTACGTAGATAGACCCGGTATTGTCTTTGAGGGCGATCAATGTAACCTCTCGGCATGTTATGCTCGGGAGTTGTACACGGGCTCCGGCTGTCGTGACGATCTGGATGGCACCGGTTAGTACATTACTGCCAGTAAGCCTCACACTCCCGTACGTCGGCGTCGCCCGCACCTCGAACAATCCCGTCCCAATCGTGACCGCCGCCGCGTAGGTCGGGTTCACGACCCACTGCCGCTGCGATGCGTTCTGCACCGGGGCCCACAAGCGCACCGCACTACCGCTGGCAAGTGCCAGCGCGGAAAGTGTCACGCTCGCGCCGGTTGCGACGTTTGTTGCCGTCGTGTAGGACTGGCCCGGTACGGCAACGCCGCTCGGGAGCGTGTCCCAATCGGTCAACGTGATACCGGATAGGACTTGCCCGCTGCTGTAGTTGCTGATGATGAGTTGCAGTCCGTCCATGTGGTCGAGGTCGAGTTCGCCGAGTTCGGACGCCTGAGCCGCAGCGTTGTACGTCAGTGCTGAGTCATAGACGATGACGCCTGCGGGCGTGTTGCCGCTGAACGGCGTCGTCGTCGAGGCCGCGAACGCGAACTGCTGGGTCTGCTGGCGCCTTACAAGGCCCCAGAGGGCTTCGCCCTGTCCGGTACGCGGGAGTTGTGGGATGCCCTGACTCGCCATGTCATGACCACCTTCCGAGACTGATTATCGGCGAGGTATCGACAATGCGCGGTCGCTGCCGTATCTAACTCGCCTTGAATGTCGCCGTCACGTCCACGGTCGCCGTCTGGTCGAACTGCAGATTGTAGGAGTCGTTCGGCGTCACGGCGATCTGAGTGTCCGGCAGGATCTGCCCTTGCGCGAGCGTTCCCCCTCCGTTGAGCTGAAAGGTGCGCGTGCCGGCCGACCCGCCAGATGGTGCGCTGTTTGCCGTCTTGACCAGTACGACGTGCGGCGCGGTCGTCGCGGTGTCGATGCCAACCGACAGGCTCAATACGCCCGCCGTGGGCGGCTGATAGGATGTGGCGAAAATGTTGGTATTGGCGCTGGCCGCGTAGCCCGCAGCGTCCCAGACGAGGCCCTGCGGGGCAAGGTTGATGCGGCCAGATCCGTCCGTGGACAGTGCATGGACGTTCGTGCCATCTGATCCTGCCGCTACCGGCACGGACGGCGTACCATCGATGGTCGGGACCGTCACGCCGCCAACCTGCGCGATGTTCTCGCTTGCGATGACCTGCACGGTGTTGGCCGAGTAGATCCATACCTGATAGCCGTCAGCGGGCGGAGCGGATAGCGCCACGCTCGGTATCAGCGTCGTCGCCGTGTTGGACGCGATCTCTGCGAACGTCGCGGGCGTTCCCGCGCCAAGGGCTCCTGCGTCGAGCCGCACCCAGCCGTTCGCGAGCGAGAGGTTGCCGAGGTTCACGCCGCGCAGCGTGATGACATTCTCCGTGCTGCTCGCGCCGACGACGTAGCCGACCGCATCGGCACGGGCCAGCGGTAGATCGCTCTTGGGGTTCCACGCGCCAGTGCTCACGCGGCCTGTCCCCTTCCTGTACGGTCATGTCGGGAGGTGGCAGCATGTACTCTGCCGACATCATCATCATAGGCGGCGGTCCAGCGGGCGCAGGCGCTGCCGTCACGGCTGCGCGATCAGGCGAGAAGGTGCTGCTCTTGGAGCGCGAGCGTTTGCCACGCGAGAAGCTGTGCAGTGGCGTCCTGAGTCCGAAGTCCCAGGTGCAACTCCGCGCGCTACTCGGCGGGGAGGACGCGTCGTGGCCGTTCCTGCTCGGTGGCGCAGACCACTCCTGGCTCGGGCGAGGGATGTCAGGCGGCATGGTACGGCATGCTCCGCTCTATTTCGCATCGCGTCCGGCGATGGACATGGCGCTTCTGGAGCGCGCCGCATCGCTTGGGGCGGACGTGCGCGACGGCCAAAAGGTGCGGTCTCTCGACCCGGAGACCGGCGCCGTCACGCTGAACTCCGGCGAAATCCTCACGGCCCGCGTCGTCGTCGGGGCGGATGGAGCACGTGGTGTCAGCTCACGTACACTGAACGGCGACCTGCCGCGCCACGCCATCGGCCTCGAGGCGCGGATCCCAGACGAGCGGGACATCGTCGCTCCCGCCGCCATCGTGGATTTCTCGATGCCCGGCGGCTACTTCTGGCAATTTCCGAAGTGGGATGGGCAGGTCGCCCTCGGCGCGGGCACGACAGACCCGGTGCTTTGGCCACATCTCCGCGAGATGTTGGCCCGCTACGCTGCGCACCAGCCCCTGACGCTGCCGGAGCGCGTGCCGGGCCATCCCATCCCTTGCTTCGGCGTCGAGACGGTCCAGCGGGGCCGTGTACTGCTCGCAGGGGACGCGGCCGGCCTTGTTGACCCGCTCATCATGGAGGGCATCCCCTACGCGTTCCTCTCGGGACGCTTGGCCGCCGAGGCCGCGTTGCGCCATCTGAACGCGGGCATCTCACTCGGCTGTTACGCGCAGGACCTCGCGCGGGACCTGATCTCGTGGCAGGAGCCATACCGCCGTCTATCCCGCCTGCGTCCATTGATTGAACGCTCGCACCTGAACGAGACGCTGCGCCTGCCCTTCCTGCGTCACGCGCTCTGGCGCTACGTCGTGGAGCGTACGGACGCCATGAGCGACGAAGAAGGGGCGGCATCGTAGCCGTCCCTTCTTCCTTGTCCCTTTCCTAGAGCGCGACGATCTGGCAGGTCTCGATGGTCTCCTGGCCGTGAAGTCCCCGTACCTTCTGCTGAAAAGTGCCCGGTTGCGGATTCAATTCACGCAACAGGCGGCAGTTCCGCTTGACCTGTCCAGGTCCATGCGTGATGCGCCTTGTCTTGGCGTCGTGGTCGATCTCGATTGTCATACCGTGGACTTCGCACTTGTAGACGGCGGTCACGATGACGCACCTCCAGTCACGAGCGCTTGCATCGCCGGGAACCCGTATTTGTTCAGAAGCGGCTGCACGACATTCTGATAGAATACGGGGTTCAGCACGGCCTGAATCGCCCAGAAATTGAAATCGACATTGCCGCTAGTCTCGTTGAAGACGACGATCTCGACCTCCGTCTTGGAGATCGTGTACTGTGCGATGGAGAACGACTTGGGGCCCGTGACCTGCAGGGCGCTCGTCGCGTCCGGGCCCGCTGCGGGGTTGCCGTCCACGAACACTTGAATCGTCAAGAGGCCCGTGTCGTCGTAGGCGCTCGCGGTGTAGTTGAGATGGCCGAGAATCGCAGTCGGATTTCCGTAGGTGGGGAACGACTGAATCACGGTCTGTCCGGCTGGAACGGTCACGATGTAGTCGTTGTCGTAAACGAACAGCGATCCGGTGTCGCCCGCCTCGAAGGCGGCCTGCAGAATGTCCGCGATGGTGAGCGGCACTTTGACGGTCGGAATTGGGCCGCTCGGTGCGGCAAAGCCTGCGCCGCTCGCGCTCGGGTTGGCCGTCGCCGCCTGCTCCTGTGCCTGTGCCGTCCCGGACGGCGCAATGCCCTGCAAGAGCTTCGCGAGCGCAGAGACGTTCGCGTTCAGCGCCTCAAGCTGCGGCACGACGCCGGGGACGCTCAGAGCCTCCCAGAAGGACTGCGGGTATCCCTTGCTCACTAAGCCCACCTCCTAGTAGAGGCCGGCCATGGTCTTGACGTAGGTATCGCCCGGCACGCTGTTCGGAGTCTTGGCCTGGCCGAACAATACCTTGGCGATGTTCGTCATGCGGTAGAGGCCGACGCGGATCCTGACCGGCACGTTGTTGAGCGTCGTTGCGGCGGCGGCGCGGAAGGAAAGGGTCTGCAAGGCAGGGACCCACGGCCGCCAAGGCGTGTCCGGGTTCGTCTGCGCGAACGCCGCGCCGCTCAGTTGCAGATAGGCGCTCTGCCCGCTGTCCTGATCGCGGTCAACGTAGAGGAAAATCGGCTGGCCGCCTTCGACTGCGATCTCTTCCAGCACCATGAACTGTCCCGACTGCAACGGGTGCAGCGTCGCGAAGGAGACGCTGGCCGTGGTGCTGGCGTTTGCCGTGATGTGGTACGGCCCGGACGCCGGATGGTCGCCGAGGCGCTGCGGCGCGACAAAGCGCTTCAGTTCCTCCTCCACGGCCCACGGAAGGCTACCACGCTCGACTTGCCCCTTGATCTGCTGCAGTCCGGTTGTCTTGGGCTCGTCCGCCAGGGCGAGGTTTGCCGTGTCCTGCGACGACAGCCCATAGCCGAAGTGCAGTTTCTCCGCGATAGAGAGCCGCTTCATCTCCACCTCGTAGTTGAGCTGAAAGGCGGTTACGGTTGATCCTGTCTGGTTGTTCGCGTAGAGGTTCAGCACCTTTACGGCCGGCGCGAACAGCCGGATGTCTTGCAATCCTGCGGCCATGGCGTCCGTGTAGCCTTGCGCGGCGCTCGCCCAGCCCGTCACGGTGTCCGCCGTCCAGTAGAGGGCGACGCCTGCGTTCTGTGCAGCCTGCAGGCGCACTAGCCGCGCCTGCCACTCGGGGAAGTCGGGATCCGTCCAGGACGACGCGGTGAAAATCGGACTGATGCCAGGGGGCAGGTTCACGGGTCCGGCTGTGAACAGTTGGCGCTCGTAGTAATAGCGCGCTTGCTCGGCCGCCTGCTGTCCAAACGTTGCCGCCATCAGGGCTCGCTCCCTTCACGTGGGGCCAATATCTCAGCGGTAAGGGGCCAGGCCAGCGCCCGGCCCCCTGTCATGGTCCCGCTGCTTACGCGGCGGCCGGGATGGCGCCCTTCGGCGCGTAGGTCACAACGAGCCAGTCGTTCACGCCCAGCACGGAAGCCGCGAACGTGAGGGTCGCGGACGGCGCGATGGCCGTTCCGGTGAACTGCACGTCGCCCGAGGACGGGGTGCCGCTGACGACGGTCTGCTCGACTGCGGTCGCGAGCGCCGTGCCGGATCCGGTCACGAGCGCCACCGCCGACACGTAGATGGCGGCCTCCGGCAGAGTCACGGTCGTGCCAGACGACGGTGACTGGAGGTGGACCGTCTTGGTGTTGATGACGGGACTCAGCATCTTGTCCTACCTCCCCTTACGGCTTGATGTAGAGGCCGCCGACCCCGACCTCTGCCGTGTTTGCGCCGATGGCGGTCCCGTTCGCCGTGACGAACACGGCGGCGTTCTCGCCCATGATCTCGATGGGCTCGCGCAAGAGCGGCAGCGAGTAGTACCGGCTGCTGTCCTGCAGGATGGGCTGCGCGTTGCCGAACGGGATGTCGAGGATGTTCGTGCCGACCGCGAAGCCGTTGGGGTTCGGCACGTACGCCTGCCCGAACGCGACGCCCGTGAAGGCGATGTTCGGCACGCCCGGCACGACGCCGAGTTCCTTCAGGACATAGGCGGCGCTGGCCTGGTTGGCCGCAGCGTTGACCGCAGCCGTCGCGTAGCCCAGGTCGCCCCAGTTGCCGATGCCGCCTGCCGTCACGTTGGACGGGTTGCCGTTGACGCTGTTTCCCGTCGAGAGGATGAACGGCGTCTGGGTGCCGGTGGCGATGGCGTTCTGTGCGAAGTTCGCGTAGCGATGGACGATGGAGCCATTGGCCTGCGCGTAGCCGCCAGGGCCGCCAGCGAAGCCCGCCACGGTCGGGGTCCAGTTGATCGCGCCCTCGATGGCCTGCAGGCCCTCGATGGTGCGGCGCAGGCCCATCTGGCGGAACGCGCCGGCCCAGAAACCCGCGAGCTTGTCAAGCATCGACTGCGTGTAGACGTAGCCGAAGGCGCGGATCCGCATGGGGGTGATGAGCACGTCGCTCGCAACGCCGTGGCCGAAGCCGCGTGTCGATGAGAGCGCGACCTGCAGGGCCTGGACGTACTTGACGCCCGTCGCCTTGAGGGCCATGCTCTTGGGCGGCTGTCCGCCATTGGCCGAAGCCTTGAGTCCGTCCTGCAGCACGTCGATGAGCGGCACGCCGAACTTCCACTGACGGGCGGGCTCGACGAGGTTCGCCTTGGGCGGCGCCATGTTGCCGCCGTAGGACCCGTCGAGGTACTGGTACTGCTGCAGCGAGGTGCCGTCCGGGTACATCCACGCCTGCACGTCCGGGTAGACGACGCCGCTGTTGTTGACAACAGGGGACGTGATCTCTAGGAACGTGACCTCGGCGGCGGTGCCGGTCGGGAGGTTCGTGGAGTTGTTCGCCATCGTGGCGTTCACGCTGGCGAAGTTGCTGGTGCTGGCCGTGCCGTTGGTGCCGGAGATCGGAAGCTGATAGCCCGTCGAGTTGGGCGCCAGGTTCGTGATCGTCCAGTCACCCAGCAGGGTCAGCTCCGGGAAATCCTTGGCGTCTGCCATTTCCCTTCGCTACCTCCTACGCGGCCCGCGTGTGCGGGCCAGAGATTAGAAACCCGAGTCGGAGAGGGCGCCCGAGTACGCCGGTGGCGGCGCGAATGTGTACCCCGCCGCAGCTCCGGTGCCGCCGCTCGGCGTCGAAGCCGCCTTGTTGGCGAGCGCCTGACGGATCGTCTGGGTCACGTCGGCGGTCGCGTAGGCGAAGCCAGGGGCCAGCACGCCCTCGCCCAGCTCATGCAGGGCGCGAGAGTTGGTCATGACGCCCAGGCCCTCGACCAGAAGACCGCCCAGGACCGTGCCCGCGTCCAAGTACCAGTTCGCACGCGGTACGGGGTTGGCCGGGTGGCTGGTCAGGATGTTGCGGGCAGCGCCTGCGACGGCGGCGCCTGCGAATGTCTCGACGCCGGACTTGAGATCGTAGCGCAAGTCCATTTCCTCCTTCCTTGGGTCTCTGACCGCAGAGTAAAGGCCAGCGACGTGCCCCGCTTGCGCTGCCGTAGCGAGCAAATGCGAAGGCCCCGCCGATGTGGCGGGGCCGATTGGCAGGCGCTTTAGCCGCTGATCTGGTTGCCGGTGCCGGGAATAGGCGTGTTGGTCACGCTCTGCTGGACCTTCACAAGATCGAAGAGGCGCAACGAGAAATAGGCCGCGTTCGCGCTCATGATTCCCGCTGAAATCCACTCCAATTCGGCGTTTCCTTCGACCATGCCGAGCATCCCGGCCAAGGTCCAGAAGGCGGCGAACCCGAGTGACTGGTTGCCGGGTCGGGTGGCGGTATACGTGACCGTCACGGCCGCCGCGAGCGCCGTCAGCCCGGCCGCCGCGAAACTCGGCTTGGCGCCCATGTGCGTCAGTTGCGTGGAGTTCGCCGCCTGCCGGATGGCTTTGGCCCTCGCGGCACGCGCCTTCTCCGTCTCCTGCTGCTTGCGCTTCTGCGCCGCCTTCTGCTCACGGTCGATCCTGCGCCGGTCGGCATCGTCGCGCAGCTTCAGCGTGCGCTCCATTTTGGCGATCTCTTCGGCCTGCGTACGGGCGGCCCTCGCCTGCTCCTCGAGCACCTTGGCCTCGGCTTCGGTTCTCGCCGCTGCCGCACGGGCCGCGTAGCGATCCGCGTCGGCCTCTGCGCGGGCCTGGATCTGCTGCAGGCGCAGCTCGGCCCGGCGCTGCTCCGTCTCGAGCCGCGAGCCAAGGCGGGCAACGTCCGTGTCGGAGTCCGCCGTCGCCATCTGGTCCAGCAGTTCCTCGCGCACGTCGATGGCGTCGGCTTCCACGTCGCCCGCGTCGTTCAGGTAGTGGACATCGTAGCCCTTCTCCGCCGCGTTGCGCAGCGCGGACTCGAAGTCGTCGTCGCGCCGCGCCATCAGTACCCGCCCCTTTCCGCGTAGCGGTACTCGTTCTCGGCCTCTCGGGTACGGGCGAGTTCACGCATCACGAACGGGGCCGCGACGAGTCCGGCACCGCCGAGCACTAATACCGGCCAGTTGCGCACGCTCCACGCCAGGATGCCGCTCGCGGCGGTCGTGGTGTTGATCGGAGTCGTGCCGGTGGTGCCGGTCCCTGTGCCTGTCCCCGTGCCGGTCGCGGGCGTGTAGGCGGTCATGCTGTACTGCGAACCGTGCAGCATTTCGTACGCCGCGTATGCGACGATCAGCGTGATAATCACGCCGATGGTGAACTCGAGCCAGTAGAACTCCTTAACCCACTCAAGCGTCAGGGTGTTGCCGTCCACGGACGCATAGGCGAACTGCGACGCTCCCGGCCACGGCTTCAGGCGCTTGCCTTGCGGGTCCTTGATCTTGCCCTGCTGCCATTGCTGGTCCAGGGCCTGCGCCCACCCGATGGCGTTGCCCTTCAGTCCCGGCAAGACCACCTTGACCGGCGTCCCCTCGGGCAGGCTCTGCTCGATGGACCCGGCCTCGGTGTTCACGTAGCTGTCCAGCATGCTCAGGAACTTCGGGTAGTCGGTCGTGTAGGCGAGGGCCAGCGCGGGGATCTCGCTCATGGGGAAGTTCTTGACGATAGGCCCGTTCTTGGCCTGCGTCGCGACTACCTTGGCCGTGTAGGTCGTGGTCGCCATCCCATCACCCCACAGTGACCGTCGCGGTGACTCCCGGCACCCCGGCAGGCGCGATGCCGCCCGCTGGCGCCCCCTGCGGGTCGGAGGCGAT
>JAJZQO010000012.1 GCA_021847575.1 Bacillota bacterium | reverse complement strand
TTGAAGCTTTGACCCGTATCGAGGAGGCCTGACCATGTTCGCGAGTGTCGAGGAAGCGGTCGCGGAGATCCGCAGGGGACGCATGATCGTCGTCATCGACGACAAGGACCGGGAGAACGAGGGGGACATCGTCGCCGCGGCGGAACAGGTGACGCCGGAAATCATCACGTTCATGGCCACGCAGGGCCGAGGTCTGATCTGTCTGCCCTTGGCAAGCGAGCGCGTCAAGGAACTGCAGCTGCCCCCGATGGTGTCCGAGAACACCGAGCACTGGGAGACCGCATTCACCGTCTCGATGGACGCAAAGGGCGTCTCAACAGGCATCTCGGCGGCGGACCGCGCCCTCACCGCCCGTCTGGCGGCGGACGCCAAGGTCGGTCCGGACAGCTTCGTGCGCCCAGGACACATCTTCCCGCTCGAGGCGCAGCCGGGCGGCGTCCTCAAGCGGGCAGGTCACACCGAAGCCGCGGTCGACCTTGCGCGCATGGCCGGAATGTCACCTGCGGCGGTGATCTGCGAGATTATGAAGGACGACGGCACCATGGCCCGCACGCCCGACCTGCTCGCCTTCGCGGAGCAACACGGGCTCAAGGTGGTGACGATCGCCGACATCATCCACCACCGCCGCCAGCGCGAGCGCCTGGTCGAACGCGTCGGCGAGGCCGAACTGCCGACCCGCTACGGCCACTTCCGCGCGATCGCGTTCGAGGACGTGCTCATCCGGAGCTCGCATCTTGCCCTGGTCAAGGGCGACATCGACGACGGCCAGCCTGTGCTGTGCCGCATGCACTCGGAATGCCTGACCGGCGACGTCCTCGGTTCGCTGCGCTGCGACTGCGGCGACCAGCTGGCGTCCGCGCTGCGGCGCATCGAGGCGGAAGGACGTGGCATGCTCATCTACCTGCGCGGACACGAAGGACGTGGCATCGGCCTTGGGCCGAAGATCGCCGCCTACGCTCTGCAGGACCGCGGGTTGGACACAGTGGAGGCGAACATCAGCCTTGGCTACCCGCCAGACCTCCGCGACTACGGCATCGGCGCCCAGATCCTCGTCGACCTGGGCGTCCGCTCGCTGCGGTTGCTCACCAACAATCCGCGCAAGGTGGCTGGCCTGGAAGGCTACGGCATCTCGATCGTGGAACGGGTGCCGCTCGAGGTGGAACAACGGCCCGAGATGGCCCGCTATCTGGAGACAAAGCGAACGAAGCTCGGTCACCTGTTGACGAAGTGACGAGACAGGAGGCGGCTGGGGTGCGGGAGTTGCGCGAAAGGGCACAGGGCGGCGGGCTGCGCGTCGGCATCGTCGCCGCGCGCTACAACGGGATGCTGGTGCAGCACATGATCGACGGCGCCCACGAGGCTCTGCTCGACGCCGGCGTGAAGGACGAGGACATCGTCCTGGTTCGGGTGCCGGGGGCCTTCGAGTTGCCCGCCGCGGCGAGGCGGCTGGCTGACACGGGGCAGTTGCACGCCATCGTGGCGTTGGGTGTCGTACTGCGTGGCGAGACGTACCACTTCGAGGTGGTGGCGGACGCGTGTGCGCAGGGCATGCAGCAGGTGGCGCTCCAGGGCAAGGTGGGCATCGGCTTCGGTGTCCTGACCGTCGACACCATAGAGCAGGGCCTCGCGCGTGCCGGTCTCAAGCAGAACAAGGGCCAGGAAGCCGCCCTGACAGCTCTCGAGATGGCCCGTCTGCTTACCAGCGTCTAGCGGAGCACCTTGACGCGAAACGAATGGAAACGGCTGGATTGCGGCATGCCGTAATCCAGCCGTCTTTATGGAACGACTCAGCTGGCGCGCGAGGCCAGAGACATGAGCTCGGCGGCGCAACCGCGGCAGACGTTCTTGCCGTGGAAGTGGACCATGTCGGCGGCGTTCCCGCAGAAGATGCAGGCCGGTTCATACTTCTTGAGGATGACCTGCTCGCCGTCGACATAAATCTCGAGAGAGTCCTTCTCGGCAATGCTCAGGGTGCGCCTGAGTTCGATCGGCAGGACGACACGTCCGAGATCATCGACCTTGCGGACAATGCCAGTTGACTTCATCACGGCTCTGCTCACCTCACTCTGCAAGACCTGACTTCACTTTACCACAGTAACCCAGACGATGTCTCTAATAGAAAACTCAGATGGTTTGATTTCACATGTCAAAGTGACATCCGATGGGTCAAAAGGTACCCCGTCACAACAGCAGCAGCTAGTGCCACCGCCAGGCCGGCAGTCACGCCGAGCCCCGGCCTGGGTCTGCCCTGCCGCGCGCCATGGGCCTCACGCCAGTAGCGCAGCACCGCCAACACCGCGAAAAGGCCCCCCACTCCTGTGAGCATCGCGCCCAAAATGCTGCCGGCATGCGACGGTTGGCGGTGCAGTAAGATGTCGAAGCGGGCGACGACAAAGCCGAACGCAAGCAGGGAGATCGCCGTACGAAGCCAGGCCAGGAGAGTACGCTCGGATGCCCAGAGTGCGCGCGCACTCGGACGGCGATGCGCCGACGCCATGCCCTTCGCCTGCCTTCCCGCATTCCGCTAGTCAGACACCACCGCGGTTTTCTGTGGTCTCGGACCAAGAGTTCGCTTTCAGCATCCCCGCTTTTCGGCGGCAGTCCACCACCGCTCGCACCGTTGCAACGGGCACGCACGTGCAGCCTCGGCCGGCCAATCCAGAGTGCACCAGTCATCGTGGCAGGACCCAAAGTATAGGCGCCTAATTTACCACATTGCGCCCAGTTCCATGTTCGGGGCCAATCACGTGGGAGGGGAGAGGTGTCCTGTGCAAGGAGATTCCAACGCGAGCCGTCGCAATCGGCGCTGGTGGTACCTAGTGCTGATCATCCCCTTTTTCGCAACCTTGTTCCCGCAGCTCTACAGCTCCGCGCTGCCGGCACTCGGGGGCATGCCCTACTTCTACTGGTACCAGCTGATGTGGGTTGTGATCACGGGGATTCTCACCATCGTGGTCCACTACTTGACCGCCTGACCCGCGAGAAAGCCGAGAGGAGGCACTGACACCTTGAACACGACAGCATTCGTGATCTTTCTGGTTCTCTTCGTGTTCGTCACCGTCCTTGGCTTCTACGCCTCGCGGTGGCACAAGGCCGATCTGTCCCAGCTCAGCGAGTGGGGTCTGGCCGGCAGGCGGCTCGGCACCCTGCTCTCGTGGTTCCTGATCGGCGGCGACCTCTACACCGCGTACACCTTCATCGCGGTGCCGGCGCTGGCATACGGCTCCGGAGCCCTCGGCTTCTTCGCCGTGCCCTACACGATCGTCATCTACCCCTTCATCTTCACCGTCTTCCCGCGTTTCTGGTCGGTGGCCAAGGCGAAGGGCTATATCACAGCCTCGGACTACGTCAAGGGCCGCTTCGAATCGCGCGGCATGGCCCTCGCCGTAGCTGTCACGGGAATCATCGCCACCATGCCGTATATCGCGCTGCAGCTCGTGGGCATGCAGGCCGTCCTGCAGACGCTCGGGCTCGGCGGCACGGGCAGCGCGGGCGATATCGCCCTGGTCATCGCCTTCCTCGTCGTCGCCTTCTACACCTGGACCTCAGGTCTTCGCGCGCCGACCATGGTCGCCATCGTCAAGGACACGCTCATCTACATCACAGTCATTGCCGCCATGATCGCGATCCCTGCGGCCCTCGGCGGCTTCGGTCACATCTTCAGCGTCGCGAACGCGAAGCTCCTCGCGGCCACGCCGCCGCATTCCGTGATCCTCTCCCCGCCGCTCTACGCGGCATACGGCACCCTGGCTCTCGGGTCGGCGCTTGCCCTCTTCTTCTACCCGCACGCCATCACAGCGATGTTCGCGACCAAGTCGCGGCAGGTCATCCGACGCAACGCGGCGTTTCTCCCGCTCTACTCGTTGATGCTGGGCGGCATCGCCCTGCTGGGCATCATGGCGCTCGCGGCTGGCGTAAATGTACACGGCGACAGCAACCTCGCAGTGCCGCTGCTCTTTGAGCAGCAGTTCCCGCAGTGGTTTGTCGGGTTCGCGTTCGCCGCGATCTTCATCGGGGCCCTCGTGCCGGCGGCCATCATGTCCATCGCGGCTGGCAGCCTGTTCTCGCGCAACATTTACAAGGAGTACTTCGCCCGGGGTGGGTCTCCCAAAAACGAGGCGTGGGTCGCCAAGATTGTCTCGGTCTGCGTCACGATCCTCGGTCTCGTGTTCGCGCTCGGAATCCCGGTGCAATATTCGCTCTACCTGCAGACGCTCGGCGGCATCATGATCCTGCAGACGATCGTGATGATCGTCGGCGGGCTCTACAGCCGCTGGTTCCACCGCACGGCACTTCTGCTCGGCTGGGCCGTCGGCGAAATCATCGGCATCGCGATGACGGCCTCGGTGGACTTCAAGTCGTCCATCGTGCCGCTCTTCGGCGTACCGGGCTACGCCGGCATCTGGGCGCTCATCGCCAATCTGGTCGTCGTTGTGGTCTTGTCGCTTGTCTTCCATGCCGTGAAGGTCAGCAACGGCGTGGACGAGACGACCACCGCCGACTACGCTCTCGAGCAAGGTCGGACGGAGGTCACCGTGGGCTGAGGCCGAGGGCAGCCTGGGGGGCATCGCCCGGCGGGCGGCGCCCCCCGCATGCAGCAGCCAGGACCTGGTCCGGCGTCGAGGCAGGATGTGCGGCGCCCATTAGCCAAACTTCCCTTGAGGTGCAAGCCGTTTGTCGGCCCCGAATCAGGAGCGCTACCTGCCCTGGGCTCTCCTTGGCGGGATTGGCTGGTTCTTCGTCTTTGCAGATCGCGCCGTTCTCAGCCCGCTCCTGCATATCTTCGGCCTGCAGTTCCATGTGGGGCCGGGAGAGCTTGGGCTCATCTCCTCCGCCTTTTTCCTCACCTACACATTCGTGCAGATCCCGGTCGGCCACCTGGCCGACCGGGTGTCGCCTCGTACCCTGCTTGGCGTGGGCTATGTCGGCTTTGGCCTTTTCATCGCCCTGACGGGCGCCGCCAGCTCGTACCCCGCGCTCCTGGTGCTCTCGGCGCTGGCAGGCGCGTTCCAGGGGGTCTACTATCCAACGCAATTCGCGGTGACGGCAAGGCGCATTCCGCCCTCGGCCCTCTCCGCCGCCAACGCCGTGATCACTTCGGGGATGGGGGCAGGCATTGCCGGTGGCTACCTGATTGCCTCCACGCTGGCACCGAGCGACTGGCGCCTGCCCGTCGTCCTGCTCGGTCTTCTGACCGTTGGCGTGGGCCTGTGGCTCTATCGCGTGACGCCGCAAGACGTGCAGCGCCCCCTGGCCCAGGCCGTGACCTTGCCAGCCGTGGCGCCATCCGCGCGCAGGTTCGCGCTTCTGCTCGCCATCAACTTCTGTTCGCTCTACCCCTTCTTTTTCATGCTTGCCTGGCTCCCCTACTACCTCGGGCTGCATCAAGGGCTGCATCAAGGGCTGCAAGGCGTCGGGCTCGGCGTTGCAGCCTCGCTGCCCACGCTCGTGGCCATTCCCGCCACCATTCTGTGGAACCGCAGGCCCGCCGCGGCAAGGCTTGGGCGGATGCGGTGGCTCCTGGCCACAGCGGCCTTGTCCTTGCTGGCCATGGGCGCCGCAGGGGGCACCTGGGCATTCCTTATCGCTCTCGTGGTCTACGGCGCAAGCGGCAAGCTGGTGCTCGACCCCATGATCCTGAGCGAGGTGGCCCTCAGTCTGCGCGGGGAACAATACGGCAAGGCCTACGGGACGATGAACTTCGTCGGCATGCTGGCGTCCGTCGCGGCGCCCGCGTTGGGCGGCATCCTGGTGGAGCACTTCGGCAGCTTCTCCGACGCCTTCCTGGTTGCGGCGCTCATGCTGTTCATCGCCCTCGCACTCAGCCTCTGGCTCAATTCCGGAGCAGAGGTAGGTCCGGCGCCCAGGACGAAAACTCCTACCGTCGCGGCGGAAGGAGGTGCCCAGCGTTGAGAAGGATCTGGCTCACCGCATGGGCCGCTGCCCTGCTCCTCGCCGGCTGCGGCGGAACAGCGCCCAACACGCACGTCACCAGCCCGCAAAAGCACCACCGGGTCGTGCGAGACAAGTCCTACGTGCATCCGGTCGCCGCGGCAGGCCTGCCCACCTACACCGCGCAGGTGGTGCCGCTTGCGCTCCCGCAGCGACCTGCGCTCACATCGATACGCATGGATACGCCGAGCGACGGCTGGGCCATCCTTCAGCTCCTGCACGGCACGGCCGCCGCCTACACGAGCGACGGCGGCGCGAGCTGGCATACGCTGCTCGTTCCCACCAGGACGGCGGTGCAGGTGGACTCGCCGACAGCGAGCACCGCCTTCGTGCTCGAAAACGGCTGCAACCAGGGCCGCTGCGGCCTGACGGCCGTGGAAGCCACGTTCAACGGCGGACGGACGTGGCAGAACATCTTCCAGGTCACCGGCTTCTACGCGTCTTCGATCAGCTTCCCGTCGTCGAGCACTGGCTTCATCGTCGGCCACACATCGGGGACCGCGGCGGCAACGACCGAGGTCTTCAGCACGACGGACGGCGGCCTCATCTGGAGCAGCCGCGCGACGCTCTGCCCCTACAAAGGATCTGGCCTGCAGGCCATCTCGTTCCTGAACGCGTACCAGGGCTTCCTGATCTGCGGCGGAGCCGAGGGAGGCGGGCTGCAGCCGAAGTCCTTCTACGCGACACGAGACGGTGGCCGCAGTTGGACGATGGTCTCGTCGGCGCAGGCGGTCAACGCAAGTCTTGGCGGCCTGCCACTCGCGGGGTACGTGCACAGCATGTTTTTCCTCAGCTCGCAGACGGGGTTCATCGGCCTCGACCGGGGCGGCATCTATATGACGCGGGACGGCGGTGCGACCTGGCAGGCCGTTTTCGGACAGCCGCTGCCCACCGCAGGCGGTCAGGCCTTCTCCGTCGGTTTCAGCGACCCGGAGCACGGCTGGCTACTCGCGGGCGATGGCCCCCCGCTCTACACGACGGTCGACGGCGGCCTGACATGGCAGCTTGTCTACCCGCCGCTCAGCCCAAGCACCGCCCTCTCCTTCTTCAGCGACCAGCTCGGCTACGCAGCGGGCTGGACATACGACGGAGCAACCGTCCTGCGCACCGTGGATGGCGGCCGGACCTGGACCGCTACCGGCGAGGCTCCCGCTTCGCTGTCCACCCTCGAGGTCCTCGGGCCGAGTCAGATCATGGTGCTCGGCCCGGACGCCCCCTACGTCTCGCTGGACGGCGGGCGGACATGGCAGATCGAGCCCTTCGCGCATGGCTGGTATCCGGCGGCGCTCGGGATGTCGAGCGTCGACCAGGGTTGGATCATCGGCTACCGTCCAGGCCAGGGCAGGCAGCTCTTCTTCACCCAGGACCTCGGCGCGAAGTGGCAAGCCCTCTCTACGCCGTTCATTCCGAGCGCCGTTGCACCGCTCGGGGGGCAAACCGTTCTCGGCGTAGGAACGCCGAAGGTGCCGAGCATTTATTTGAAGCCCAACCGTCAGGGGCGCAAGCCAACTGTGCTGGACTCCGCACTACCCTACCTCTGGCGCAGCGTCGACGGGGGACTGCACTGGATCCCCATCGGCCTGCCCCACTGGCTGCCTGGGCAGGGAGCTCCGATCGGCATGCGCGTAGGAACCGATGGGCTCGTCTGGCTCTGGTCCGGTCAAAACGTCTGGCTCAGCCTGGACGGCGGCCAGAGCTTCCGGCGGATCGCGCTGCGTGCAGCCGGCGTGCTTGCGGACGTGAGCTTCGTCGATGAGATGCACGGCTGGCTTCTGACGACGGCAGGCACCGTCTACGCCACGTCCGACGGCGGTCTCGTCTGGCAGGAGGTCGCCAGCAGCGTCAGCTTCTAGCCGTTCCCGGAAACGCAGACATTCACAGATTGAAGTCCGCAATGGGCGGGCCGAACAGCCTGGCCGACGACTAGCCTGCCGGGGAATCGCACCCCGGAACCGCCGCCGACCATCCAAATCGTTTCACGTGGTTCCTACCGTATCTACCCCCTCCATCAGCACGTAGCGCTGTGCCCAGGCCTTGGCGTCCGGCATGCCGCAGCGCATGATGCGCCTAGCGGCTTGCGTAGTGTCGTATTCCGTCCGCTTCAACTCGACCTCTTCGCCAAGCAGGGCCCAGTAGGCACCGGTCCCGCCGCCCTGCGGCATGCCCACGCTGCCCGGATGCACCTGAAGCACGCCACCCCTGCGCTCGGTACCCTGACGATGGTCGAGGCCAGCGACGACAACGCCGCCGTGCGGCTCGGATAAACTCGGACTCTCTCCGTCCTGCGGCGCGGCATGGTAGAAGCGGATCTCCCCCAGGTCCTGCGAGTGGAAGCTGAGATCGCGGGGCAGCGCCTCGAGAAAATCACGCTGGTGGCCTGTGATGTGCTCCGCCGCCCAGCGGACGAGCGGGTCGCAGGTCTGCAGCTCGATCCTGTGTTTCGCCATAAGCAGGTCGTAGCAGGTGACCACGGCACGGTCCGAAGAGCCTTGCAAGACGGATGCCCAGTCACCGAGCGCCATCAGGATCTCCATCGTCTCCGCCGGTAGCGGCCCTGCCGCGATGTCGCCGCCAAGGATCACCTTCTCGACGCCCGCCTTTCTGGCGGCATGCAGCGCGGCTTCGAGCGCGGGCAGGTTGCCATGGATGTCGTACAGCGCGGCGATCCTCATATGATTCCCTCCCATGCGAGAAGAGACCTGATCCCCCAGACTGACGGCTTCGCTCGGCCACAGGCAATACCTGCCTCGGTCGCCACGAGACGCGTTGACGCAGGTATGCCCTTCAGTCTAGGCTGATACCAGGACAAGACTGGAGGGGATCCCTTGAAGCTCATTCGCCTCGTGCCGGCCGGTCAAGGTCAGGCGGAGTCGGACCACGTGTGCGGCTGCCACGACCACGAAGACGACCACCAGCACGGCGAGGGCCATTCGTGCGGCTGCGGTGGGCACGAGCACGGCGACGGATGCGGTTGCGGCCACACGCACTGATATAGCTTCCCCGGCGGGCATCGCTAGCGATGCCCGCTTTGCCTTCCGCTTCCGGCTGCCTGCGACCTTCAGCCTACCCGAGATCCCCGGCGATACCGCGCAGTATGCCGTCCAGAACGAGCCTCGCATCGCTGTCCGAGCCGCGCAGCGACACCTCCAACGCCCCAAGCCACGCGAACACCAGCACGTGTCCGACCGCGCCGGGTCCCCATGGCCAGAGACCGTGCACGAACCGGCCGAGCGCATCGGGCCCCACACCTGGCCCAGGCTCCGTGAACAGTCTCGCCATGCCGTCCCTCGACGCCATGTCCCATGCGACGAGGAGTGCTACACGCACCGCCCGCACACCAGGCGCCACGTCCGACGTGGCCTCGCGCATGGCCGCAAGCAATCTGCCCTCGTACGCCTCGCGCGCCGCTCGGTAAAGTTCTAGCTTGCCGCCAAAGTGGTGGTAGAGCGCCCCCGTGGTTACGCCGGCCGCGCTTGAGATGGCATAAACGCCCACCGATCCGTAGCCATGGGCTGCGAAGGCGGCTTCAGCGGCGGCGAGAATCCGATCGCGAACCGACGCTTCGTCCTTTTCCATGCGTTCAACATAACACAGTTACGCCTTCACGTAATCCCGTTATGCCCAGGAGGGCCTATCACTTGCCAAAACCTCGCTTTGGGGGGCCGTTGGTTGGCCGTGATGCCGCGGGTTCCTGCACGCGAGCGGCCATCCCCTATTCGCTGCCGGGATAGACGCGCTCACTCAGGCGCCTCCCGCGCGACGGGTTGAGGTGGTGCGTGGGCCCGCCGAGGACAAGGACATCCTCACGACCCACGGGGCAGAGGCAGGGCTTGAGGCGCACGCGCTCCTTGGGACTGCGTTCCGTGCGGTCGCGTACACGTGCGTCGCCCCTCGGGTGAATATGGCCAGGATCGTGCGCGCCACCGAGGCATCTGGGGCCCCGGTCCGCAGCGTAGCCCCGAAGTCTGTTTCGCTGTGGCGGCGGCTCGTACTGGTGCAGACGAAATCCTGTCGCCACGGGGCTGGCGGCGCTGGGGCGGCGCGCAGGATACGGGGCGCTGCCGGGCGAAGCACCACCCGCTCAAGTTGCGCACACGGCAGGGAGGGGACCACTTGCCAGCACAGATACGCCTGAGGCCGATGAGCGACGACGAGTATCGCACATGGTACGACTGGGTCGTCGGCGACTACGCCGCGGGACACGCGGCCACCGGCAACATCACGGAGGAAGCGGCACGCGCGATGGCCGACAACGAATTCAGGCAGCTCTTGCCGGACGGAACCGGTTCGCCCGCGCAACATCTCTACACCGTCACAGACGCCGCGAGCGGCCAAGCGGTCGGCGTGATCTGGTTCGCCGAGCGAACCGACGGCGGCGTTGCACAGGCCTTCATCTACAACCTCGTCATCTGGGAGGCGTACCGCGGCAAAGGCTACGGCTCGGCCGCCCTGCTGGCGATCGAGCCGGAGGTGCGGTCCCTGGGCCTGAGCCGGCTCGCACTCCACGTCTTCGGCTCCAACGTATCCGCGATCCATGTCTACGAGCGGACAGGCTACAGACCGACCAACATCCTGATGGCGAAGGATCTGACGTGACCGCGACAGAAGGCGGAGCGGAGCGACGGCACATGGTATGACGGGTGCCTTCCTGCACGGTTTCCTGCTCGGCTTGGCGCTGATCCTGCCGCTCGGGCCCCAGAACACGTTCATCCTGACGCAGGGCGCGACACAGCCCCGTTGGCGCCTTCTGCTGCCAGTCGTCGCGACGGCGGCCCTCTCCGACACGGCCTTGATCACCGTGGCGGTTGGCGGCATCTCGCTCGTCGTCCTGGCTATTCCGGCGCTGCGCCTCCTGCTGAGCATCACAGGGGTCCTGTTCCTCGCGTACATGGGCATCGCTACCTGGACGGCTCCAGCGGGCGCGGCGCCGGATGCGGCACCGGGCGATGGGTCGAAGGGCCGCACTGTGCGCCGCAGCCTGGCGGTGTCGCTGCTCAATCCGCACGCGATCATGGACACGGTGGTCGTGATCGGAGGTGGCGCCGCAATGTACGCGTCGTACCTGGACAGATGGTCCTACGCGCTGGGTTCCCTGCTCGTTTCCTGGCTCTGGTTCTTCGGCCTCGCGCTGGTCGGGCGCGTCATCGGGCAGGCGGCGAGAACCGCAGGGGCCCGGCGCCGCCTAGGTCGCATCTCAGCGTTGGTGATGTGGGCCGTGGCACTGCGCTATGCCCTGGAGCTCACGCAGTCGGCCATAGCGCACGTCACCTGACTCGGGTATGGTGCCACCCTGCCTCTGTCCTGTCCGAAAGCCGCCAGCGAAGGTCACGCAAATACGTCAAAATGGGTCCATGCTCAATGACGCAATCCGCTGGAGGATACTGGCGAGCCGTGACGCGCGCTTCGATGGCGTATTTTTTGTCGGCGTTACGAGCACGGGGATCTACTGCAGGCCAAGCTGCCCCGCGAGAACGCCGAGGCCTGAGCACGCGCGCTTCTACCCGACGGCTGCGGCGGCCCAGCGCGCGGGCTTTCGTGCCTGCAAGCGCTGCCGCCCCGACGCGAGCCCCGGATCGCCAGAGTGGAACAACCGGGCGGATCTCGTGGGCAGGGCGATGCGCCTGATCCTGGACGGCGTCGTCGATCGCGACGGTGTGGAGGGATTGGCTCGCCGCCTCGGTTACAGTCCGCGCCAGCTCCATCGCCTGCTCACGGCGGAGCTGGGAGCGGGGCCGCTTGCGCTCGCCCGCGCGCAGCGGGCACACGCGGCGCGCGTGCTCCTGCAGACCACGTCGCTGCCTGTCGCCCAGGTGGCTTTCGGCGCCGGCTTCTCGAGTGTGCGCCAGTTCAACGCGACAATCGGCGAGATCTACGGGCAGACCCCAAGTGAACTGCGCAACGGTGCAACGCCCTGGGGCCATGCACCAACGGGGGAGACAGTGATCCGACTCCGCCTGCCTTATCGGCCGCCGCTTGCGTTCGCGCACCTGCTCGATTTCCTCGGTGCGCGCGCGGTACCCGGCGTCGAGGTCGTGCGAGACGGGACATACAGCCGGGCCCTGCGATTGCCGCACGGCCTGGGGGTGGCAGCGGTGACGCAGCCTGCCTCTTCCCACATGGCATTTCTCGAGTGCGAGCTCGAACTGACCGACGTGCGCGATGTCCAGGCAGCCGTGGAGCGGATGCGCCGTCTCTTCGACCTTGACGCGGACCCCTTCCAGGTGCTGGATGCCTTCGCTGGCGATGATCTCCTCGGCGCTCTGGCTGTCGCCCGGCCAGGGCTGCGGGTACCCGGGAGCGTCGACGGCGAAGAGACGGCAGTGCGCGCGGTGCTCGGCCAGCAGGTGTCCGTGGCCGGCGCCCGCACGCTCGCTGGGCGGCTGGTCCAGCGCTACGGCACGCCTCTCTCCCGTCCGCACGGCACCCTGACGCACGCCTTCCCGGACGCCGCCCGGTTGGCGTCGCTCGAGCCGGAAGCGCTCAGCCTGCCCCTCAGCAGGGCGCAGGCACTGATCACGCTCGCGCGGGCCCTCGCCGAGGGATCGGTCGTCCTGGACCCTGGGGCGGACCGGGAGGACGTATCGAGGCGGTTGCTGGCGCTCCGCGGCGTCGGTCCCTGGACCGTACAGTACTTGCGCATGCGGGCGCTCGGCGATCCTGACGCGTTCCTGCCTTCCGACCTCGGCGTGCGCAGGGCCTTCGAGCGCCTCGGCCACCGCACCGACCCCGCCTCCGCACTCAGGCTGGCCGAGCGCTGGCGGCCCTGGCGTGCCTACGCTGTCCAGTACCTCTGGACGGTCCCACCGGCAGCGCCGCCCGCCGACCAAGGACATTGGGTTGGGCAGCTTGAGGGAGGCAGCGAGGGATGAAGGAAAGCGCGTTCCATGAGAGCGATGGGGACAGGTACTTCGGCGTGATGCCAAGTCCCTTGGGTTACCTAATGCTGGTGGGAGACGGACAGAGCCTCACAGGGCTCTATCTGGGCGAGGGTGCGCTCGATCCCCGTTTCGCTGCCACGCTCGAGCGCAGGGATGACGTGTTCGGTGCGGCGCAGGGACAGCTCGAAGCCTACTTCACCGGCGTCCTGCGCACCTTCAGTCTGCAGCTCGCGCCGCGAGGCACACCCTTTCAGCGACAGGTGTGGCAACACCTCGTCGGCATCCCGTACGGGGAGACGACGAGCTACGGCGCGATCGCAGCCGCGATCGGCAGACCGGGAGCTGCCAGGGCGGTTGGCCAGGCCAACGGCCGCAACCCGATCTCACTCGTCATCCCTTGCCATCGGGTCGTCGGACGGGACGGAGGCCTGACAGGCTACGCCTGGGGACTCCATCGCAAAGACTGGCTCCTGGCGCACGAAGCGTACGTAGCCGATGGCGGCATGCACCCAAGTACCCTTGCGCCCAACTGAGGCCACCGGCCCGCGGCACGTGGAGCCCGGCGCGGCGATGCGCAGGCAGGGCCGAGCGGTGCGCGGCCCTGCCTGCTCTGGGTCCTACTGCCCCTGGACTTGGTCACAGTAGGCGTGGACCGCCTGGCGGTAAAACAAGGCGAGACCTGGCCGCAGCTTATCGAACGTGTCAGTGAAACGCGGGTCCTCGACCATGAGGTCTCCGAGACCCCGAAACATCGCCAGCGGGCACGCGTAGAAGCGGTCATTGATCAAGTTGTGCATCCGCCGGACCGCGTCCAGTACATCCGGGTCATCAGGCGACCGGTCCGCAAGACCTGCAATGTCCCGCAAGATCGTCTGCTGCTGCTGCATGATGTCGTTCCAGTCGTCCTGGCTGTATGCCTCAGCCCGTTCGCGAGACTCCTTGTAGGCCGCCGTGTGGCCCCACTTGCGGCGGGCCTCCTCCTCGTACTCGGCGTTGTCGAATCCCTCGAACATGGCTTCCTCGGACAACTCGCTCCCTCCCTCAAGACTGGCCAGCGTCCCGTCGACAGCCCCGATCAGGCGTTCGATCCGCTCCCTGCGGCTGCACAGCAACTCCCGATGGCCGCGCAGTGCCTGCCTGCGGTCAAAGCTCGGATCACTCAGAATCGTCTTGATCTCCCGTAGGCCGAAACCCAACTCCCTGAAGAAGAGCACCTGCTGCAGTCGCTCGAGATCCGCATGGCTGTACACGCGGTATCCAGCTGGGCTCCGCTCCTGTGGAGAGAGGATGCCTATCGCGTCATAGTGGTGCAGCGTCCTGACGCTGACGCCAGCCAGGTCGGCCACCATCTTCACCGTGTAACCCATCTCAGACACCCCCGTACGAAACTCGCAACATCGCTGGGCATCACCTCGCGTTGCAGACTACACCCTCACGTTGCGTCAGGGTCAAGAGTGTACCGCTTCATGTCGCGTTCGCGGGACTACGCCGAGACACGTTCCTCGGTCATCTGGCCAAGAGAAGAGTTACCATGAGCTGCGGTGAAGGTGCGTCGACTGGGGGGTGTCGTCACGGGACGTGACGTGACGGTGGGCCGGCATATGCTCCACGTCGAGGAATTCGGGGATCCGGCCGCCCCGGCTGTCCTGTACCTGCACGGCGGCCCGGGCATGGGCGCCTTCCACTTCGAGTCAATTCAAGCTGAACGCTTGCGTACTGGCCTTCGGCTCATTTCGGTCGATCAGAGGGGCGTGCTGCGATCCGCGCCCATCGCGGATGAGGAAGCCTTTGGCGTGATGGATATCGTGTCCGACTGCGACGCCTTGCGTGAACTGCTCGGCATCGAGCACTGGTCCCTCATCGGCCATTCCTTTGGCGGTTACGCCGCCCTGCTGTACGCCATGACGCGACCCGATGCTGTAGACCGGCTCGTGCTGGAAAATGCGGCTCTCGATCTCGGTTCCTCCGCACGCTCGCTTCTGCGCGTGGCGGCCATGGAATACGGAGCGCACGGCGACCGGACACAGGCGAGGGGCTGTCTTGCGCTGGCGCACAGCCCCGCAGACACGCCTGTCGCGTCTCTCTGGGCAGACCTCACGCTCAAGCTAGCTGGCCTGGGCGACTTGCGAGACAACCTCTACATCCACGGGGAGAACAAACGTCTTGTGGCGGACATCATGGCAGGCAGCCCGTTCCCTGATGCCTGGTGGCAGCGTGGCGGTGTCCATCATTCGCGGCTGGTAAGCGAGGGCCGGATGTTCACTTCGCTTGCAGACCGCCTCAAGGAAGTCCGTCAGAGGACACTACTGATCAAGGGCCGCTACGACGCGGTTATGGCTGGTGACCAAATCGCGAAATACCTTGAGGCCAAGCCCGAGACCGAACTGAGCATCTTCCCCCACTCGAGCCACTTCACGCACCTCGAAGAACCGGACCGATTCTCGCGGGAGATCCTCGGGTTTCTCGGCTGACCTGCGCAACTTCGTTGGCGCTCTAGCGGGAGCCGATCAGCACTATGACGACGCTGGCAAGGAGCAGCGCTGCACCAGCCACAAGCTCACCGTATCGGCCAGCCCAACTCCTCAGCCGGTTGCCGGCGTGTAGCCCCAGGTAGGTGAACACAGCCGCCTGCAGAGCAAGGACCGGCGCGAGTACGACGAGGGGCATATGTGCCGCCCCCGACGCCAGTCCGGCCGCAAGCTCGTCCATGCTCACGCTCAGTCCAGCGGCGATGAGACCAACGCCCACAAACTTTTTCTCAACCGCCGCGGCGCCGCTTCGATGCGCCTCTTCGGCGCCCACCTCCTTCTCCTCGCGCAGCTCCTTGACACCCTCGAGCAGTTCATAAACGCCGACCGCCGCCAGGATCAGTGCGGCAATCCAGACCGCGTAGCCCGACACGAGCCCGCCGAGCCAAGTGCCGATCAGCGCGCCGACGATCGGCATGCCTCCTTCGAAGAGGGCGACGACCAGCGCCAGACGGCGCCGATCGGCTATGCCCGCGGCGCCCAGCCCAGTAGCCACCGCAAACGTATCTATGCCGAACGCGGGGACAATGGCGAGCACCGCCCAGCCATTCAATGCTGTCGTCCTCCAATCACCTTCGTACCGGCATAGCCCCGCAACCTATACTGGCACAAGGGTACCGAGGCGGCCAATGGTGGCGGCCATGGCACGCACATGCATCCTTCGCGCCTCGCTGTCCCGTCGAAGGCCAAGCTCGCACGAATGCCATACCTGGCTGGGGTTGGCGCCCGCACGATGGCTTGACCGCCTAGGTCAGATCATCAGAGATCGGGCCTGACAATGTATCCCGTTGCAGTGTCCAGGATAAGACCATGGATCTCAGCATTCTCCCCGATCCAAGGGCTCTCCCGCAGACTCTGGATGTCTTGCCGCAGGGCGGCTTCAAGGTCCGACATAGGGTGGAAGTCCAGACGAGTCGCCGGGCGCCCCGCAGCCCTGCGCGGGTGAAGCGTCGCCGGATCAAGCCCGAGGAGGCCGCAACTGGTGTGCGGCATCACGATGACCACATCGGTGCCGAGAGCCTGTTGGGAAATCACGAGGGAACGCAGCACGTCGTCTGTCACGCGCGCCCCCGCATTGCGCAGGACGTGCGCCTGTCCGGGGCGGAGACCCAGCAGTGGCAGCGGATCGATGCGCGCGTCCATGCATGTGACAATGGCAAGGCGCTCGCTCGGCGGCGCGTCGAGGTTGGCCAGGGGGTGTCCGGCCGCATAACGCTCGTTGGCCGCCAGAAGTCGGTCGAGAAACATGGTCGCCGAGGAACCCCGCATGCGACGATCCCACCCTTCTCGCCGCCAACAGGCCCTCGCAAGGAGCGGTCTTGCGGCGAGCGCCGTCGGCGGCGTCGGCAATGGCGCACCGAAGCAGCTGATCCTGTTTTGCGGCCATCATCGCGAACTCTGTGGCACTCCGGCCCGGAGGTACGCATCTATCTGCTCCGGGCCTGCGTGCCCCCCTCCGCTGCGGTACCGCTTGGGCCGAGCCACGCTAACGCCCCCGTGCCTCGTGGACTTCTCACAGCTGGGAGGACGACATCGTGGGGCTCAGAAGCCCTGACGCGAGCGCCGATGGGGAGGACTTGTTCCATGTGTATCTCGGCCCCCGTGCCGAAAAGTCTGAGCTCGCACCACCGCACGCTTCGGCAAAGCCTGTGGTCCACAGGCTCTAAGGACACCAACACTGGTTTCTGCCAGCCCGGCGAATATTCCTCGCTCCCCACTCAGGTTTTCCGGTTTCGGTCAGGGTTCGCTTAAAAAGCATGCAAATCTCTCCTAACCTCTCCAATATGGAGAGGTTAGGAGAGATTGGTGAGGCGGCCAAAGCCTTGGGCGTCTCCATCACGACACTCAGCCGGTGGGAAGCAGAGGGCAATCTGATTCCTGAACACACGGCCGGAAAGCATCGCCGCTATTGGCCAGGATCAAGCCTGAGAGGTGCCGCGCCGGACGAGCGCCGAACGATCGCCTACGCGCGTGTGTCGAGCCACGACCAGAAGGACGACTTCGAGCGGCAGAAGCAGGTCCTGGAGTTGTATTGCGCCCGCCAGGGCTGGACGTTCGAGATCGTGTCGGACCTTGGGTCCGACATGATCTCTCGTGTTTGGCCATTTACTGTTCGGAGGTGGTTTCGGGGCTGTCGGGATGTGACCGGAGGATGATCTCGATGGCCTCAGCAGAGACGTGCTCCATCTCGCTGACGATCTGACGAAGGCGACGTTCGTTGGCGAGCCATTCCTTGTAGAGATCAGCCTGTTGTAGGGTGAGGCGGCGTGTTACGGTCTTGGCCGCCACCTTGCGCGTGAGTTGGAAGTAAGGTCCGTGCAGGCGAGGCGGGTCGGCGTGGCAATGGCAGCCGGGGTATTTGGGATAGGTCTAACGGAACGGTCGCATCCACCTGCCACAGCCTCGAGGGTGCGGCGGCGGCGGGCGCAGGAGGCCCGCAGCGCAAACCGTCCGCGTCAGGAAGACCGACCTGACAGACCGACCTGGTCGGTTGCCGTCTCAGCCCACTCGGTCTGGCCTGCCGAGCTCGCCCGCTCCATTGTCCGTAGGCGGTACGCGACCATCCCAAAGAGCAGCCAGAAAACGAGGATGACTTGGTGCGTCTCAAGCAGCGAGGCGAAGAGGGACTGGATCCAGAGGCCAAGCGTGCCGGCCGCGAGCGCAAGGCCCATCGCGCGCCAGAAGGGGTCGCTGTCCCCGCGGAAGAGCTTGAGTCCCGCTCGCCAAGCAGCGATACCAAGCCACAGGTAGGCGATGTAGCCGAGAATGCCGAGTTCCACCAAGGTTTGTACATGCTGCGAATCGATGATAGGGTTCAGATTCAGCTTGTAGATCTGGTAGACCGGGGATCCGTAAATGTGCGCGATGCTGCCGCCAAAGCGACCTGGCCCCCAGCCGACGAGCGGCTGGGCCAGAAAGGCCTGCAGACCGCGCTCCCAGAAGAGAATCCGCCCGTACGAGCTGCTCATGCGGATATAGCTGCCACTGAGCAACTCGGCGAAGCGCGAGACGACGTGCGGGTCCAGCAGTGGTAGTGCCAGGGCCGCGACGACCACGACGATCAGGACCCGACGGTCCGCAATGACGCCGATGCACAGTGCGGTGAACGCGGCGGCAACCAGCGCCTCGCGCGAAAGCGTGAACGCGAGGGCCGGAAACGCGACGACGATCCCGGCGAGGGCCAGAAGTCTGATACCACCACGTACGGGCATTACGAGCAGCGACATGAGCAAGGCCAGCAGTCCAACGAGGAAGGCGCCGAACGTGTTCGGGTTGCCCATCGTGCCGAAGGCGCGCGTGGTGGCCGCCTCGAGCGTCGACAGCCACTGGCGCGGTGTCGCGACGTGCAACAGCCTTTGTGCGTCGCCGAAAATCGCGATCGCCACGCCGAGAGCGATGAACCAGAGCAGCAGCGCCCGACGCTCGCGATCCGCCAGCGGTATATACGCCAACACAAGGTAGAGAGCGTAATACTCGACATAGGCCCGCACGCCGAAGAGCGCGATGTGCAATGGCACCGCGTTCCAAAGCGTGGAGACCACCGCGACAGCGAGCAGGAGCAGCACCGGCAGATCGGCTGGCGTCCGCCGCAGAGGCCAGCCTGCCTGTTGGACACGAATGAGCGTCCCGACCAGGAGCGCAGCGAGAGCCAGATCACCAAGGTACTTGGCGCTGGATGGAATGCGGGTGATCAGCCAGAGCTCGATCGGGACGAAGAAGACGACAAAGTAGAGCAGGAGCTTCTCGACTGAAGTGGCGCGGAACATCTCCCGCTCTGGCCCTGTCGCTCGCTGGAGCCAGGCCGTCACAACGGATGGCTGCGGGCTGATGGCGGAGGCGAAGAAGGAGATGATGAAGCTCTGGCGCATCCACACTCCAATGCCGTGGACAACGCAGGCCGTTCCGGACCGACGCCACGAGGCCCTTAGGCTTGAATTGAACGCCCTGCCCACGACGGAGTCGAGCCACAGTCGCCACAGGCCGCGATTCAGTTGCCTCGCCAGGGTATAGAGGCCGCTACCCTCGACCCACGTCATCAGCCCACCCACAGTTCAGCGTACCTGCTCGTTGGTGATGACGGCCTCGAATTGCGAGCCGCCCTGGTGGAAGACTGCATGCTGGTCAATGTAATAAGGCGTGCCGTTGATCGAGACCGTCTTGTCACTGACCACCGCCTTGGCGACGACGATCATGTCCAATACGTGCTCGGTCGGGTCTGTTGTCTTGACAAGGTTGCCGGTACCGTCATTCACGGTGTACGTGTAAGGTGCCACACTGACGTGGTTCAACGTTCCCATCGGCACGAAATTGCCGCTGGTCTGGACCATAATCGGTCCGGGCAGCTGCAGGTGCCCAACGAGCGTGCCGGCGTAGCGCGTCGGCATGGTAGTCAGGGTGAAGACAACGGTACGAGTTGCGGGAGCTATACCAGCTGTCGCTGTGGCCGGCGCATGTCTGAACGCACTTCGCAGCAGAAGGCCGGCAAATACCAATACGAGCACAAGCACGACGGCGTCGAATCCATTGAACCTAAGTCGCAACAGCGCACACCTCCTGGTCCACCACGGAGCTCCGGGAACAATGGTCTCACTGCCGCGATGAAGGTGCCCTGACAGCACCTCGCAAATATTGCATCCTCAAAGTTCTCTGGTCACCCGCCGGGCCCCTTCCGTCAACCGCAATCAAGTGCTTCCAAAAGCGCCGATTTGTCAGGCGCATAGGGCGCCCCCCTTCCCGGCTTCCCCACGCTGCCTTGACTGCCGAATCGCAGATCGGCTTGCGAAATAACGCTCATGCGGTGACAGGACAAAGGCAATCGTCCACGTCATGCCTAGCAGAATCCGGGGAAAGAGCCAGAGAAGAGCGCCCGCATCGAGTGCTTTCATGTAGCAGGTGACAGGCGGTGCCTCCCCAGCCAAACGTCTCGACCGCCTGTTGTCCCAGCTCATCTCGGTGGACGAGCATGAGTACCTAGCTAGCCATGGGCCTGTCGCGACAGGGCAGCGACGATGAGCGTCTTGCCGCCGCCGGCCGGGATAACCCGCACCCCCCGCGGGCCTCGGTCACAAGGGCGTCGACGGCCTCCTGCTGGAAGTCGCGGAGATCCAGCATGTGTCCACCTCCCCCACAAATACGAACGGAACCGCCGGCTTGCCCTGGCAGTGAGGGCCTGCGGTTCACACTCAAGTTCAGGAATGCCTATTACTTGCTCCCGCTTTGCGCCTCGGATTTCTGGCAGGAGACAGGTAATGCGGGGAGCGAGTTCGGCCGGGGCCTCCTGACCCCATAGCGCTCACCCGTTCGATCCAGATTCCCGTCAATCCAGTCAGCGAGCGATCGGCGAAACCCAGCGGCCGCCTCATCCTCGAGTCCGAACGGCGCGAGGGCATACACATCACGCGAACTGGCGAAGAAGCCGGCACCCGACCAGGAGGCGACGAACTCCGGTGGGAAGGCGGCCCCTGAAGCGAGGGTGATGTAAGCCGTCGCTCCGGCGCCTCCTTGGCAACAGTTGGCGGTGCGGACGCCTGCGGCGTTCAACGCGGCAGTGGCGGGTGCCAGATCGCGGTCGATCTCCGCCTCTCCGCCCGGCAAGGCGACGGTATCAGTGGGATGACCATGGCCGATCTGTTGAGGTTGCCACTTGAACTGCTCGCGGAACTCCGGGTGTTGCAGAGTGCGTCGATGAAGCGGGCCATCCACCGCTCTGTCCAGTCCTCAGCGCACACATGAAACCCATGAGTCGCTTCGATCTGACCCTGTGTCGACGATGAAAGAGCGTCACAGCCCCCATGTTCAAGACACCTCCAGTCGAGCCAGCATCTGGCCAGCACTTTTGTCGGGAAGTACTCTCTCTCTCTCTCTCTCTTGCCCTTGCCAGCCGTGCCAGCCCGGTTTACTGGTAAGGTGCGCATATTCACACCATGTCGCATTTCACCCGATCGGCGGGCTTGAGTGCGCCTGCTCATCACAGCAGGAGTTGATCTTGTACCTACGGGTGTTATAATCTCCAGCGTGGAGGTGGTCACGTGCCTGTACTTCGGATCACGACGGTCGGGAACTCGGCTGGGGTCGTCCTACCAAAGGAGATTCTCTCAAGGCTCCGGGTCGACAAGGGTGACAGCCTCTACGTGAGCGAGGCACCTGACGGGATCTTACTCACACCGTATAACCCCGAAACGGCAGAGCAGATGGACCGCGCCGAAGCCATCATGAGGAAACACAAGGATGTGCTCCGAAGACTTGCCAAGTAGATGCGTGAACCGATCTGGGTTCACGCGTCCGTGGTGAGAGCCGTCCATGGCCGACAAATCGCCGAGCACGGCGGTTCACCTGGCATCCGAGACGCCGGTCTCATGGAGGCCGCTCTCGCTCACCCTCGAAATGTGTGGCTGTACGAAAACAGCGCGAGTGTTCCGAGGCTTGCGGCCGCATACGCCTATGCGCTAACGAGGGATCATCCCTTTATCGACGGCAACAAGCGGGTGGCGCTCGTTGTACTTCTGCTGTTCTTGGACTTGAACGGATGGCAGCTCGACACGCCTGAGGAAGATCTCTACGTTCACATGCTTGAGTTGGCCGCCGGCAACGTCAGCGAGGAGATGCTCGTCAGCTGGTTGGAAGAGCGGTGCTGCTCCTCCAATGGAAATCTGTAGTTGGCTCCTCTCGAGAGACGGAACGCGAAGGGCCTCGCATACCGTGCAAGGTCCTTCGCGCGCTGCTTTCTGGGGCTCAGTTTCAGGAGCAACCGATGCTGTTGCCGCAATTGAGGCACTTGTAGCACGATCCGTTGCGTACCGTGATGTGCCCGCACTGGTCGCAGATCGGTGCATCACCCATGAGCTGCGACAGCTGTTCGTCCATCGCGTCGCGCGGCCGGATCTCGAGTGCAGGCTGCGGCACGACTGGCGGTTTCTCCGCCGCGGGCTCCGCCGCCGGACGAGCGGGGGCTCTTTGCTCGCTCAAGTTCTGCTGCGGGCTCACGTGTTCGTTGCCGTCATCGATGGGCTTCACCTGGACGAAGTCGGTCCGCCCGAGATACTCCATGCCCAGTACGCGGAAGACGAAGTCGATCACGGACGTAGCGAGCTTGATGTTCGGATGTCCCTCTACAATCCCCTGTGGCTCGAAACGCGTGAACGTGAAGGTGTCGACGAACTCGTCGAGCGGCACGCCGTACTGCAGACCCTTCGAGACCGCGATCGCGAACATGTTGATCAGGCTGCGGAAAGAGGCGCCTTCCTTGTGCATGTCGATGAAGATCTCGCCAAGGGCCCCGTCCTCGTATTCTCCGGTGCGCAGGTAAAGCTTGTGGCCGGCGATACGCGCCTCCTGGGTGAAGCCGAAGCGCTTCGAGGGCAAGGGCCGCCGCTTGCGTACAGCCTGGGCCGGCGCCACGGCCGCTGCCACAGAAGCCGCTTTCGGCTCCTCCTTCTTGTCCTCCGCTTTTTCGGCAGTCGACGTGGAAAGCGGCTGCGACAGCTTCGAACCGTCGCGGTAGATCGCAATCGCTTTGAGGCCGAGTTGCCAGCTTTCCCAGTAGGCCTGCTTGACATCGTCCACGGAGGCCTCGCTCGGCATGTTGATCGTCTTGGAGATGCCGCCCGATAGGAAGGGCTGCACGGCGCCCATCATCCGGATATGGCCCAGGTAGTGGATGAAGCGTTGGCCGATCGTGCCGCAACGGTTGGCGCAGTCGAAGACCGGCAGGTCCTCCTCCCGCAGGTGCGGTGCGCCCTCCACCGTCTGGAGGCCACAGGCGTAATCCGATGTCTTCCGGATCTCCTCCGGCGTGAAGCCCAACTGGCGGGCAAGGTCGAAACCGGGTTTGTGCAGTTCCTCCGCCTTGATGCCCAGACGGCCAAGTGCAGCTTCGCCGACCACCCACGGCGACAGGGCGTAGCCCAGTTCGAACACACCCGGCAGGGCATCCTCGACCCGCGCGATCTCCTCGTCCGTCAGGCCCTTGGCCTTGAGAGCCTCCCGCGACACGCCAGGGGCACCCTTAAGCGTCATGCTGCCGACGGCGTAGCGGAGTATTTCTTCGATCTCCTCGGCCGAGTAGCCGAGGTGCTGGAGCGCCGGCTTCACCGATTGGTTGACGATCTTGAAGTAGCCGCCGCCGGCCAGCTTCTTGAACTTGACGAGAGCGAAGTCCGGCTCGACGCCCGTGGTATCGCAGTCCATCAGCAGTCCGATCGTGCCCGTCGGGGCCAGCAGCGAGACCTGCGCGTTGCGATAGCCCCACTCCTCGCCGAGCGCGAGGGCGCGGTCCCAGGCCTGGTGCGCCCCCTCGAGGATGTTCGCGGGACACAGTTCCTGCGCGATCCCCTGCGGCTTTACCTCGAGCCCTTCGTATTCGAGTTCCGCAGTTCGGTAGGCGGCCCTGCGGTGGTTGCGAATAACGCGCAGCATGTCGGCACGGTTGCGCTCGAAGCCGGTGAAGGGTCCGAGCGCCCTCGCCATCTCGGCCGAAGTTGCGTAAGACTCTCCCGTCATGAGGGCAGTTATCCCTGCCGCGAGCGCTCGACCTTCGTCAGAGTCGTACGGCATGCCGGAAACCATCAGCAGAGCGCCGAGGTTCGCGTAGCCAAGGCCGAGCGTGCGGAAGTCGTAACTCACTTGCGCGATCTCGGCACTCGGGAACTGGCTCATCAGCACAGAGATCTCGAGCACGATCGTCCAGATCCTCGTAGCCTGGCGGAACGTCTCGACGTCGAAGTGCGCCCTCTCCACGTCGAAGAACTTCATCAGGTTGAGCGAGGCCAAGTTGCAGGCCGAGTCGTCCAGGAAGAGATATTCGCTGCAGTTGTGGACGACGATCCCCGACGCCACGAAATGGTCGGTCGTCGGTTCGGTCAGGTCGTAGACCGGCGCCCTGCCTAGGGCTTCTAGGGAAACGAACTTATCCGTGAATCCACCGCCAAACGACATGGTGGTGCATTCCTGATACCTGGCGCGCGTCGCGTTCAAGCCACGTAGCTGCTCCGCCTTCGCGCTACCAGGCAGGAAACCGATCTTGTTCTCGAACAGGACGCGCGACTTCCGCGAAATGCGCAGGCTGTGCCTCTGCTGGACCGGATATTCGCGCTGATCCCCGCGTCCGCCGGGGCGGGGGGCGTGGCGGTTGCCGCCGCGCCTGTTCTTGTAGAGCTTCGACTTGACGCCGAAGCTCAGCAGCAACAATTGGACCTGCTCCAGCAGGGTGATCGAGGTGGCCTCGAGCGAGACGTAGTGCCCCTTGTCGTTCAAGTCCGAAACGGTGGCATCGCTGGTGAACAATCCGCGCAACATGGCAGCCGCCGATGCCTCGTCAAGATAGAACGCATCTTCCCGCAGGGCCCTGTCCGCGCCCCGGTCGAGGATCGCGTAGCGCTCGAGCTCCGGCACGATTCCCTGTATGGATGTACCGAAACGGCTCGATGTCGCTGTCGTCACCACGCCCTCGGTCGGCCGGTTCGGCTTCCTGTCGTAGAGGTACCCGATGTGGGGCCCGAGCGCAGACGCCTCTTCGAGGGCCACCGTGATGTCGACCTGGCGCTGGCCGTTGGATTCCGTGACGCAGCCTTCGCCCAGAGCGAGACCGATGATCTCGGCCAACTCGCGATCGAGATGCTGCCCGCCGAATCCGGCGCCCTGCAGCAACACCTCGTCGTCCACGCTCAGCTCCCGCGCCGGCACATCGCCGCGGTTCAAGGTGAACACAGGGTGATCGGCGGTCACCGTGACGGAGTACCCGGCCTGGGTACGCAACCGGTAAACGTCCTTGACGCCTGTCGGGAAGACCGACTTGGCCACGGCTTGCCCACCGCCGACGTTCAGAAGCGGGTGTTCGCCCACGAGTTCGTCGATCCGCCGCCAACCGTACGCGGTGGCCACGCGGGTGTCTCCGGTGACGCAAGGGTTGGAAGCGTTGATCCGCCCGGACTGCGGCACGGTGTGCCACTCGTTCGTGGTACTGTCGTACTGGATGCCGGGGTCGGCGCAGGCCCATGCGGCACGCGCGATCTTGTCCCAGAGGTCGCGCGCCTTGAGCGTCTTCTTGACCTCCCCGGTTGTGCGCCAGGTGAGATTCCAGTCCCGGTCCTCGGCAACGGTGTTCAGGAAGTCGTTCGTGACCCGCACCGAGTTGTTCGAGTTCTGACCGGAAACGGTCGCGTATGCCTCTCCATTGAAGTCGCCCGGGTAGCCGGCGGCGATCAGGGCCGCCACCTTGCGCTCCTCGGCCACCTTCCAGTCGATGAACTGCTCGATGTCGGGGTGGTCGACGTTGACGACGACCATCTTCGCTGCCCGGCGCGTCGTGCCGCCGGACTTGATGGCGCCGGCCGCGCGGTCGCCGATGCGCAGGAATGACATGAGTCCCGAGGAAGTGCCGCCGCCCGAGAGCGTCTCGCCCTCGCCGCGGATGTTCGAGTAGTTGGTGCCCGTGCCCGATCCGTATTTGAAGATGCGGCTCTCGCGCAGCCACAGGTCCATGATGCCGCCCGCGCCGACGAGGTCGTCGCGTACCGACTGGATGAAGCACGCGGAGGTCTGCGGGCGCGAGTACGCGTCCTGCGACTCCTTCAGCACACCGTCGTCCGGGTCGACATAGTAGTGGCCCTGCCCCGGCCCCGTGATGCCGTAGGCCCAGCTCAGGCCCGTGTTGAACCACTGCGGCGAGTTTGGCGCGGCGATCTGGTGCAGCAACATGTACACGAGCTCGTCGTAGAACGCCTGCGCGTCCTCAGGCGTGGCGAAATAGCCATAGCGCTCGGCGTGATGACGCCAGGCGCCAGCCAAGCGGTGCACCACCTGACGCGCGCTTGTCTCGCCACCAAGGACTGGCTGCCCCTGCGCGTCGAGCACCGGCTTGCCATCCTTGTCGGCCTGCGGCACGCCGGCCTTGCGGAAGTACTTCGACACCATGATGTCGGCCGCGACCTGCGACCAATCGGCGGGAATCTCCGCATCCTTGAGCTCGAAGATCACCTTGCCGTTCGGATCCGTGATGCGCGAGGTCCGTCTCGCCCACGCAACGGATGCAAAGGGGTCGTCACCCTTGCGTGTGTAGACGCGCTGGATGCTAAGCCCCTGGCGGCCAAGGTTCTTCTCAGTGCGCAACTCGTCGCCTCCTCGACCGAAATCGGCAGGCCACCCCTGTGGTCCTGCCTGCTTACGCTGTCCGTAGCGTTGCCCGGCCACAACATCTTGTGTCACACGGTCAGCAACCGAACAACATCTAGTAGGACAGGCTATTCGGCAACCTCTTCTCCTTTCCTGCCAAGAGCCAGGTTGACTTCGTTCGACATATGGACCATGCAAACACCCGCCACTCTGCGGTATGCTGCATTTGGGGAGGTGTCCATCCTGCGGCGCGTGCGCTGGCTGGCCACGGTCGTTCCGGTGGTGGGCCTGATCCTTCTGGGCCTGTTCCGCCATTTTGTCATCGACCACTGGCTGCCCGGACAGTCGGGGTGGATCGCCGAGACAGCCATCCTCGTGGTGCTCGCGCTGATCTTCTCGACGTTCGTGGTCGGTGTCTTCGACCGCCTTCAGCGCGACCTGTCCAAGCTGTATGCGGACGCCTCGGCAGGACGCGACCGCTTGCAGGCGGTGCAGGAGGCAGGTCTCGCCCTCGCGTCGGACCTCGCGCTGGACCGGCTCTTGCAGCGTGTTGTGGATCTCTCGCGTCAAATCATCCAAGCGCGCTACGCGGCGCTCGGCGTGTTCGGGGAAGACGGCCAGACCCAGCGCTTCATCTACAGCCGACCCGATCAAGGCCCTGCTGCTCAGCAGCCACTGCCCCTCGACCGCAACGACGGCAGCTTCCTGTCGGTCCCGGTCACCTACCAGGGCAAGGCCATCGGCCACTTGTACATCGCAGACAAGGAATCAGGAATAGCATTTGCTGAAGCCGACCGTGAGATGGCGGAGCTATTCGCGGCGCATGCGGCGGTCGCCCTGACCAACGCGCGGCTGTACCAGCAGGTGCAGCGTCTCGCGGTCGTCGAGGAGCGTCAGCGCATCGGTATGGACCTGCATGACGGCACCATCCAGCAGCTTTACGCCATCGGACTGATGCTGGAGTCTGTGATCGGCATGCTGGGCGAGCAGTCCAACGCCTCGGCGCGCGACCGCCTCGACCGGGTCGCTGATCAGCTCAATCAGACGATCGACAACATTCGCCACTACATCTTCGACCTTCGCTCCGAAACCCCAGGCTTGGCGTTGCCGGAAGCCCTGATGCAGATCGCGACGCAGATCGGCGTCCAGCCGATCACCCGCGTGGACATGCAGACGGACGCCTGGCGGCGATTGTCCCGAGACCAGACAGCCGCCCTCTGGCACATCGCACGCGAGGTATTCTCTAACGCCGCCCGGCACGCCCACCCGCACAAGATCCTGGTCACCGTCAGCAACGAACCGGGTGGCAGCGTCCAGATCCAGTTCCGCGATGACGGCGAGGGCTTCGATGCCCTGCAGGAATTCGACGAGACCCACCACGGACTGCGCAACATGCGCATCCGGGCGCGCCAGCAGCACGGCGATCTGCAGGTCCTATCGGCGCGCGGCAAGGGGACTACGGTGCAGGTGCGATTCAAACCGGAAGAGAATCCCGTCGTAGAGGAGGACGCGGAGTAGATGGCTCAAGAAATTCGCTTGGTAATCGTGGACGACCACGAAGTGGTTCGTATGGGGCTCAGTTCTCTCTTTGAAAGCCACCCCGAGGTCAAGGTGGTTGGTCAGGCGGGAAGTGTCGCGGAGGCCCTGGAGGTGGTTCGCCAGGAGCAGCCCGACGTCGTGGTGATGGATGTCCGGCTGGGGGATGGCAGCGGCGTCGAGGCGTGCCGCGAGATCCGCTCCGAACTACCGGACACGCGGGTCATCATGCTCACGTCCTACTCCGACGACGAAGCTCTCTTCGCTTCGATCATGGCAGGCGCATCGGGGTACATCCTCAAGCAGACGCGCGGCCGCGTCGTCGTTGAAGCCGTGACGACCGTGGCGCGCGGCGGCTCCCTGTTCGACCCGCTCGTCGCCGGACGTGTGCTGGAGCGCCTGCGCGGCCAGACAACGACGAGACCGGACGACCCGATCTCGTCCCTCACGCCGCAGGAGCGCCGCATCCTGCACTTGATCGCAGACGGCAAGACGAACAAGGAGATCGCCAAGGAAGTCTACCTGAGCGACAAGACCGTCAAGCACTACGTCTCGAACATTCTGCAGAAGCTGGGCTTGGCACGCCGTTCGGAGGCCGCCGCCTTCATCGCTCGCTTCGAGGCGGAGCACGGCGGCGAAGAGCCGCAGGGCTAGGCCCTAGCCAAGCAACACCCGATCTCATAGGTTTATGCCTGCGACCCAAGGACGCCCACGCGGCCTCGGGTCGCTTTCGCGCCCTCGCGAGCGCGACGAGGCTCACGTCCTCAGCGCCTGGGCACGAAGTGGCGCTGCTGTTGCGCCAGTGCCTTGATGTGGTCCTCGGCCATGTGCTCCGCCGCAATCTCGGTGGTGACGTCCTCCGCCTCCGCGCGCTGGAAGAGCTGGCGCAGCCGATCGCCGATGCGCTCCACGCGGGCGAAGGCACGCTCATGGTCGTAGCCGCCGTCCTCGAACTCGTCGGCGATGTTGACGATACCGCCGCCGTTGACGATGAAGTCCGGGGCGTACAGGATATTCCTCCGCCGCAGCTCCTCGGCCATCTCTGCCGCGGCCAGCTGGTTGTTGGCCGAGCCGCAGACTATGCGCGCCTGCAGCCGATGAACGGTGTCCTGGTTGATGGTCAGGCCGAGGGCGCAGGGAGAGAACACGTCGCATGCCACATCGTAGATCGCCGCTGGGGTCACCAGCGTGGCGCCGGTGGCGGCCGCCACGCGTTCGGCACGCTCGGGGCGCACATCGCAGACGAAAAGCGTCGCGCCGTCCTCCGCAAGGCGCCGTGCCAGTTCGGATCCGACGTTGCCGGCGCCCTGGATGGCGATGCGCCTTCCCTTGGGATCGCCCTGGCCGAAGACATGCTCAAGACTCGCCCGGATGGAGACGTAGGTGCCGAGCGCAGCTGCCTTGGAGGGATCGCCGCTCTTGTGCGGCCGACCGACGAGGTACCTCGTCGATTGCGCCATCACCTCGATATCGTCGGGGCTCAGCCCGACGTCCTCGCCCGTGTAGATCCGGCCGCCGAGCATCTCGACGAAGCGGCCGGCCGCCCGCAAAAGCAGGTCCGACTTCACGTCGGGGTCATTGAAGATCACGCACTTCGAACCGCCGAAGTCGATTCCGGCGAAAGCGTTCTTGTAGGTCATGCCTCGCGACAGCCTCAGGGCGTCGGCGACCGCTTCCTCCTCGCTCGCGTAATGCCAGTTCCGCATGCCGCCCAGCCCTGGGCCAAGCGTGGTGTCGTGCAGGGCGACAATCATCCTGAGACCTGACGCCTTATCGTAGTTGAAGATCAGCTGCTCGTGGCCGTATTCCGCCATAGCCTGAAATATGTCCATCGGAGGGCCCCCTCTATTCCAACAATCCTCTGGTGTTGGTCGGCTTCCCCCTGTAATATCAGGTCCGCTGTCTCGTCCTGGGCCGGCGTCGCCTGCTCTATGTGTGGATGCCGGATCCGGCGTACGTGTAGAAACCCCTGCCCTGCCACCTCCCCGTGAATCCCGCTTGCACCAGTCGGCGAAGAGCCGGCGCGGGCCGGTACCGATTCTCGCCGTAGTGGTCGTAGAGCGACAGGAGTCCGCCGAGGACCTCGTCGAGCCCGATACGGTCACCCCAGGCCAAGGGGCCTTCCGGATAGTTCACGCCAAGCAGCATGGCCCGATCGATGTCGGGCGCCTGCGCGACGCCCTCACCCAAGGCAAACGCCGCCTCGTTGACTAGCGTGACGACGACGCGCGGGAGGGTCATGCCTGGCGCGTCCGGCCCCGCGTAGCTCTGGCTGAACAGGTCCTGCGCCAGCGACAGCACGCGGTCATAGCTGCGCTCGTGGCTCAAAAGGCCGCGGGCAACGGCTACTCCGCGCATCCGCTCAAGCGGCGGAACGGCCCCGATCGCAAAGAGACGCCCTGGGTGACGCAGGTACGCGCCAAGCGAGGTCGGGCCGGAACTGAAACCCGAGACAACCAAGGCCGTCTCGGGAGCGATCTGCGTCTCAAGGAACTGCAGGCCCGCGATGAACGATCGGCGCGGATGAACGGCCGTGACGAATACGGTCTCGGCGTCGGCTGCCTCGGAGGGGTCGCGGAGGACGCGTATGCTGGGCGGGAGCAGAGGCGCCATGCGCCCTGGACGCAGGTAGCGCACGCCGATGCCGCGTTCCTGGGCGAGCTGCGCCAATTCGAGCCCGAGCACCGACTCGCCGGAAACGACGATCTCAGCGCTGCTCATATTCGTAGAACCCCCTGCCAGTCTTGCGGCCCAGCCGGCCGGCCGCCACCATGCGCGCCTGCAGCGGGTGCGGGCGGTAGCGCGGCTCGCCGTAGTAGGCGTGGAACATGGCCTCAGTGACGTTGAGGTTGACGTCGAGGCCGATCAGGTCCATCAGTTCGCACGGCCCCATCGGGAAGCCGCCGTCTCGCAGAGCGCGGTCCAGATCGAGAGGCTCCTGCAGCCTCTCGCCCAGCATGCGCAGCGACTCACCGTAGAACGGGCGCGCGACGCGGTTGACGATGAAGCCGGGCGTGTCCTGGCAGAGCGCGGCTTCCTTGCCGAGTTCCCCGACGAAGCCCAGCACCTGACGCAGCACGCGATCGTCGAGGTCGTCGTGGCGGATCACCTCAATGAGCCGCATCGCGGGTACCGGGTTGAAGAAGTGCAGGCCGAGCATCCGCTCGCGCGCACCGGATGCGGCGGCCAACGCCGTGATCGACAGCGAGCTTGTATTGCTGGCGAGGACGCCCTGCGTGATGTCGCGCATCTCGCGGAAGATCTGCTGTTTGACGCCCACGTTCTCGACCACCGCCTCGATCACGAGCGCGGACGGAGCGAGCTCTCGCAGCGATTCAACCGGTATGAGGCACTGCAGAGCCGCTTGCGCGTCTTCCGCGCTCAAGCGGCCTTTCTGCACCTGACGCTCGATCCCGGCTGCCGCCTGCTTGGCGGCCTCCTGTGCCCTGCCTGGTCCCTTGTCATAGATGCGCACAGGCACGCCGGCCTGCGCGACGATTTGTGCGATCCCCTGCCCCATGGTTCCAGCACCGACGATGCCGACGCTCGCAAAGCTCGGGTTCGGGAGCACCAACCGCGAGGACCTCCTCCAAGTGGGGGCTGTTCAGTCTCCGGTCTTGTAAACCGGCTTGCGCTTCTCCTTGAATGCGGCCACTCCTTCAACGTATTCCCCTGCGTGGCCCGCAAGCTCCTGCAGCGCCGCCTCGTACTCCAGGGCCTGGCGCAGCGGCAGCTCGAGACCGCGCTGCAAGGCCTTCTTCGTCAACCCGAGGGCCTGTGCAGGGCCGTCCGCCAGCCGCCTGCAGAAGTCAAGGGCGGCCTCATGGAGCTCACCGTCCGGGAAGACATGGTTGCTGAGCCCGAGCCGCTCGGCCTCAACCGCGCCGATCGGCTGCGCCAGCATGGCGATCTCCATCGCGCGCCCGAGTCCGACCAAGCGGGGCAGCATGTATGAGAGACCTGAATCGGGGACAAGCCCGATCCTCGAGAAGGCGGCCACAAAGGTGGCGCCCTCGCCCATCAGCCGCATGTCGGCAGCGAGGGCCAAGCTCATGCCTGCGCCAGCGGCAACCCCCTGCACCGCCGCGACGATCGGCTTCGGCATACCGAGCATCGCCTCGACCAAGGGATTGTATAGGGTACGCAAGGATTCGCCGATCGATCGCCTGCCATCGGTTTCCTCGTCGCGCAGGTCCTGCCCGGCGCAGAAGCCCCTGCCCTCCGCGGACAACAGCACCACGCGCACCTGCCGGCCCCGGGCCGCGGCCTTCATTGCAGACTGCAACTCCAGCTTGAGGGTGCGGTTCAACGCGTTCAGGACTTCGGGCCGATTCATCCGGATCTCCAGCACGCCGTCGAGCTCACGCACGAGGAGCGTTTCGTAGACGTCCATGCTATCTGCCCTGCCAGTGGGCGTCGCGCTTCTCGAGGAACGCCCGCATGCCTTCCTCACGGTCTTGCGTCGCAAAGAGCAGGTAGAAATTCTTGCGCTCGAGGGCAAGCCCCTCCTCGAGACCCGCCATGAAAGCCGTCTGCACCGACTCCTTGGCCAGCTGCACCGCGACTGGGGCCATGGCGGCCACCTCCAGGGCCAGGCGCGTCGCCTCGTGGAGAGCCTGCGAGTCCGGAACGACGCGCGTGACGACACCCGCCTCGTAGAGTTCGCGTCCGCTGGCGAGCCTGCCCGTGAGCACCATCTCCATGGCGCGCCACTTGCCGAGGGCACGGGTCAGGAGCTGCGTGCCGCCCGCGCCCGGAATGATGCCGAGCCGGATCTCGGGCTGGCCGAATCGCGCGCCTTCCCCGGCGACGATCAGGTCGCAGAGCATGGCCAGTTCCATGCCGCCGCCGAGGGCCAGTCCCTCGACCGCGGCGACAAGCGGCCGTTTCGTCTCGCGAAGCCTCCGCCACAGGGCAAGCCGGTCCTCCTGCATGAGGTCGACCATACCTTGCCCGGACAACTCGCCGATGTCGGCACCGGCCGCGAAAACGCCTCCTTGGCCCGTCAGCACGACCGCCCGCACCTCAGCATCCCTGTCGAGCGATGCGATCGCCTGCGCCAGCGCTTCCATAAGCCCGAAGGAAAGCGCGTTGCGCACGTCGGGCCGGTTGAGCGTGACGATTGCGATCGGCGGCCGCCTCTCGACCAGAACAGGCGATGCCCCTCGATCTGCCGCGACACCGCTCATGCCTCGACCTCCCTGACAGCGAAATCGACAAGGCCATCCGCAAAGGCAAGCAGCGCCTTGCGCGCAGCTCGGCTCTCCGGCGAGCTCTGGCTGGCCTTTAGCGTCTCGCGGTCGGGGAAGTCGAGCGTCGCCATGAACCAGTAAGGCAGGTCCAGCCCAACACCCTCGATCGGCCCGGCCGCCATGCCCATGAGCCCCGGCATGCGGGCGGCGAGCGGAAGGTGCTCCAGGCGATAGCGTCGCAGAAACTCGTCCTTGTCTTCAGGCGGCCGGTAAAGCGCGATCAACTGCACCACGCTGTCCTTCCCCCTTGCGGTTCTCAGGCTCAGGGCGCGACAGGCGATCACTTGGCCACTCACCCAATGGGTCACCTGGTTCAGCCGACTGCCCCGCAGGTCTTCGCCGTCATACTGCGAATCCCTGGCCGATGTGACATGGGAGGTGGGTACGGTGGCAAGCTACCGGGCGGACTATGAGGCGTTCCGCTGGGAGATCCCCGAATTCTACAACTTCGGCACGGACGTGGTGGACCGGCTGGCCCAGGAGGACCGCCAAGCACTGCGCTTCATGGCGCAGGACGGCGCGGTCGAGGTATTCACATTCCGCCAGATGGCCGAGGCATCCGATGCGATCGGCCACGTGCTGCGGCGCGACGGCGTCGGCAAGGGGGACGGCGTCCTCATCATCCTGCCCAAGCTGCCGGCGTGGCACCAGACGATGGTCGCCACGCTCAAGATCGGCGCCCTCGCCATCCCATGCTCTGAGATGCTGAGGCCCAGGGACCTCTCCTACCGCGCGCGGCACTCGCACGCCAAGGCGATCGTGACGACGCCCGAACTCGCCGACGTCGTGGACGCCATCGGCGACGAGGCGCCCAGCTTGCGCTACGTGATCGGCGGCGAGCGCCAGGGCTTCCGTGCGCTGGACCTCGAGGTGCGGGACGTCCCGACCGGATCGCCCGCGGTGCGGACGCGCAGCGACGAGCCAGCGATCTGCTACTACACCTCGGGCACCACCGGCGAGCCGAAGGCAGTTCTCCACCTGCACCGCTACCCCATCGGGCACCGTGTCACCGCCCGCTACTGGATCGGTGTCACACCGCAGGACCTCTTCTGGTCCACTTCCGCGACAGGCTGGGCGAAGGCCGCCTGGTCCGTCCTCTTCGGCCCCTGGGAACTTGGCGTGCCCACCTTCATGTATGCCGGGCGCTTCGAGCCGCGCCGCCATCTCGAGATCCTCGAGAGCCAGGGCATCACGGCACTCTGCGCCCCACCCACCGAGTTCCGCCTGCTCGTGAAGGAGGACCTCTCCCGCTACAACCTCGCGCAGGTGCGTACCGCCGTCGCCGCGGGCGAGCCGCTCAACCCGGAGGTGATCCGCCTCTGGCGCGACGCCACGGGCGTGACGATCCGCGACGGCTACGGCCAGACCGAAACCGTCTGCCTCGTGGCGAACCATCCCGAGTTGCCGGTGCGTCTCGGGTCCATGGGCCTGCCGACGCCCGGCCACGACGTCGTGGTTCTCGACGACGCAGGCAAGGAGACGGAGCCCGGTGAGGTCGGGGATGTGGCCGTGCGTGACGACGCTCCATCCATCTTCGCGGGATACTGGCACGCCGAGGCGGCGACGCGCGCAACGAGGCGCGGGCCGTACTACGTTACGGGCGACCGGGCCTACCGCGACGACGACGGCTACTTCTGGTTCGTCGGGCGTGCGGACGACATCATCATCTCTTCGGGTTACCGCATCGGCCCGTTCGAGGTGGAGAGCGCGCTCGTGGAGCATCCCGCCGTTCTCGAGGCCGCCGTGGTCAGTTCCCCCGACGCCGACCGCGGCGAGGTGGTGAAGGCCTTCATCACGCTGCGGGCGGGGCACGCCGGTACCGCCGCTCTCGCCCAGGAACTCCAGGAGCACTGCAAGCGCGTGACAGCCCCTTACAAGTACCCACGCAAGATCGAGTTCGTCGACTCCCTGCCCAAGACGACATCGGGCAAGATCCGGCGCGTCGAGCTGAGGCAACAGGAGTGGGCAAGGCAGGACAGCTGAGTCCGGTGTGGCTGACCTACCCGGCGCCATCGGCCCGTGCCGGCCCAAGGTGTCGCAAAAGGTCGGGAGCCGCGCCTCGCGCGCGGCTCCCGACCGTATGTACGCCTGCTACTGCTCCATCTGCTTGCCGAGGAAGCTTGCGGCCGTCTCGGCAAGTTTGCGTTCCATGTCGCCCATCTGCACGTTCGGCTCCTTGGTGCAGAGGATCACCGCGCCGATCGGGTCGCCTTCGGCGATGATAGGCGCCACGACCATGGATGTGAAGCGCGTCTCGTCTTCGTCGTCACCGATCAGGGCACCCTTCGGCTTCTCACCCGGCCGCGGGCCGACATAGATCTGCCGGTCCTCCATGCAGCGTTCTGTCAGCGAGCCTACCGCCTTGTTCAGGAACTCCTTCTTGGGCGCTCCTGCGACGGCGATGACTGCGTCGCGATCTGCGATCACGGCGATGTGGCCGACTGCCTCATTCAGAGATTCGGCGTACTCCTTGGCGAACTCGCTGAGTTCTCCGATCGGGGAGTACTTCTTCAGAATCACTTCGCCGTCGCGATCCACGAAGATCTCGAGCGGGTCGCCGTCACGGATCCGCAAGGTCCGACGGATCTCCTTGGGAATCACCACGCGGCCGAGATCGTCGATGCGACGCACGATTCCGGTAGCCTTCACCCTGCTCCCCCCTCGGCCGGTAGTTTTGCCAACCGTAGTATATTTAGCCCCCAGCCGACGCATGCAGGATTTTTCCAGCGGCTACGGACCACGGCAAAAGGCCGTCCTCGTCAATCTTGAGGCCGGTCGCTTGCAGCACCATATACTTCGGAGTCCGGCAGGCCCTTTCCGGGGGTCCTGTCCAAGATCGCCGAGGGACCTCCCGCTCTCAGGCGGTGGCCTGGGTCGGCTTCAGGAACTCGAAGAGTTCCTCGATGGCCGAGAGCATTTCAGGCCCCGTGGCGCTTGGCAGGCGCAGGGCGACATACGGGCTCTGTCCTGCGAAGACTGTCGCGCGCCCGCGGTAGCGAACCGGCAGCTCCTTCAGTCGGTCGCGCGAGAGTGCGCCAAGGCTGTGCATGCTTAGAACGACATCGCCGCGCTCGCGACGGATGCCGCTCACGTCGAGCTCCTCGCCGCGCAAACGGATGCTGGCGACGCGGAACAGGCTCTCCACGGACTCCGGCGTCTGCCCGAAGCGATCCTCGACTTCCGCGAGGAGATCCTGAACCTCCGCCACGTCCTGCGCCGCGGCCAGGCGCTTGTAGATCTCGATCTTCTGGCTGGGATCCTGCACGTAGTCCGACGGGACGAACGCGTCGACAGGCAAGTCGAGCGAGGGCAGGTGGTGCTCCACGGCGGCTTCTCCCTTGAGCTCGCGAACGGCCTCTTCAAGCATCTGGCTGTAGAGGTCGAACCCTACCGCCACGATGAAGCCGTGCTGCTCCGCGCCGAGGATGTTGCCCGCGCCGCGGATCTCGAGGTCGCGCATCGCGAGCTTGAAGCCAGCGCCGAACTCGGTGAATTCGCGAATGGCCTCGAGCCTCTTCTCGGCCACCTCCGACAGCACCTGGTCGCGGCGGTACGTGAAGTAGGCATAGGCGAGGCGGTTCGAACGCCCTATGCGGCCGCGCAGCTGGTAGAGCTGGGAGAGTCCCAGCCTGTCCGCGTCCTCGACGATCAGCGTGTTGACCCGCGGCATGTCGAGTCCGGACTCTATGATCGTCGTCGAGAGCAGGACGTCGTACTCGCCTTCCAGGAAGCGCTGCATTGTCTGCTCGAGCAGGTGTTCGGGCATCTGCCCGTGTCCGATCGCGATCCTGGCCTCGGGTACCAATCGCTGCAGCATAAGCTGTGCCGCCTCGATCGTCTGCACGCGGTTGTGCACATAAAAGACCTGGCCGCCGCGGCCGAGTTCGCGGCGAACGGCATCCTGCACGAGTTCCTCACCCCACTCCACGACGTATGTCTGGACGGGGAAGCGATCCTCCGGCGGCGTGTCGATCGTCGACATGTCGCGCAGGCCCACGAGGCCCATGTGCAAGGTGCGGGGAATCGGCGTCGCCGTAAGGGTGAGCACGTCGACGCTGGCACGCAGGGCCTTGAGCCGCTCCTTGTGGCGCACACCGAACCGCTGCTCCTCGTCCACGACGACGAGGCCCAGGTCGTGGAACTGGACGTCCTGTGCCAGGATTCGGTGCGTGCCGATGAGGACGTCGATGCTGCCATGCCTGAGGCGCCGCAGTACGTCCTGCTGCTCCTTCGGGCTGCGGAAGCGCGAAAGCAGCTCCACCTCCACCGGGAAGCCGGCGAAGCGCTGCTGGAAGGTATTGAAGTGCTGCTGCGCGAGGATGGTCGTCGGCACCAGCACAGCCACCTGCCTGCCGTCGAGGGCCGCCTTGAAGGCGGCGCGCACCGCCACCTCGGTCTTGCCGTAGCCCACGTCGCCGCAGAGCAGCCTGTCCATCGCCCTGGGGCGCTCGAGGTCGCGCTTCACCTCCTCGATGGCCCTGCGCTGGTCCGGTGTCTCCTCGTACGGGAAGGCGTCCTCGAGCTTCTGCATCCACTCGCCGTCCGGCGAGAAGGCATGGCCCAAGGTTGCCTCGCGACGGGCGTAAATCTCGAGGAGTTCGGACGCCATCTCATGCACGGACGCCCTGACCCTGGCCTTGACCTTGTGCCAATCGCTGCCGCCCAGCCGATAGAGCCGCGGCTCCTGCCCCTCCTGCCCGACATACTTTTGCACGAGGTCGATCTGCTCGACGGGCACGTAAAGTTTGTCGCCCTGGGCGTAGCTGAGGTGCAGGTATTCCTTTTGCACGCCCTCGATCTCCATCGCCCGCATGCCGAGGTAGCGCCCGATGCCATGGTGGACGTGCACGACGAAGTCGCCGGGTCTGAGTTCGGCGGTGCTCCTGAGGCGCCTGACTCCCTCGTCGGCACTGTGGGTCCGCATGGCCCGACGCTTCTCGCGCCCGAAGATCTCTGCGTCACCGAGCAGCCAGAGCGCGATCCCCGGCAGGTGGAACCCGGACTCCAGCGCTGCGGGAACGATCAGGACCTCACCCGGCTCCGGCGCTTCGCCAAGCGAACCCTCGCGGGGCTTCACGCCGGCCTTCTGCAGTTCCTTGCGCAGCCGCTCTTGCCGCTCGGGGGTCGGCGCCAGCAGCACGACACGGTAGCCGCCGTCGCGATGGCGTTCGAGCTCCTTGAGGAAAAGTGGCCACTGGCCCTGGAAGTTCTCGACGGGCCGCGAGGCTATGGAGACGACGCTGCCCAGGGTGGAGTGGCCTATGCGCCGCGCGAGGATGGTGAACGCGATGCGGTGATGGCGCCGTATCGCGGTTTCCACCTGCGTCTCGGAGACCAGCACCTCGCCCTGGCGGGGCAGGATGGCCCCCTCCCCGAGCAAGGCCACCGAGCGGTCCTGCGCCAGGCGGTGGGCCGCACGCGCCGCCTCCCAGGAGCGGTCGGGGTCCGAGACGAGCACGAGGCCGCCATCCGGCAAGTAGTCGACGAGGCTCGCGCCCTCGGCGTAGAAGAAGGCCTGGAAGCGCTCGGCGCCCTGCCCCACGGGCAGCGAGCCCCACGTCTCGACCACGTGTCCGATGCGCTCCTCGAGACGTGCCGCGATGTCCAGCCGCTCCGCTCGCCTGAGGCGCGCGATCTGCAGAGCGAGCTCCCTGCGTATCGCGCTGGTTCCCTGCTGGGCCACCGCCTGCGTCAGGACGAGTTCGCTCGCGGGTCCGACGGCGATCTCCTGGACCTTGGCGAGGGATCGCTGCGTGTCCGGATCGAACCGCCGGATGCTTTCGATCTCGTCGTCGAACAGGTCGACGCGCACGGGGGCTTCCTCGCCAAGCCCGAAGACGTCCAGGATGCTGCCGCGGACGGCGAACTGGCCCGCAGCCTCGACCCGCTCCTCGCGCACATAGCCGAGATGCGCCAGAGCCGCCTCGGCCCGCCTGAGATCGAGGCGCTGCCCCGTCTTCAGCTCAAGGTTCGCATCCCTGGCGACGTCCGGCGGCGTAAGGCGGGACATGGCCGCCTCGAGCGATGCGACCACCACCACGTCGCGCCCGGCGAGCAGGCGGGACTGGGCGTGGAGCCGCGCCGCGATGCGCTCCGTCGACTCCGCGATCACCTCGAACGGAAGAACCTCGCGTTCGGGGTAGAAAAGCACCTCCCGCTCGGGCAGAAGGGTTTGCAAGTCCGCCTGGAGACGCTCCGCCGCTTGTACCGTCGGCACGAGCCAGACGGCCGGACCTGGCCGATCGCGCAATAGAGCAGCCATCAGGAAGGCCCTCTCCGCCCCCTGCAGGCCGACCACAAGTTGTTCCGCAGGTGCACCGCTGAGGCCCTGGCGCAGCGCCCGGTACTCCGGAGCGGCTTGCCACAGTGCCGTCAGGTCCAATCGCGTCCCCCCAGAAGGCGCCACGTGGCGCCCCTTTTTACCTATGCGGGATAGGACCGGCCGTTGAATGCGTTCATGGCCGCCTCGATGCCATCCGCGACCGCCGTGCGCAGACACTGGACCGCGAGGTCCACAGCCCATCCCAGTCGCACTGCATCGTCACCGCGCGCCGAGCCGAGCACGAAGCGCACCACGTCGTCGTCGGGCGGGCGACCGACGCCGATGCGCAGACGCGCGAACCGTTGCGTTCCGATCTCGGCGATGATCGACTTGAGTCCATTGTGCCCGCCCGCGCTGCCTTCGGCCCGCAGCCGGATCTGGCCGACGGGCAGGTCGAGATCGTCGCAGATGCAGAGAATTTCTTCGGCCGCGAGTCCGAGCGCCTGAACGGCCTGGCGCACCGACCTGCCCGAGAGGTTCATGTAGGTGGTCGGCTTCAGGAGATAGAGCGGTGCAGGGCCACTACCCTTCGCGAGGTAGCCCTGGTACGGGCTGCGCCGGAACGAAATGCGCTCCTCGCGGGCGAACGTGTCCAGCACGCGAAAGCCGATGTTGTGCCGCGTGCCGTGGTATTCGAGTCCCGGGTTGCCGAGCCCGCAAATGAGGCGCGGCCCTTGGCTCATTGGAAGAGCAGCGAAACGGACTCGTCCTCGTGGATGCGCGTGATCGCCTCACCCAGCAGGGGGGCGATGGAAAGCACGCGGAAGCGCGCTCCCGCGTCAGCGCGCAGCGGGATCGAGTCGGTTACGACCACTTCGCGGATGGGGGCGCCTTGCAAGCGCGAAAGGCCAGGGCCGGAGAGCACCGGGTGGGTGCACGCCACGTAGATCTCGCGCGCGCCATGCTCGAGGAGAGCCACGGAAGCCGCTGCGATCGTGCCGCCGGTGTCGATCATGTCGTCGACCATGATACAGGTGCGCTCCCGCACCTTGCCGATGACGTGCGTCACCTCGCTGACGCCAGGCTCCGGGCGCCGCTTGTCGATGAAGCCGATGGGCATGTCCAGCCTTTCGGCGAGGTCGCGCGCCCGGTTGCCCCCGCCGGCGTCCGGAGCGACGACGATGCCGTCATGGATGCCGAGGTCGCGGAAGTACTTTGCCAGGATCGGCACCGCGAACAGGTGGTCTAGCGGAATGTCGAAGAAGCCCTGGATCTGCGGCGCATGCAGATCCATCGTCAAGATGCGGTCCGCGCCTGCCGTTGTCAGGAGATTCGCCACAAGCTTGGCCGTGATCGGCTCGCGCCCGATGGTCTTGCGGTCCTGGCGTGCATAGCCGTAGAACGGGATGACGGCCGTGACGCGCTGCGGCGACGCGCGACGCAATGCATCGAGCATGACCAGAAGCTCCATGAGATTCTCGTTCACCGGGTCACAGGTCGGCTGGATGACGAAGACATCGCATCCGCGCACGTTGTCGCGGATCATGACCCGCACCTCGCCGTTAGAGAAGCGTCCCACCTGCATGTCCCCGAGCGGCACGCCGATCTGCTCGGCTATTGCTGCCGCAAGCGCCGGATTTGCACTGCCGGAGAAGATCTTGAGCTCCCCGTCGCGGTATCCCACTGCTCTTCTACTCCTCCCGCGATCGACGCCGTGCGACCCAGCCTTCGATGTTGCGCTGGCGCTCCCGAGCTACCGCGAGCGCCTCGTCCGGAACTGCCTGGTTGACCGTCGAACCTGCGGCGACGTACGCTTCGCGCCCGATTTCCACCGGGGCGATGAGGTTCGCGTTGCAGCCGATGAAGGCACTGTCGCCGATCCTGGTGTGGTGCTTGCGGTGGCCGTCGTAGTTCACGATCACGGTACCGGCCCCGATGTTCACCCGGCGGCCGATCGACGCGTTGCCGAGGTAGCTGTGATGCCGGACTTTCGTCTGGTCGCCGATCTCGACGCCCTTCATTTCGACGAAATTCCCGATCGACACCTGCCTGCCCGTCTTCGTGCCGGGCCTGAGATGCGTGAACGGTCCGCAGGATGTCCCGTCCCCCAGCTCAGTCTCCTCCAGGACCGAGAAGCTGACTTGGCAGGCGTCGCCCAGCACGCTGTCGAGCAGCCGCACCTGCGGGCCCACCTCGCACCCCTCGCCGATCCTGCTCTCGCCTTCGAGGAAGGTGAAGGGATGCAGTACGGTGTCGCGCCCTACCTGCACGGTGGCGTCGACATAAGTCGTCGCCGGGTCGAGCACGGTCACCCCCGCCAGCATCAGCCGCTCAACCTGCCTGCGCCTCAGGGCGGACTCGGCGCGGGCGAGTTCGCGCCGGTCGTTGACCTGTGCAACCTCGTCCGGGGCCACGCTCACGACGGCCAGATGGCCCTGCGACGCTAGGTCGGTGACCGCGTCGACGAAGTAGATCTCGCCCTGCGCATTCTCCTTACCGACGCGGGCGAGGGAATCGCGCAGGGGCGCGACCGGCAGGAGGTAGGCTCCCACGTTGATCTCGCTGATCGCCCGCTGCCGCTCGTCGCAGTCCTTGTCCTCGACGATGCGGCCCAGGCCGCCCTCGCGGTTGCGCTCGATCCGGCCATAGCCCCCGGGATCGGCCACTTCCGCGGTCAGGAGGCCACCCTGCGGGCCGCTTCGCTCGATGAGCGCCTGAAGCGATGTGCTCTGCAGGAGAGGCAGGTCGCCATTCACGACCAGGAGCCATTGCGCCTTGTTTTCCGCCTTGAGCGCGGTGGCCACCGCATGGCCCGTGCCGAGCTGCTCCTCCTGCCAGACGACGTCGGCGCGCGAACCGAGATACTCCTCGACCAGTTCCCCGCCATAGCCGACGACACAGAGCGGCTTGGGCAGTCCCGCGTCCGTGAGCGCGGACAGGACATGGCCGATCATCGGGCGGCCGGCGAGACGGTGGAGGGCCTTTGGCAGTTCGGAGCGCATCCGCGTGCCCTTGCCGGCTGCCAGGACGACGGGGCGGATCCCCTCAGGCATGGTGACGAGCCTCCTCGAGATAGCGCTGGAACGACTCCGACGGGCCCAGGCGCACAAAGCGCTGGTGCTCATCGACCGCGTCGAGACGCAGTACGCTGAAGTGCGGTGCGGGCAGGTGCTTCTCCTCGGACGGCGTCTCGCAGAGCGCGGCGATCCCTACGCAGCTCGCCCCGAGTTCCTGGCAGAGCTCCACGAGACCGCGAACGGTGCTGCCCCCCTTGAGGAAGTCGTCCACCACGAGAACGCGGCTTCCGGCCGGCAGCGCGCGGCGCGGCAGCGACATGGTGCCGATGCGGCCCGACGAGGAGACGTAGTTGAGCCCGATCGCGGATCCCTCGGTGACGCGGCTCTCGCGCCTGGCCACGGCGAGCGGCAGGCCCGACGAGCGGGCGGTCATCAGCGCGAGGGGGATGCCCTTGGTCTCCATGGTCAGAACCATGTCCGGCGCCTCCTGCTGAAAGCGTCCGGCAAAAAGCGAGCCGATGCGTTCGGACCAGTGCGGCGAGAAGATGACGTCCGTCATGTAGAGGAATCCGCCAGGGATGATCCGTTCCGGGTCGGAGAGCTCGACCGTCAGGGCCTGCGCGAGATCGGCCGCGTGGAGGGCGGCGAATCCCACCCTGTAGCGCACGCCGCCGGCGGCGCCGGTAACGGTCTCGATCGCGCCGAGACCCTTCTCCTGCAGCACGTCGTCGATCAGCGCGATGTCCCCTGAGAGGGTGGAACGCGCGGCGCCTGTGGCCGCAGAAAGCTCCGCCAGGGAATAGAGACGCCCCGGCGCCGCCGCAATGCGCCGGGTCAGTTCGACGATGCGCCTAAGCCGCGCGTACCGCGCCTCTCTAGCCACCGCTTGCCCCCTTGTCCCTGCCGCGCAGCTCACCCTCGCAGAACGGGACGTCGCCTGGATGGTCGACGTCTACGCCGATCTCGGCATATGGCAGTGGCACGGCGCGCGACACAACGCCGAAAAGCCGCGAGAAGCGCTCCTCGGCTTCCGCGACGGTTGCCCGCCCAAGCAGTAATCGTATCATGAATGCGGTGCCGACTTTAAGTGCAAGCCGCCAAGGCTTCTTGCGCTGGGCGACGAGTTCCTCGGCGACACCGATGGCCTTCGCCGCCGAGCGCGGATCGAGCAGCACGATGTTGCCACCCGTGAAGGTGCCGTCCCTCAGGCGCACATACGTACGCCTGTTGCCGGGGAATCGCCGCTCAACGTCCTCTTTGCGCACGACGGGATAGTGGAACTCTGCGGGAATGGCCTTGGCGGCGGCGACAAAGGCCGCGACGGATCCCGCTGTCAGCATGGGGATGTCGGATGTGGCGACGAGCAGCGGATGATCGCGGCTCACAGCGTGCGCTCCGCGGCGCACGTTCTCGATGAGGTCGTCCGAAGGCGGCATCACCGCATCCTCCGGGCGCAGGTAGGTACCAAGTTCCCCCGGCCCGACGACCACGATGCGCGCCGCGACCCCCGACGCCTTGAGCGCTTCGATCACCCAGGCGGCCATCGGCTTGCCGGCGATCGGCACAAGCGCCTCCCACGCGACGTCCGAGACCGCCTTGAGCGGTCCCTCGTTGCGTCGGCCAGCCAGAACAATGACATCGACCACCTGACATTCCTCCGGTCGTGAGCATGCCTCCGCGATAACCGTGCCAGCCGCCGCTACTCGGCGTCCCTTCGCCGGCAGCGGCGCAAATCCTGGCGTAGCCCGCTACGAACCAGGGCGCGCCGCCCCGCTCCAAGGCCACGCCTCAAGCGTGCGGCAGAGAATCGCCCGCGGCGCCAAGGGCCTCAGCGCCTGCAGGGCGGCCGTCGCCGCCGGCGCATCCGGGTAAAGGGCAAACGCGGCGCTGCCGCTTCCGGTCACCTGAAGCGGAACCCCTGCCACCCTGCTCCGTGCCAGCAGTGCCGCGAGGGGCTGCGAGAGCTGCACCGCGGCCGGCTCGAGATCGTTCGGTCCTGTCTCGGAGCCTGCGAGGACGCGGTCGGTCGCATCGCCGCCCCCTGACGTGCTCGCGCGGTAGACGTCCGCCGTTGCCAGCGGCACACCTGGCCATGCGATCACGACGAAGCGCGGCCCGGCGGCGGGCAGTGGCGCAAGGACCTCGCCGCGCCCGCTGACGAGCGCCCGCGGCGCCGGCCCAAGAAAGAACGGCACGTCGCTGCCTACGACGCTGCCCAGCTGCACGAGTTCCCTGTCTGGTAGCCGCGGCAGCAGCACATCGCGCAGAGCCCGCAAGGCGCAGGCCGCGTCGCTCGAGCCACCGCCCAGCCCCGCCCCGATCGGAATACGTTTGCGCACGCTGATCGCGACCGAGGGCACCACTCCTGTCGCCTGATGGAAGATTTCCGCGGCGCGCGCCACGAGATCCCCTTGGCGCACGTCGGGGTTTTCCAGGTTAAACGAGCGCGCCGGCAGAACGAGCAGGCGGTCCCCGAGGGACACCGCCTGCATGACGGACCTGATCTCGTGGTAGCCGTCGCTGCGCAACGGGCCGAGATCAAGGCTGAGGTTGAGCTTGGCCGGCGCGAAGAAGCGCACGGGCACACCCCCGACCTGAGGTTAGCCCGCTCCCCCCCGCCGCGCAAGCGATGGCGCAGGCGGCCGCCCCGCGGCCAGCCTGTCGCGCCATACCGCGATCTCCTCCAGGATCGGCTCGAGCTTCTCGAAGAAGACCGCGACCACGTCGCCCGGCGCAGCCTGCCCGAGCACCTCGCCCAGGGCCTCGCGCTCCGAGAGGATGATGCGCGGCTTGCCGCCGCCCAGCCTGACGCCTTGTGCCACAAGTTGCGCCATCTCGCCGACAGCCCTGCCCCTGCGGTCCTGGTCCTCCTTGCAGCAAACGACGTCGAAGGCGGCTGCAGCCGTTCGGCCCAGGGCCAGCGCGTCCTCGTCCCGGCGGTCGCCGGGCAGGCCGACGACGCCAAAGAGACGGCCGCTGGCCATCGTGCGCAGGGCCGGGGCCACAGCCGACAGGGCGGCTGCGTTGTGACCGTAGTCGACGACGACGCGGACGTCGCCCAGTTCATGGACGTTGAGCCGACCCGGGTTCTGCTGCGGATCGCTTCTGAACGTTTTGAGGGTGGCCGCGATGGCCGACGCCGGCAGGCCGAGGCCCATGGCGCATGCTGCCGCGGCCAAGGCATTTTCGAGCATCGGTCGGCAGGCGCCGCTATCGGCGAAGGTAATCTCGTCGAGCGGCACCACAGGCTCGGCCCGACCCCCGCGCACGAGCGCGATCTCGCCGGCCGCCACGACGACGGCCGCGCCGCCGGCCGCCGTGTGGCGGCGCAGCACGATGCCATCCGAACTGGTTGCGAACAGGATCACGGGAGCTGCCGCCCGCTCCTGGAGCTGCGGCGTTCCAGGGTCCTCCGCGTTCAGCACGACGCGCCCGCCAGGTCGCACCGCCTCTACCACGAGCGCTTTGAGCAGTCTCAGTTGCTCGATCGTGTCGACGCCGTCCTGGCCGAGGTGATCCCCGGTCACGTTGAGGATGCAGCCGACATCGGCGCGGTCGTAACCGAGCCCGCCGCGGGCGATGCCGCCGCGTGCCACCTCGAGAACGGCCGCCTCGACCCGCGGATCGCGCAGGACCGCACGCGCGGAACGCGGTCCCGCGTCGTCTCCCCGCCCGATCAAGTCATCCCCGACACCGTGCCCGTCGGTGCAGGTGTAGCCAACCGCCACCCCCGTGGCCTCGAGCATCTGGCGAACCAGCCGCACGGTCGTCGTCTTGCCGTTCGACCCCGTGATCGCGACCAGCGGCACCCGCGCGGGGCTGCCGGGCGGGTAGAGCCAGTCGACGATGGCGCCAGCCGCATCGCGCGGCTCACCCAGCGTGGGATGGTGGTGCATGCGGATGCCCGGTGCGGCGTTCACCTCGATGACCCACGCCGGACTCCTGGGGTCAGCGATGTCGCGTGCGATCATGTCGACCCCGGCTACGTCTAGGCCGATCGCCTGCGCGGCCCGCTCAGCCATGGACCTGAAGGGCTGCGCCACCTCGTCCGTGACGTCGACCGCGCTGCCGCCCGTGGAGAGGTTCGCGGCCTCGCGCAGGAGCACTGCGCGGCCGATAGGCGGAACGTCGTCCACCCCGAGCCTCTGGCGTCCCAGGCAGCGCAGGGCGATCGCGTCGAGGGGGACCCGCGTCAGGGGCTTTTCATGTCCCTCGCCGCGCCTGGGGTCCTCGTTCAACTGCGCCACAAGCTCGCGCACGGTGCTGCGGCCGTCGCCGGTGACCTGAGCCGGCAGCCGCTGCGCGGCCGCCACGAGGCGCCCTCCGACGACCAGCAGACGGTAGTGCCTGCCCTGCACCTGCTCCTCGATGAGCACGTCGGGCATGATCTCCTGCGCCACCTCGAACGCTCCCGCGATTTCGCCGCCCCGCCGCAGGCCAAGCGTGACGCCTCGCCCCTGGCTTCCGGCGAGAGGCTTCAGCACCACCTGTCCGCCGATGGCGGCCTGGGCGGCGATCGCGGCGTCCACGCTGTCGACGACCCTGCCTCGCGGCACCGGGATGCCCTGCGCCGCCAGGATCTCCTTGCAGCTTTGCTTGTCCGCCGCGAGGTCGACCGCGACGGCCGAAGATCGGTCTGTGAGCGTAGCTTGCACGCGGTGCACGTAGCGCCCCTGCCCCAGCTCGAGAAGGCTGCCGCTGCCCGTCCGGCGCACGGGTATGTCGCGCCTCAGCGCGGCGTCATGAATCGCCCGCGTGCTGGGTCCGAGCGACCGTCGCGCGTATAGGGCCTGCAGGCGCAGCCTCTCTGGATCGAGTTCAGGGCGATTGCCGGATGCGAGGCCGTCCAGGTAACGGCACGCGATATCTGCCGCCTCGCGACCAAGTTCAGGCTCGGGCGCCTCGAACGCCACGCGGTAGCGGCTCGTGCGGGCGATCTGACGCGTCTTGCCGTAGACGCCCTCGGCGCCACAACCGTGGAGAAGCTCGAGTGCCAAGTGCTCGAGCACATGGCCAAGCCGCGTACCCTCGCGCAGTCGCACCAGGAAGCCGCCGGGATAGCCGAGGCTGCAGTGGTGGTCGGCGAGGCCTGGAACGTCAAGAAGCAGGGTGTCGGTGAAGCCGGGAAGCTGCTCAGTCGTACGGTCGGCCCGCGGGCCGAGTTCAAGTTCCAGTTCCAACATGGGCCTATGGCAGTGCGGGTTTGGTCCGTCGAAGTACCGCCAGGCGAGGATCTGCACGAAAGGCTCCTCCTCAGCGCGATACAGGCACTGCGCTATGCTCCCCTGCTTGGGGGCGATTATGCGTCGCCCTGCGCCGCACGAGATCGAAGGAGGATCCCTGCGGCAGCACCCAGAGCGCCACCGGGCCGAGACGAACCGGAGCATCCACGGCGGCCTCCGAGGCATCGCCAACGTACGCGCTGCGCGCGTCGAGCACCGTCACGGTGCCGCTGCCCAGGACCTCCATGTGCTCAAGGCCGCCGTGCACGAGCACGGCGGTGTCCTCGTCGATGCCGATGCCCAGGGTGCCGGGATTCTGGGCCAGTGCCGCCAGCAGGCGATTGATCCTGCCGCGCTGAGCGAAATGCTGGTCCACGACCGCGTCGCGCAGAAGCCCCAGGCCAGGGCACATGCGTACGGTTCCCCGCGACGCCGACTTCTCGTCGGCGCCGCCCACGAGCATGGTCGCACTCATCGCCGAGGCGCCCGCAGATGTACCGCCGATCGCTGCGCCGCGCAGATACGCGCGCCGCAGGGCCTCCTCGTATGGCGTCCCGCCAAGGACACTCGTGATGCGCAGCTGATCGCCACCCGTAAAAAAGATGCCCCCGACCTGCTCCAGAACCTCAAGGCCCTGAGGATCCGCGCAGTCCTCCCGCATGCGGGCGTCAATATGGTGAAGCGTCTTTACGCCGAGGTTCCGGAAACTGTCGCGATAGCGCTCGAACGAGGCAGCCGGCTGTTCGGTCGCGAGCGTGACGAGCGCAATCTCGCGCGAACCGCCTGTCATGTCGCTGAAGCGCGCGAGAATCTCGCCGCGCGGCTCCTCATGCCCGCCGATCAGCAGAAGCGTCCCTCCCGGCGTTGTCGTCAGCCTCCTTGCGCCAGCAGGCTACCCCTCAGCCTGCGCGGCCATGCGCGCGGTCCATGGCAGGAATGGGCCTCCGCGGCGAGAACGGCTGCATTTGGCACGATGTCCCAGCGCAGGAGGTAGTGCGATGCGCGCTGTCATGTTCGATGCCGGCAACACGCTGTTGCACCTCGACTACCCATGGCTTGCGGCCGAGGCACGGCGCCTGCGACGCGACTTCGCGCCTGCGCCAGGCGACCTCGGCAGGGCCGCGGCCCGGGTGGGCCGAACCGGCTGGCCGACGCGCGACGGCGCGGGGCGCGCCATCCCCTTCTTTCAAGGCTACTTCGGCGCCATTGCGGCGCAGGTCGGCCTTGGCAGTGAGCAGGCCGTCTCGTTCGCCGCGGCCGCACGCGAGGAAAACCTCACCGATCCGAGAGGGCTCTGGCGGCTATGCGCACCGGGGGCAGCAGCGACCCTTGCATCGCTGGCGGCGAAGGGGCTGCTGATCGGCGTCGTCTCGAACGCGGATGGGCGTGTCGAGTCACAGCTCGCCGCCGCGGGCCTGCGCGACAATCTCCTCGTGGTGGTGGATTCGCATCTCACGGGCGTCGAAAAGCCCGACCCACGCATCTTCCACCTGGCGCTCGAGCAACTCGGCGTCAACGCCCAAGACGCCCTGTTCGTCGGCGACCTGTTCGACGTCGACATCCTGGGCGCGAGGACCGCAGGGCTGCACGCGCTGCTCTACGACCCCTGGGACGCGTTTGCGGATCTGTCCCGAGGCCGCATCCGGTCCCTCGCGCAGCTTCTCGACGTGATCTCTCCCTGACTCCCGTCCGGAGCCCGCCCCGCATGGCCCGCCCCAGCGGCGTGTGGGTTCACCCAGGGGATGATGATGGGCGACGTGGCCTGGGCGGGAGGCCGTTCGCCGAAAGGCGTTTACGCCGAGGCGCCGCAAGGCCCCTGGCTTCAGCCATGTCAGGCTAGTGTGCTGCCGCAGGCAACGTCTTGCGCATTTCGCAGGCGGACTGCTTCGACGGCCGGGGGTGATCCGTAGCCCTCACGCCCCGCCCGGACGACAAACGAGGAGGCACCCGCCGGGTGCCTCCTCCTGCTCTCGAGAGCCTAATTCACATTGACCTTGTGGAAGACGCCGTCCGAAGCCACTTCGAGCTCGACCGTCTCCGTAAGGACGTCGGCATAGCTGAACGATACACGCCTTGCGCCAGAGGGCTCATCGTCGATCTTCACCACGAAGATGTACGGATAAGTCTGCTCCAGAACGCCTTCCCGCTCGTCCACCTTTCGGCGTCCGCGGTTCGCCTTGAGGCGGATCCGCTCGCCGATCATGCCGTCCAAGTCGCGCTTGATGTCGGACAAGACGCGCTTAGCCGCCAAACGCCCCACTTCCTTCCTGAACGGAGCGGTACGCTCTCATACTACCAGAAAGAAAGCATCCGGTCAAGATCGAAGCATTTTAGCAGAGGCTTAGAAACCATGTCAAGAAGCATTGTGTCGCCAAGCGTTCGCGTCCAGATGGGCCACGCGGTCGTCGGAAGGACCCTGGCACCAACGCAAAAACCCTTGCCGGTGCTCACTTCGTATACTTGTCCGCGACGCTCGACGCCCCGAACGAGTCGGGTTTGATCTTCGCGTCGAAGCCGCTGCCAGAGACCATGCCGACGATTTCGCGGATCAGGTCGCGCGTGTCGCCGTTCTGTCCGATGTCGAGGTGGATTTCGATGTCGAAGCCCTGGTAGCCGCGTCTTGAAAGCATCTCCGTCAGACGGCTCGCGACGCCGAGGCTCAGCGATGTCTCGAGCAGGATCCGCTGACGCAGGCTGGGCAACCGCCGGTGCACTTCGCGATGGTAGTAGTAACGCGCGCCCTTGCCAAGGCGATGGATCACGACGGCCGTGACGAACGTGACTTCGTTGCGCGCCTGCGAATCGGTGCCGATGATGAGCTTGTGCTCCGCCTGCGGCTCCTCGCGGATGAAGTTGATGATGTCCTTGAACACCTGCTCCAAGTCCAACACGCCGCGGCTCGGGCTGTGATAGAGCACTCCCTCACCCTCCAGCACCGTCGGATAGCAGCATCTTCACCGCCGTGCGGCTCAGCCACCCCTGCCCAGGGTCTCGGCCAGTCGGCCGAACTCCTGCAGGGACAGGGTCTCGCCGCGCCGCACCGCATCGATTCCAGCAGCCCGCAGAGCCTGCGCCGCCACCTCCGGTTCAAGTCCGAGGCCCTCCTGAAGCGCCCGTCCCAGCGTCTTGCGCCGGTACTGGAACGCCGCCGCCACGATCGGTCGGATGGCCGACCAGGGAGCGGCGACGGGACTCGGCCGAGGATGCAGGCGCACCACCTGCGACGAGACCTTCGGCGGCGGATAGAAAAGGTTCGGGCCTGCCTTGGCCCAGGGCTCGACGTCCGCCGCATACTCGATAAGCAGTGTCAGGGCTCCGCGTTCGGGCGTGGCCGGTGGCGCCTGCAGTCTCGCCGCCACCTCGCTCTGCAGCATGAGCACCGCGATGGCCGGACGCGCCGCCACTGCCGCGGCCACGAGCGGCGTCGAGATGTAGTAGGGCAGGTTGCCCACTAGCTTGCCCGACGGGCCGAGAAGTGCCGCAAGGTCGGCCTCGAGCGCATCGCCCTCGTGCAGATGCAGCCTTGCGCCGAAGAAATCGCGCAGGTGCGCAGCGAGTGCATGGTCGATCTCGATCGCGTGCACGTCGTCAGACTTCTCCAGAATGCCCTGGGTGATGGCTCCCAGGCCGGGCCCGATCTCCACGATCCGGTCTCCGGGCACGATCTCAAGTCCGGAGATGATCCGCTCGCGCAGGTTGTGGTCCACGAGAAAGTTCTGCCCGAGACGTTTCAGAGGTCGGATGCCAAGGCCTGCGAGTACCTCCCGAACGACGCTTGGAGAGGTCAATTTCGGCTCCATTTCCGATATTGTAGCACGCCCCGGCAGGAGGCGCATCGAGTAGGGTGGCGCCGGGTGATCAACCCGGCGTCAGCCCTCTCACAGAACCGGACGTGCGTTTTTCGCATCCGGCTCCTGAGAGACCTCAAGCA
>JAJZQO010000079.1 GCA_021847575.1 Bacillota bacterium | reverse complement strand
TCTCTCTTCGGACTCCAAGCTCTCTGGCAGCTACACGAATGGGTACAAGTTCCATGACCTAACTCTAGCAGTAATCTACACCAAACTCAATAGAACGCTAGATGTTATCGAGCAGTAACTACCCCCTGCGCAACGGACGCCAGAGATCGACGAACGGCCACGCGAGTGCCGGCAGAAAGGGTGAGGGCGGGCGCCCGTGGCCGAATGCACGCGCCGCGAGAACCATGATGAGCGCAAGTGCGAGCGCGGTCACGACGTCGCCGACATACACTCTCAGGCGATGCGGCGGCAGGTTCCAAAGTTCGCGGACGGTGCCCGCGGCAAGGGCGGACGCCACGAACGCGAGCGCCACCTGATAAGGGTAGCCAAGGTGCGACGTCGCCCACAGGGCCGCATACGCGGCGGCAGCCGCGGCCGCCACACGGCTCAGGGGCATCATCGCCAGAAAGCTGCGACCTGCAGAACCCCTACGGCCACCAGAAGCAGGGTGGTCGCCCCGCCGCGCCCCGTGCATCCGGACATCTCCTTGCGCACGTTCTGGCGCTCCGTCTCCCGGAAGGCCTTCTGCGCGTCCTTGAGATGCTGCACCATCGGACGGATGCGCCCCAGCTTCTTGAGCGCTGCCGCCATGTTGTGATGCGCAGGTGAGTAGTTCGGATCGATGGTCAGCGCTTCCTCGTACAGCCGCAAAGCTTCCTCAGCATTGCCCCGCTCGAGGTAAACATTGCCAAGGTTCGTCAGTGCGGGAGGGAATTTTGGGTCGAGCTCGAGCGCGGCCCTGAAGTATCCTTCGGCCGCCTCGTAGTGGCCCAGCAGCGCCTGCAGGACCCCGAGCTTGTTCGGGCCTCGCGGGTCCGCGGGGCTAAGCTCGACAAACTGATGATAAAGCGCCTCCGCGCGTTCTACATTGCCACGGCGCTCTTCATCCTGTGCTGCCTGGTAGGCTGATTCTGCTTCGTCGCGCGGCAGGGTCCGTTCACCGTCCTTGTCGGTTGGGTCCGTGCCTGCCCGCCAAGGCGGACGGCCAGAGCAGCGCCAACATCCATAATAAGGCAATTGCGGCCATTACGGGGTAGGCTCGGTCGACGATCGCCTGAACACCAAGTGTCGACAGCAGGAAGGCAAGCCCGGTGGTTGTCCAGGTGCCGCCAAAGAGCGCGGCCGACCCTTGCAGGAAGGAAGCTGCCGCCGATAGGCTCGCTAGAGCGATCGCCACTTCGACACCGGCGCCGAGGAGGTCGTGCAGGTGCAGAGCAAGCTCGCGTAGCGGCAGGTCGGCGCCTGCGATGGCTGTGCCGCCGCGTGCGAGTACCGCCGCTTCCAACGTTAGCAGGAGACCGGCGGCTAGTCCACCTGCGAAGGCACCGCGCCTGCCCGGCACGCCCTGACCGAGGGCGGAGCGCCGAACCCCGTCGCTCGCAAGGGCTATGTTGTAGGCTGCGTAGCCGAACACGGCCAACACGGCCTGCAGGGGGGACACAGCGACCGTCAGCACCCCCGGCTGCAGTTTCACGAGGCCAAGGGCTGCCGTCAGGAGGACCGTCACCACGACCAGCACCAGCATCAGCCCCTGCCAGCGCCTGAGGGAGGTGGTGCCGTGTTGCTGCACCAAGGCTGCAAGCAGTGCGGCGGTCGCTGCGCCGACTGCCGACGGTAGCCCCATGCGCGAGTGCAGGAGGCTCGCTATGGCCGCCAGCACGGCGGACAAGGTGATAAAGCTGAACGCTGCCAGCAGTGTACGCCAGAGCGGGGCGACAAGGGGTACTGCGGGGGCCGTCTGCGCCGTGCGCCAAGTACCGAGGGCAAGCAGCAGGGTCGCGCCGAGGGCCAGGAGAGTCCCTGTCGCACCGTGCATGGCAAAAAAGACGAAGACCTCACGCCCTGAGACGAACCCGGCCCCGACCATGGCGGCGAACGCCGCGACGGCTACCTCCCAGGCCACGGCAACCCCCCTGGGCAGGCTATGCTCTGCCTGGTGTATACCTGCCTGAAGCCGGCCATATACTCGCGACATGCAAGAGCACCACAGTCGGCAGCAGAGGCAGCGCGTACGGCCGGAAGATCCCCGCGCTGCCTCCCTTTTGGCCATGCATTTGCAACGCGAGCTCGTCGCCGTGCGCAGACTTGGCGGCCCGGCCACCGTCGTCTGCGTAGGGACGGACCGCTCCACGGGAGACGCCCTTGGTCCGCTGGTGGGGACGCTCCTGACGCAGTCCCGGGGAGATCTTCCATTCGCCGTGCTGGGCAATCTGCAGGCGCCCGTCCACGCCGGGAACCTGCACGAGCTCATGCCACGGCTTCAGGTAGCTGCCACGCAGGGTCCAGTCGTCGCGATTGACGCTTGCCTTGGCAGCTTCGAGAGCGTTGGCAGCGTACAGGTGCAACGCGGCCCGCTCAAGCCTGGCGCGGGGGTGCGCAAGGAATTGCCCCCGATCGGCGATGTCGCCGTCATGGCGACCGTCAACGTCGGGGGCTTCATGGAGTACGTAGTTTTGCAGAATACCAGGCTCGGGCTGGTCTATGACATGGCAGCGCTGATCGCCGACGCGCTCAGGCTCGCCCTTGGCGCGGTTCGCGCTCCAGGCGGCGCAGCACTTCCTCCGCCGTGAGTCCCTGCGCCTGGATCACCGGTACGTCCACCTCCAGGCTCTCGTCCCCGAAGATGTCGTCGTCCTGCCCCGTGCAGACGATAGCGTCGACCGCCGCCCGCCTCGCCTCGTCAAGCGGCACCGCCTGCCACCCTCTGGCCTCGACGGCCCTGCGCACGTTGCTCAGCCCTTCCTCAATCGCCACGCGCAAAGCCCATCCCCCCCGGGCTAGTCTGTCTGGGGGGTCACCAAGGCATGCGTCCCATCGTCCGGGGCCTTGGCGCCATTGGCGGGAGTCGGGCCGTACACGAGATTCAACGCGTGCGGGATGACTCCGAACTCGACCGGCGTGCGGCCGCCCAGTTCCCCGTCCCTATGGACGGAGGCCTCGGGGGTCGCCTCGATCGACAAGTTTCTGCAGCGAACGATCCTAATCTTCTTGCTCGTCACGTGGCCGCCGCTGTAAACGCGGGGGAGCAGGGCGAGCGTCTCCGGCACGTTGTAGTCCCCCGCCATAAGAACGTCGAGCATCCCATCCTGCAGCGACGCGGTCGGCACGATGCGCATGCCGCCGCCGTAGTACTGGGCATTGCCGACCGCGACAAGCAGGAAACGCCCTTCGTAAGACACACCGTCCGCAACGATGCGCATTTCGCGAGGGCGATAGCTCCAGAGTTCGTGCAGCACGGCGCGGATGTAGGGCACGGTGCCTGTGGCCCTGTACCGGTTCCGGAGACGCTCGTCTTCAGCCGCCACCTCCGCGTCGAAGCCGACACCCGCGACGTTCAGGAATGTGGTGCCGCTCATCGTACCGATGTCCGCAGGTTCCGCCAGGCCATGCAACGCGAGCTCCGCCGCTGCCATCACGTCTTGGGGGATACCCGCGGTGCGGCGAAAGTCGCAACCGGCACCGGTCGGCACAAAAGCGAGTGTCGTGGGTGAAGATGCCTGCTGGATGCCGTCGGCCACCTCGGTCAGGGTACCGTCACCGCCAACGGCGACGATGCGCTCGAAACCTTGTTCCGCCGCCTCCTTGGCAATGCGCGTTGCGTCGCGCGGCCCCGCGGTGACCGACGTCTCCAGGCCCTGCCCGGCATACTTGCGCTGCAGCACCTGCCATACAGGCGGCCATTGGCGTTCGGTCCGGCCCCGGCCCGCGACAAAGTTGACGATGAAGAGCGTCTTCAAACAGCGTGCACCTCCCGCTTCGACTCAATGGCCGCTTCGATCGCAGCCCGCTCCTCCTCCGACAGGGGGTAGCGGGACGCGCCCGATGCCACGGGTTTCGCGTAGATGCGGGTTTCCTCCCGGCCGTAGAGACCGCTGATCACGACGCCATCCTCCTCCGCGTCGAGAAGCGCAACGCTGAAGGAGAGTTCCGCACCGGCTCCGGGAAAGGCATTGTAGCGCACTACCCCGACGCGCTGAATGCTGCGTCGCAGAAGCGCATCGACGCCGTCAAGGCGCGCAAGCGCGCTCTCCGCGCCGCCCTGGGCTTCACGCAGGGCCTGCCACTGTTCGTGGAGGAGGGTCTCCACGTCGGTTGCCTGTCCTCCGCGCAGGAGGTGGTCCAGACGACGACGCAGACGCCGCGCCGCGGTAAGGCTGGCGACACCGAGAATGAGTGCAATGATTCCGACGATCAGCCCTGCCGCGCCGATCAGCGCCAGGATCGGCGCCAGTCGGATCAGATCAGGCAACCTGCTTCCCCCTCAATGTTTCACGTGAAACAATCTAGTCTTCTTCCGGCACGAAACGCGCCACGAGGCGCGCCAGGTCCTCCTCGCTGCGGAACCGAATCTCCACCGCACCGCCGCGCGCACCGGAGCGGATGCGCACCGGAAGCTCAAGGGCCCCGCTCAAGCGTTCCTCCCACCGTGCAACCCGCCCGCCGGACTTGGGCCTTTTCGCCTTTGCCGTGTTGACGGGCCTGCGTGCCATCTCCTCGACTTCACGCACGCTCAGCGAACGCTCCACCGCCTGCCGCGCCGCCGGCACCTGACTATTCGGCGGCAATCCCAGAATCGCACGTGCGTGGCCGGCAGACAAGGACCCCTTGCGAACCAGCTCCTTGACCTCGTCGGGCAGCCCAAGCAGGCGAAGGCTGTTCGCCACGGCCGACCGGCTGCGGCCGATCACCTGACCCAGTTCCTCCTGCCTCAGCGCGCGCGACTCGCCGAGGCTTTGGATCGCCTCCGCCTCTTCGAGCGGATTGAGGTCCTCACGTTGCAGGTTCTCCACAAGGGCGATCTCCAGCAGGCGTCCATCATCGCACGCGCGCAGCACGACGGGCACCTCGCTCAGACCCGCCATCTGCGCGGCGCGCCAGCGCCGCTCGCCCGCGATTAGCTCATACCCGTTCCCTACGGCCCGCACGACGAGTGGCTGCAGTACACCATGGCGCGAAATGGACTCCGCCAGTTCACGCAGCGCCTCCGGCTCGAAGTCTCGCCGCGGCTGGTACGGATTTGGCCGGATCGCGCTGACGGCGACTTGCTGCATGCCCTCATCCGCCGCCACACGCACCTCAGGGATCAGCGCTTCAAGCCCTCGCCCGAGTCCCCGCTTCGCCACGCATCAGCACCTCCTTTGCCAGTTCGCGATATACCTCGCTGCCCCGGGAGCGCGGATCGTACCGCGAGATCGGTCGGCCATGGCTCGGCGCCTCACTCAAACGAACGCTCCTCGGCACCACCGTCCGATAGACCTTATCGCGGTAGTACCGTTTGACCTCGTCGGCGACCTGGATCGACAGGTTGGTTCTCCCGTCGAACATCGTCAGGACAATGCCGTCGATCTTGAGCGATGGATTGAGTCCCCCTTGCACCAGCTGAACCGTACGCAGCAGCTGCGTCAGGCCCTCCATGGCGTAGTACTCGCACTGCAAGGGAATCAGGACCGAGTCGGCCGCGGTAAGCGCATTCAGCGTCATCAGGCCGAGCGATGGAGGACAGTCCAGGATCACGAAGTCATAGCGTGGTCGCATCGGCTCGAGCGCCGTGCGCAGCCGGTATTCGCGGTGTTCGGTCGTCACCAGCTCGACCTCGGCCCCCGCCAGATCGACCGAAGACGGCACGATATGCAGGCCCTCGACGGCAGTCGGCAGTACCGCATCACGCATCGGGTCGCCCTCGATAATCACCTGGTACATGCTCTCCTCACGCTCGCCCTTGGCGATGCCGAGACCAGTCGTGGCATTGCCTTGCGGGTCGACGTCGCAGAGCAAAACCCTCTGTCCAAGCTCCGCTAGACACGCCCCTAGATTGATCGCCGTCGTCGTCTTGCCGACGCCGCCCTTCTGATTGGCAATCGCCACAACCCGCCCCATGGCCACCCTCCTTCAACGCCGGGGGATGCGCAAACGAAGCTCCAGCGCATCCTCGCTCTCAGATTCCGACATCTCGACGGCGACACCTGCCGCCTGTAGCCGCGCGACGCTCTCTCGGAGGGCGTTCCGCACTGTCCGCACATCTTTGACGTAGTGCCGCGGTATTTCCCGGGAAATACCGCGCACCCGCGCCTCAAGTTCGCGCGCTGTCCACCCCTCGCGCGTGGCCTGCCGCGCCATCTCCACACGCTTCACGCCAGCCACCTTGAGCAGCGCGCGCAGGTGCCGTTCCGAGAGCGCACCATCCGCCGCGAGGCTGCGGATCTCCTCGCCCAGCCGCAGGAGGCGCAGCTTGTTCGCGATTGCCGCCTGGCTACGTCCGACCCGTCTACCCAACTCCGTCTGCGTCAAGCCAAACTCCTGCATCACGCGCTGATAACCCTCGGCTTCCTCGAACACCCCGAGATCGCTTCTCTGCAGGTTCTCGACAAGCCCGGTCACAGCGCTGTCTATCGGCGCCGCGTCCCGCACCAGAGCGGGTACGCTCGTCAGACCGGCAGAGACCGCCGCGCGCAGGCGGCGCTCACCCGCGATAAGCTCATAGCCCTCCCCGGACCGGCGGACAACGATAGGCTGCAGCATGCCGTGCAGGCGCAAAGACTGCGCGAGCCTTTCAAGCGCTCGCGCATCAAAATCCTTCCGCACCTGATAGGGGCTCCGCCGCACATCCTGCGGGGCCACCGCGATCAATTCCGGTGGCACAGGCATGCCTCCCACTGCCCCTGCTATTCGCCCTCCGCGCCGCCTTCCCTTTCCGCGACGGACTTCCCGCCAGGGAACTCGCGCCGCAGACGCGCGAAGGTTGTCGGACGGCCCGCCGGTGTCGGATGCAACTTGCGATAGACGAGCAGCGTTCGCTCGATGGCCGAGTCAAGTGCGTAGCTGCGCGTCTCGGCATGCGCAAAGCCCATGCGCGCCGCCACAGGCGCCGCGAGCGCTGCCTCTCGAGCCGTCCGTCCCGGTTCACCCTTGAGCAGGCACAGGACTCCGCCAGGCTGGACAAGCCCACCGCACACCTCGACAGCCACCGGTGCGCTCGCAAGCGCCCTCGCCGTCACAAGGGCGGCCCTGTCGCGCAACCCGCCGCGGGCCTCCTCCTCGGCCCGCCCCCAACGGACCTCGACCTCGAGCCCGAGCTCTTTCGCCGCCGCAGCGAGGAATTCTCCCTTGCGCCGCTCGGCCTCGACCAGCACAGCGCGCGGCGCGTAGCCGGCGATGCACCAGACCAGCGCCGGAAGCCCGCTGCCACTCCCGACGTCGAGCACGTCCATTGCCGTGACCGCGAGGGCGCGCCATGCCAGCAGGCTGTCGAGGATGCCCTCGCGCAGAAAAACTTCAGGCGAACGGAGCGCAGTCAGGTTCTGCGTCCCGTTCGCCTTATGCACAATTTCCTGATACGCAACCAGGCCGTCGACAGCCTGCGCCGAAAGAACGACACCTCTTGCCCGCATCAGCGATAGCAGCCGCTCTTTCAACGCTTCTGCACAACCACCTGACGGTGCGGCTCTTCGCCCCGGCTCTGACTCTGCAGATCGGGGTAGTCCTGGATCACGCTGTGGATGATCCGCCGCTCGCTGGCCGGCATCGCCTCGAGCACAGACTCCTGACCGCTCTCGCGCACGCGCTCCGCCACCTCGCGGGCCATCTTCTCGAGGGCGGTCCGGCGTGCCTCGCGATAGCCGCCGACGTCGAGGATGATCCGTTCGCCGCCCTTCTTGCCCACAGCGGCGGCAACCAGGTACTGCAGGGCGTCAAGCGCCTCGCCGCGCCTGCGCAAGAACCAGCCGAACTCTCCGTCGACCGAGATGTGCACATGCTCCGCGTCGCGGCTCACCGTCGGCTGCACGTCGCTGCCGAGTTCCGCAAAGAACGCCCGTACGAGTTCTGCCGCCCGCTCCCCGACCGACTCCTTGCGACGGGCGCGAATCCGCCACGGACGCGAAAAGAGGCCGAGCATGCCCGGCTTGCCTTCCTGCAGCACCGTGACCTCGATTTCTTCCATGAGGGCCCCGAGCCGGCCTTCCGCTCGAAGCTTGGCCTCTTCGAGGGTCTGACCCTCGACTTCGATCTCTTCGAGTTCTTCCATGGCTACTTCTGCACCTTTGCCGGCGACGCTTGGGTCCGCACGGCGCCACTCAAGTAAGCTTGCCCCACCGTGAAGAACGTGGCGATCGCCCAGTAGAGCGATAGCCCGCTGGCATAGCGCATGCTGATGAAGAACAGCATGGCTGGCATCATGATATAGGTGATCATCTGCTGGGTGCGGTCGCCGCCCGTCCTCGGCATCGTCACAAACGTCTGCCAAAGGGTCGTCGCCGCGACGATCACCGGCAGGATGTAGTACGGGTCCGGCAGTGAAAGATTGGGCAACCAGAGGAAACTGTGTGATCCATGGTAGTGGAAGTGCATCAGGGCCGCAAAGAGTGCGTAGAGAATCGGCAACTGGACGATCATCGGAATGCAGCCTGAAAGCGGGTTCGTTCCCACCCGCTTGTAGAGCTCCATCATCTCCTGATTGAGCCGCTGCGGGTCCTTCTTGTACTTCTCCTGCAGGCGCTTCATCTCGGGCTGCAGTTCCTGCATCTTCCGCATGTAGCGAAGCTGACCATGGTAGAGCGGCATGATCACCACACGCACTACGATCGTCAGCAGGATGATCGCGAGGCCGTAACTGTGGGTGAGGTTGTAAAAGAATTGCATCACCCACTGCATTCCCGACACCAGCGCGTTGAACAGCGCCAAGACTGTATCTCCTTCCGCCTGCTAGGGAACGGGATCCCATCCGCCAGGATGGAACGGGTGGCAACGCAAAAGTCGTCTTATTGCCATCGCACCGCCCTTGCGCGCCCCATACCGCTCGATCGCCGTCAACGCGTATTGTGAGCAGGTCGGGTTGTAACGGCAGTGCGCTCCCGTTAGGGGCGAGATGAACCGGCGGTAGAACCGGATGATCCCGGTGAGCAGCTTTACCGCGACGCCGCTGCGCGGCGCCTCGCCGTCTCGGCCCGTTCCAGCAGTTCGCGCAGAGACGTGCACAGGTCCTCGAATGAAGCCTCGCCCGTCTCCGGCCTGGCCAACAGCACCAGATCGCATCCGCGCAAAAACTCCTTCCGTTCCCTGCGATACGCCTCGCGCATCCTGCGCCGAAGCCGGTTGCGCCGTACAGCACCGCCAAGCTTCTTTCCGGCCGCGAACGCGCAACGCCGCCGGCCTTCCGTCCCTTCGCTGACGAAGAGAATTAGGCGGCGGTTCGCGTAGCGTGCTCCGCGGGCGAACACCGACTGCACGGCAGCCGGCCGGCGCAGCCTCTCCTCAGGAATCACCTTAGGCGGAAAGCCGCTTGCGCCCCTTGAGCCGGCGTGCGCGCAGCACCTTCTGGCCGCTCTTCGTCTTCATGCGAAGACGAAAGCCGTGCACTTTGGAGCGGCGCCGCCGGTTCGGCTGGAATGTCCTCTTCACCCTGTCCACCTCCAGGAGCAAAAGCACTAGGATTGTAGGGGCCGACCACCGTGTGTGTCAAGGGCGGGAGGGTCTTCCACTTCTTGCCCTGGCGCCGCGCCTCTGCTATCATCGGGAGCGCCACCCGAGCGGCCGCAAAGGGCGGCCGTTTTCATTATCCACAGCTTGTGGACAACCCTGTTGATAAGGTGTGGGTTTCTTATGAAGTCAGGGAATCGCCCGCGAATGCCCGATCCTGCGGAGTTGCTGCCCCTCCTGGCCGATGCGGAGCTACCCACTGTTTCTGCATACGATTATAACCTGCACGCTACATCATCAGACGGGGAGGCACCGGCCAGAATGGAAGACCGCGCTGAGATCATCTGGTCCAAGGCGCGGGCACTCCTGCAGCGCATGCTGCCCAGGCCAAGTTATGAGACTTGGGTGCACCCTATGCGCCCGCTGCAGGTCGAGGACGGCGTGCTTTGGCTCGCCGCGCCGTCCGAATCCACCATCGGCGCCCTGGACGACCAGCTCCGCGGCCACATAGCTCAAGCTGTGCGTGACGCGGCCGACGGGCCCTGCGAGGTCAGGCTGACGGTGCAGACCGGCGAACGTCGGGCCGCTCCCACGCCGCCCCCGCCACCGGTCGAGACCGCCCCTGCGAACGGCGGGGCACGTATCACGATGCATCCCCGGTTCACATTCGACAGTTTCGTCGTGGGCAATTCGAACCGCCTGGCGCACGCGGCGTCGCTTGCGGTGGCGGAAATGCCCGGTCGCGCCTACAACCCCCTGTTCATCTACGGCGGGGTCGGACTCGGCAAGACGCACCTGATGCAGGCTATCGGCAATCTCGCGCTGCAGCGCCGGCCGACGCTGAAGGTGCTCTACGTCCCAGCCGAGACATTCACGAACGACATGATCAATTCCGTCATGGACGGTAAGGGTTACGAGTTCCGCAACCGCTACCGCTCGATCGACCTGCTGCTGATCGACGACATCCAGTTCATCGCAGGCAAGGTCGGAACGCAGGAGGAGTTTTTCCACACGTTTGAAGCGCTCTACGGCGCGCAGAAGCAGATTGTGATCTCCTCGGACAGGACCCCGAAGGAGATCACCACGCTGGAGAGCCGCCTGAGATCTCGCTTCGAGTGGGGCCTCATCACCGACATCCAGCCACCGGACTTCGAGATGCGGCTCGCCATCCTGCGCAAAAAAGCGCTCGCGGACAATCTCGACGTAGACGCGGCGGCTCTCGAATTCATCGCAACCCACATCGAGACGAACATCCGTGAACTCGAAGGAGCCCTTATTCGTTTCATTGCATACTGCTCCGTAAACCACGTCCCTTTCACCCGCGACTTCGCACCCGTCGCCCTGCACGATCTCCTGCCGGCACAGAAGATTCGCAAGGTGACGATCCCGATGATCCAGCAGCGCGTGGCCGAGTACTACAGCCTGGGGGCAAACGATTTCACCACGAAGAAACGCACGCGCGCCGTGTCGTACCCCCGGCAGATCGCAATGTACCTGGCACGTGAACTCACGGACAGTTCGCTGCCCAAGATCGGCGAAGAGTTCGGCGGCAGGGACCACTCCACCGTGATGCACGCCTGCGACAAGATCTCCACGGACCTGCGCGCGGACCCTCAGTTCCGTGAGGTCGTCGATCTGCTCATCGAGCGAATCCGCTCCTGAGAGGTCTGTGCACAAAGGTGT
>JAJZQO010000078.1 GCA_021847575.1 Bacillota bacterium | reverse complement strand
GCTACACGAATGGGTACAAGTTCCATGACCTAACTCTAGCAGTAATCTACACCAAACTCAATAGAACGCTAGATGTTATCGAGCAGTAACTACCCCTCCAAGGTGTGGCTCCGTTTGGCGGCTAGCGCCGCGGCAGGATCGGACTTCCAGCGCATGGCGCCTTGCCGGGCGGCCCGCCGCGGACGCCGTACGCCCCGCGCCCGGCGGCGTACCGATCTGCACGCCCGCTTCTCCCGCTGCAGGCCAGGCTGCCGGCCTGCAGCCGTACTGGCCGAGGCGTGCGACTCGGCGACATGCAGGCGTCGGACCGACCGCGCTGCGCATGCAAAAAAGAGCGGTGCTGCACCCTTGCGCGCACCGCTCCACGCTGCCGGCAATGCGTCGCTGGCGAGCTCGTGCCGTATCGCGACGGCGAAGGTCCGCCTGCGGGAGTCAGGAGCTTTGGCCCCCGACCGCCTCCCCCTTCGCCTGTCTTGTTTCCCGCCTGCGGGCGGGAGCGCCTCGGGCAGTCCCCAAGGCGGCAGGTTGCGCGCCTGCCGCCTGGTCGTGGCCCCTAAGGCGCAAGCCGCCCGATGGCGCCTGCAAGTACTTTGGCCGCTTCTGCCCTGGTGGCGATGGCCCCTGGCGCGAACCGGTCGCCAGGCAGGCCCTGCAGGAGTCCCGCAGCCACGACCGACTGGACCGCGGGGAGCGCCCACGGTGCAATGTCGCGGCCGTCGGCGAACGAAACGGGCGGCGCGCTCTGGAGCGCAAGGGCCCGCGCGACGAGCACCGCCATCTGCTCCCGGGAGATGGCTGCGTTTGGCCGGAACTCGCTGGCGGTGACCCCCTGTGCGATCCCCGCCTGCAGCGCGGCAGCGACGTACGGCGCAAACCAGTCCCGCGGCAAGACATCGGCGAACCGCAAAGAGCCTGTGCTGGCCGGCGCGATCCCCACTGCCAGCACGAGCATCTTGACGAACTGCGCCCGCGTCACCGGTGCACCCGGCTCGAATCTCCCTCCCGGCAGGCCCTGCATGGCGCCTGCAGCGAGCATCCGCTCGATGTACGGCGTCGCCCAGTAGTTCTCCGGCACGTCGCGCGGCACTTCAGTCGCAAGCAGAAGCGTCAGCGTCGCTGGACCCGCGACGCGCACCGAGACTGTCCCGGCCGTGGCATCCACGGCGGAGGGGCGGAACGTCCACACGCCGTCCGAGCCCCGGACGTAGACCGACAGCCTCCCTGGCGCCAGGCCGCCGAGGGCGGCGAGGCTGTAGGCGAACGTCGCGGTCGCGGGAGCGCTGAGCGTCCCACCGGTCAGGGTGAAGGTGTCGCTGATCCCGGTCATGCCCGGGGGCAGCCCTCCCGTCGGCCCTGGCGCTTCCGCGACGGCAAGCGTCTCCCCCGCAGCGAGCGCGCCAGGCGCTACCGTCATGCTGAAAAGCCCGTCGGCTGTCGCAAGAATGCCGCCCAGCCCGCCGACTTCGCCCGCAGGGCCAGACGGGGCCCGATGAGCCGACGGCGCCGCTGCGCCCGCTGCCGTGACCGTTGCCACGGCCGTCACCGGTTGGGCTGTACCCACGACCGAAACGCTGATCGTCGCGTTGCCGCCGCTGGAGGGCGGCGTCCAGGTCACGCTGTAGGAACCGTCGCCCAACGTCGTCACCTCGAAGGCGCTGAGGCTGCCGGAAGACGCCGACAGGTCCACGTAGGCGTTCTGCACCGGATCGCCGCCGGCGTCGTAGACGAAACCGGAGATCGCTGCAGATCCGTTGGCGGCCACCGTGGCGGGAGACGCCGTCACGGTGATCGACGCCGGCACCAGGACAGGCGGTGCGAAGTCGTAGCTCGCGCTGGCGCTCAAGAGAGGCGTTGCGCCCTGGTCGCTCTGGGCTGTGATGGTGTCGACGCCGCTCGATGGCGGATTCTGGGGCGCGGTGTAGGTGACCGCGATCTGACCCTGGCTCCCGGCTGTGAAGGCCTCCGGCGTAGCCGTGAGCGCGACTCCCTCGGCGACGGCGCTGCCCAACGCGCCGGCCGCCAGCGAGAGGTAGACGGTGGCTCCCGGGATTGCCGCGCCCTGGGCATTCGTGGCTGTGACGACCGTCTCCGCCGTGTCGCCCGGGTTCAGGGAACCCTGCGTGGCGATGGCCTGCGGGGAGAAGGCGAGCAGGTCGCCGCTCGACAGCTGGACGGTGGGCGCCGCCACCCCGAACACCGTACCTGTGAGTTCGGCGAGCGTCGGATCGGAACTTGCGTCGAAGGGCCCGAGTGTGACGCACGCGGTCTGGGCGTCGTAAGACTGCGGGTTCACCGCTTGCCATGTCGTTCCGTCCGGCGACCACTCAATCGTGTCGCCCTGGCTGACGCCGCATTCCGTCGCCGTCACAGTTTGGAATCCACCCTGCGACGGCGTCGAGACCGCGATGTCAAAGTACTGCCCGGCCGACTGGAACGACGGGGCGCCCACGGGATCCACGTTGTATTCGGTGACGGCGACCGTGCCCGTGCCACCGGAGGCGGTCGCAGATGTGTCGGGGGTGGCGGAGTTCTGGCCGCCGGCCGTCGCGCTGCCGTTCGGAGAACTGCTCTGGGCGTCGCTCGAGCCGCTGACGACGGGGCCGCTCGTGAGGTTGGACGCCGCTGCAGGCACGATGTCGATCGAGAGACTCTGGCTCGCCGTCTCCGCCGGCGTCTCGCTGTCGGTCACAGTCACCGTGAAGAAGTACATGCCGGCCACCGTGGCACCGCTCGAAGAGATCAACCCGTAGGTGGGGTCCAGCGAGAGGCCCGGCGGCAGACTGCCCTGCACCGACCACTGGTAGGGGCCCACCCCATCCGTCGCCTGCAGCAGCGCAGAGTACCAGCCGCCGGCTTCGCCGCCGGGCAGAGCCGAGGTCGTGATCTCCAGCGCGGCGTTCTGCTGGCCGGCGGTGAAAACCTGCGCACCCGAGCCATCGCCCGCGAGGCCAGAGCCGCCAGACATGTACCGCTTCGCGCTGTATGTCATGGTCGTGCAGACGAAGCCTTCCGTCCCGCTTGCATTTGCAACGACTTCGCACTTCGAGTATCCGCCCAGGCCACCCTGGCCGGCCGCGCCGCCCGTCGCGAGGTTCGCCGCCGAGTTTGTGCCGGCCTGACCGCCATACACGAGGCCGCTGGTCTGTGCGCTGGCGCCGGACGCAACATAGATCGCGCCGCCCTGCGCACCGCCGCCATCGCCGCCTTGGCCGCCCATGCCGCCCAGCGCGCCGAAGGACTTGAGCGCATTGACGCCGGACTTGCCCGGCGCGCCGACGGGAACGCCGCACCCGTACACGGGCTGCGAGAGGCCGGCTTCCGTATAGCCGCAGGTGAGGCCGCCCGGCCCCCCGCCGCCGCCCATCGCCTTCACGCCGTCAGCGGCAGAACCGCCTGTGCCGCCCGCACCCCCCTCGCCACCGATCGCCTGGTTGCCGCCGTCCGTGCTGTCGCCGAACTGGGTTGCCTGCACGGCAAGGCTGCCGCTGTTCCAGATGCCGCCGCCCTGCGCCATGCCGCCACTGCCGCCCGCACTGCCCATCCCCCCTGGGGAGCTGTTGCCGCTTGGACCACCCATGCCGCCCTGTCCGCCGGCACCCGGCTTGCCGGTACCTTTCGGGCACCCTGGTGCAGGAACCGTGACATCGCCGCCCTGGCCACCGTTGCCGCCGCGGCCGCCGACGCCGCCGATACCGCCGTAGTTCGACGCGTCGTTCGGCGCACCGCCGCCGTATCCGGCGCGCGCCGTATTGCCCGCGAAGTCGCCGCCGTTGATCTGGAGCGTGCCGAGATTCTCCACGGCGCCTCCCTCGGCCGGGCCGCCGTTGCCCGCATTCCCCGGCTGGCCGCCCATGCCGCCCTGGCCCCCCGCACCGCCCGCGTAGCCTTCGCCGCCCGCGCTCGCACTGGTGCAGACGTCGCCTCCCCCGGCCGGCCCGGTCTGGCCCGGGTCCCCGAGGCCGCCCTGGCCGCCCGCGCCGCCTTCGCTGCCCCAGCCACCCTCGCCGCCCTGCGCCGAGTTCAGCAGGAAGGTAACGTTGTCCAGCGTGAGATTGCCCAGGTTGTAGATGGCGCCGCCCTGCGCGTTGCCGCCGTCTCCGCCGTATCCTCCCTGGCCGCCGTTGCCGCCGCTGCTGCCGAACGCGCCGACGCCGCCATCCCCGCCATTGCCGCCATCGCCGCCGCCGCCCGCGACCGCAGAGTTGCCCGCGAAGCTGCCGCCGTTGACCGTGACCTGGCTGCCCGCCGCGATATACATGGCGCCACCTTGGGCGTCGCCGCCCGGCTGACCGTCGGAGCCTGCCGTGCCGCTCTGCCCGCTTTGCCCTGGCGTGCCATTCTGACCGCTCTTGCCCATCGCCGCTTGCACAGAGCCGCCGATCACCGAAAGATCGTCCAGGGTGAGTTGACCGCCCTGAACATCGAACACACGCTCGGTCCAGCCGCTGTCCGCGGCAGCTTGCGTCGAGCTGAACGTGGGCGGCGGCGGCGCCTGCAGCGCCACGCCCTGCCCCGTCGCGTCGAGGGTGACCTGCAGGCCCGAGGGAACCTCCAGCGTCTTCGACAACTGGATCGTTCCGCTGCAGGCGAATGCGATGTAACCGCCCGCCGCGAAGGCAGCCTGCAGGCTCTGGTCGTCGCAGTTCACGAGAACCGTGGTGGCATTGCGCAAGCGGAAGGAGACGGTGCCGGAAACCCCCTGCACCGCTGCCGTGACCTGGTAGGAACCCGTCGATCCGCCCGCCATGGTCTGCACGCTGGCGACCCCGTTCTTGCCCGTAGGCACTGCGACCGTCTGGCCGCCGCCAGCGAAGGTGGCGCTCGGGCCGCTCCCCGGCGCCGTGAAGACCACCGACGCGCCGGCGACTGGATTGCCTCCCTGATCGAGAACGGTCACCTGGAGGTCCTGGGAGAACCATTTGCCGACCGCCTGGACCTGGCTGCCACCCGCCGTGGCCTGGAGTGAGGACGCCGTGCCCGCGGTGTTCGTCAGGTTGAACGAGACGTAGTTCGTACCCTGCGCGGATGCCGTGACCTGGTAGGTTCCCGCGCTGCTGTTGGCCGTAAGCGTGGGCGACGTCGCCTGCCCGCTGCCGTCCGTCTGCGCCGTTGCGCTGGTCGCGCCACCCGCGAAGGTGGCGCCCGCACCGCTCGACGGCGCCTGGAAGGTAACGGCGACGCCGGCCGCGACCGGGTTGCCGGTGGCGTCGTCCACCGTCACGACGAGGGGGCTGGCGAACAGGCTGTCGATCGCGGCCTGCTGCTGGTTGCCGGAGGTCACGACCACGGTCGCCGGGATGCCGGCAGGGTTCTGTCCGACGGCGAAGTCCTGGCTGAAGGCCATCCCGCCGATCGTCAGGCTGAGGGGGTAGCTCTGGTTCGCCGCGACGCCCGGCACGTTGAAGTCGCAGCCGGAAAGGCCGCCGTGGGCATCCGTCGTGCAGCTGCCCGACAGTGTCAGCGGCTGGCCGGCGAAGGTCGCCTTTGTGACGGCGGCGCTCTGCGGCAGCCCGCTGCCACCGACCGTGGCGAGCGATCCGGGGTAGTCCTGGCCTGTGAAGGTGAACTGATAGGCGTAGACCGGCACGGCAACGCCCGCGATGAACTGGCCTTTCGTCTGGTCGGCGGCTCCCACGAGGAGCGTGCCGCCTTGATAGCCGCCAGGCAAACTCAAGGTGAAGCTGGCGGCCCCGTTCTGGCCACTCTGGGCCGAACTTGGCGAAACCTGCCAGGAGTACCCTAGGTTCGAACTCGCGACGCTGACCGCCACCGTGTCGCCGCTGACCGGGGCGCCGCTGCCGTCCAGCAAGGTGACAAGGGCTGTCGCCTGCGGGCCCTGGCCGTAACCGAGCGTGTCGAAGACGATGGGATTCGGGGTTACGGCGAGCGTCGAACCTGCGAGCTGCGCGGGCAGGACGACGGGCGCGATGCCATAGTCGGGCGTCGAGGCCGTGCCCGGGTCAGCGGATGTCAGCACCTGCAGCTGATCGGCCGCGCCAGCAACTGGAGGGTTCGCCACCCCGGCGATGGTCACCGTCACCGTGGTGGAGGCGGGAATGATCGTGCCGCTGCCGCCAAGGTAGATGGTCGCGCTGTCTCCCTGGAAGGCGCTCACGCTCGACACCGTCACGGGCGAGCCGCCGGCCGCAACGGTGTAGTCGAGTGGTGCGGTGGGAAAGACCGTTCCCAGGGGTGCTGTGAGGACGAGGTCGTCGCCAAGCGGGTTTGCGCTCGTGATCGCTCCGACGGCGCTCGTCTGGAAGGTGACCGTGTAGCTGACGCCAGTGGCGCCCTGCGCTGCGGACGATAGCTGCAGCTGGGGACTTTGCACCTGCGTGCCGACGACGCTGATCTGCGCGTCGAGCGTCGCGGTGGCTCCGGTGACCGTATCCGTGACCTGGATGACGGGAAATGTCGTGTCCCCGGCATCGCCGACGTCCGGAGTACCGCTGATGAGGCCAGACGTACTGAGGCTCAGGTCGCTTGGCAGCTGGGCATAGCTCGTCACCGCCCAACTGTAGCTGCCGGAGCCGCCGCTGGCCTGCAGCTGCTCGGCGTACGGAGTGTTCGTCGTGGCGCTCGGCAACTTGGCGGATGTCGTGATCGCGAGGGGTGCCTGCGCCGAAACCTGCACGCTCGCGTTGCCGGCGATGCTGGCGGTCACCGTGTCGGTCGCCGTGATGGACTGGGCACCGGTCGTGGCTAGGGTGACTCCGCCTGCGAAGCTGTGGCTGCCGTCGTCGCCCCCGGTGCCGGTCGTGAAGGTGTAGTCGGCCGGCAGTGTGGCGCTAGGGTCGCTGCTTGTGAAGTGCACAGTACCGGAGTAGCCGGTGGCGGTGTTCCCGTAGGGGTCGTCGGCGGTCACGGTGACCGTGAACGGGGTGCCCGCGGTCTCAGGCGACGCGGCCGTCACCGACAGGGAGGCGGCGGACGCCGGTTCCACCGTGATGCTGCCGCTGCTGCCGGTGATGGAGCCGGTCAGCGTATCGGTGGCCGTCACGGTCGCCGAGGCGGCCGAGTAGAGGATGATCCCGCCGAAGGTGTGGCTGCCGTTGTCGCCACCCGCTCCGGCCCTGAAGGTGTAGTCGGCCGGCAGGACCGGGGCTTGGCCGTCGGGGCTCGCTGCCGCGCTGGTGGTGAAATGCACCGTGCCTGTGTAGCCCGTCGCGGTGTTGCCGTAGACATCCTGCGCCGTCACGATCAAGCCGAACTGGGAGCCGGCCGTCTGCTGGGCCGAGAAGAGAGTCAGCACCAGCTGGCTCGCCGCACCCGGATTCAAGGTGAACGCCGGTGACGATGCGGGGGACGCATCGGCACTCGTATGCACCTGCAGAGTGTAGTTGCTGCCAGGCACGGTCGGGTTTGTGACAGCGTGACCCGAACCGTCATTGAGCACCTTGACGGTCACGGATCCACCCGAGCCCACCGCGACCGGACTGGGGAAGGTCAGGGTGGTTCCGGACGCGGAGACGCTCCCGCTGACCGGCTGACTGTTCACATCGATGTCGCTGCCGGAAAGGGCGCCACCGAACGACGTGCCGCTTGGGAACTCCAGGTAGACCGAAGCGCCTACGGTGAGGCCGCTCGTCGCGGTGAAGCCGACGGTGTACATGGAAGCTGCACCGACCGTGGCATCGCCAACTGCGACCGTTACCTGGCCAACCGCAGTGCCGCCCCCAGGCGGACCAACCGCGCCCGTCACCTGCACCGTGGGCAAAGCGCCGAGCGGCGTGAGCGTCCCGGCTGCGGTCGAAGCCTCGGCTGCCCCGAAGATCGCGACCGTCGCAGGTGCGGGCACCGTAACCCCCGGTCCCCCTGCACCCGTGTCGCCGTAGGTGATGGTCAGGGTCTGACCGCCAGAGAGGGTCACGTTCGTCACGGAGATCGTCTGTCCGATGGCCCCGACACTGCCTGCACTCGCCACCGTATAGCCCTGGGCGCTCGCGGCCGTGCTGGGAGCCGGCCACGAGGAGGGTACCGTGATGTCAACGGTGCCGTTCGCGAGGCCGCCGCTCGCCGCCGTATAGGTGAAAGTGAAGCTCTGGCCCGTGCTGCCGCCTGGGACGGTTGCGGGGCTCACCTGCACGATGCCGCTGCCGTCTTGGGCTGTGCCGATCGTGCCGATGGCATAGGAGGCGCTGGTGGCCTGGGTGTCCGACGAAGTCGACAATGTCAGGGCGTACGTACCCGCCGCCGGGTTCGTCACGTTCGCGACCTCGATCGCGACTGGGCTTGAAGCATTGATCGAGAGGGCGGGAGGCAGCGTGATCCGGATCGTCGTAGAGCTGCCGCTCCCCTGCAACGTTACCGAGGCGGGCGTCTGCGTGTTCACCTGCCAGTCGGCGGCCGACGTCGGGAAGCCCTGGCCATCCGGCAGACCGACGGTGATCGTCCCGGTACCTCCCGCAAGCGCACCCGAAGCGCTCGTCGTGAAGGTGATCGCATAATTTGCGTTCGCGCCCGCCGTGGCCGGGTTGGGCGTCACCGTGAGCCCGCTCGGAGATCCCGACGGCGCAGCTATGGCGTAGCCCATGCCGGACGGCAGCACGTCGGAGGAAGTGCTGACCGTCAGGATGTACGAGCCGGCCGGGGGATTGGTGACGTTCGAGACGACGATGTTGACCTGGCTCGATGCGGCGATGTTCGCTGGCACCGCAAGGACGAGGCTTGACGAGTTGCCGCTGCCCTGTGGCGTGACCGAAACGGGATGCTGCCCGTCCACCGTCCAGTCCGAGAGCGTGGCGGGAAAGGTCTGGCCACTCGGCAAGCCGAGCGTGATCGTGCCAGAACCGGCCGTGAGCGCGCCCGCGGCGCTCGTCGTGAAGCTGATCGTATACTGGGCCGTCGCACCTTGCACGGCTGTGCTCGGCGTCAGATTCACTCCGCTGACCGCGGTTCCGACAGGTGCGACGGCGGCCGCAAGTCCGGACCGGGCCGTGGGCAGCGCGGCCACTGCCGAATTCCAGGGACCTATGGTCGATGGATTGTAGCTCTCCACGGTATCCACCGCCTGCCCGGCGGCGTTCTCCCCGCCGATCGCGTAGATCAGTCCGTCGGAGCCCACTGCCGCCGCGAGTCCGCTTCGCGCCGTGTTGAGCGACGGAGCGGCCGCCCATGGCCCGTTGGTCAACGGGTTGAATGTCTCGACGGACGTCAATGCGGCTGCGCCGCCGTTCGCGCCGCCCATCACGTAGATCTTAGCGTCGGGACCATATACCGCCGCAAGCCCGCTGCGTGCCGTGTTGAGCGGGGGACCTGCCGACCAGGGCATGTTGGTTGCGGGGTTGTACACCTCTACGGACACAAGTGCGGTCCCGCTTGCGTTCGCCCCGCCGATCGCGTAGATCGAACCATTCGCCGGATCGTAGACAGCCGCAAGCCCGCTGCGCGCGGTGGCCATCGACGCGACGGCCGACCAGCTGTTGCTCGCGGGGTTGTAGGCTTCCACAGTGTTCAGCACGACATTGCCGGAGCCCGTGCCGCCGATTGCGTAGATCAAACCATTCGCCGGATCGTAGACAGCCGCAAGTCCACTGCGCGCCGTCGGCATGGCTGTGACGGCCGACCAGCTGTTGCTCGCGGGGTTGTAGGCTTCCACGGTGTTCAGCGCGACATTGCCGGAGCCCGTGCCGCCGATCGCGTAGATCAAACCATTCGCCGGATCGTAGACAGCCGCAAGCCCGCTGCGCGCCGTCGGCATGGCTGCGACGGGGGGGCATTGCGCCTGCGTCGACCAGCAGTTCAATGCGCTGCTGTAAGCCTGCGCCGTGTCAAGCACACCGTTCGCGTCCGCCCCGCCGATGGCGTAGATGGCACCGCTCGGACCCGAGGGTCCGGCACCGGCCGGCACAGCCGAGAGAAGGCCCGGAAGCAAGAGGAGTGCGGAGGAGATGAAGGCCAAAACGATCCGCCGAGCTCTCTTCACGCTGCAGCCCACCTTCAGGAGATCAGTCATCGGGGCGCATCGGGTCGGTCCGGCCACCGCAGGTGAAGGGACACTCGGAGGCCCGGCGCGAGCCTGCGGCCACCCGGGTAGGCATGGCAATCTGCGTTCGCTGAAGAACACGATCGGCCACGCTCACCAGCACAGCGGACATCGCCTGGACGGCCCGGTGCACCTGGCAATGGACACTTCCTCAAGATTTCATGGTAAACCGGCCCATTCCAGAAAAAGATCAGGGGCGCGGCTGTCGTCCCCCTGATTTTTGCGGTCTGCCGACAGCGATCGGCCACAGCCTCTCCCCGGTGCCCTGTGCTTCGCCGTGCGGCGGCTCCCAGGTGTCTGGCTCCCAGGCCCTCTCACGCGCCGCCATCTGTTACGCGGGCTTGCGGGATCGGCCGGCGCGTGGGGGTGCGTTCGTGGTCAGGGACATCTGCTCTTTCGCGACATTGTCCTTGGGCGATGTAAGGTTCGCAGAGTCGTTCCAGGCCATCTGATGTGATGTTTCGGTTCGATCGCAGCGATGCTCGTCCGTTCTGCAGGGAACGGGGAGTATCACTTTCCCTTTGCCGTCCGGGTCGTTCCTTCACGATCAGCGGCGACTTCGAGGTCGTGTGCGTGCTCCCGGACGCCATCTTCGCACCGTCGCTCCATGGCGGCGACCGTCAAGGATGCCCGATGTGGCGAGCGGCTGGGACCTGCCGCCCCTATGGATGCGCACCTCGAAGCCGCTGTGCCGCGAGGCTGACCGACCTCCTCCGCCGGGCGAAACAGGGGGAGTTTCACAGTTGAGGGCGGAGATCTTTCGATTTACGCAGAGCGGTCCCTTGGCCAATCCCTTTGGGCCGAAGGGAACAAGCCCGAAGCCGATGGCAGGAATGGGCGGATCTTGGCGGAAATCGGATCATACCGACTTCCAGGTTCCCGTGGAGAGCTTGCGGGAAGCCAGGATTGATGCCGAATATCGGCGGGGCGTGCATCCGGAAAGGGAGTAGCAATGAAACGAGCAGCGCGTGTCTTGTCAGCGATGGCGGCCCTTCTTCTTCTCAACGCGCTACCTGGCGCAATGCCGCAGGCAGCGGCGGCAGGCGGCACCACCATCCAGGTCGTCACGGACTGCGGTGGCACATCCAGTCCAGGCCAGGATCTCGTCAACGCACTCGCGGCGACGCAGGACGGCAATGCAAACGGCGAATGCTCCAGTCTGGGGACGGGCCTTGCCGGCCCCTATACCCTTGTCCTCGACCCGAGCTACACCTACTCCCTGACTTCGCCCTACACCGCCGGAGGCGCCACCGCCTCCCAGGACAACAGCTACGACGCGGGGCCGACGGCCCTACCCAACATCACGACCGATGTGACGATTGAAAGCTCCTCCGCGACCCAGCAGGCGGTGATCGA